>JBJMWE010000310.1:0-26228 GCA_045810285.1 Vitreoscilla sp. | reverse complement strand
CGGCGCCGGTGGACGACCCGTCGCCGTCCGCGACGCCGCCCGCGCCCGTCGGCGAACCGCCCCGCGCCCATCCGCCCGCCTCGCTCTTGACCAGCGCGTGGATGAAGTGCAGCTTGCGCACCGCCGGCGTGGAGAGCACGAACGGATAGAAGTCGGGCTCGCCCATGCTGCGCGTGACCTCGTTGAGCGCGCCGGTGAGCTCGATCCAGCCGTTGACGATCGCGAGAAAGCCCAGGTCGTCGGCCGAGGGAGGGGACGGTGCGTCGTCGGCGTGCAGCGCCTGGGCCGTGAACGGCTCGTACTGGATCTCGTCGTGGTGGGCGACCATGCCGAAGCTGCGCGCCGTGTCCAGCACGTCCACCATGTGCAGGTAGTGCGCCCAGGTCTCCGCCCAGTCTTCCCACGGGTGGGCCGTGGCATACGCGCTGACGAAGGCGTTCTTCCAGTCCGGCGGTGCGCCGTCGGCGTAGTAGGCCCGCAGCGCCTGGGCGTAGTCGACGCGGTCGTCGCCGAACAGGGCGCGGCATGGCGCCTCCCACGCGCTGCCGCGCACCAGGCGCTGCCAGTAGTAGTGGCCGATCTCGTGGCGCAGGTGGCCGATCAGCGTGCGGTACGGTTCGCCCAACTGCGCGCGCATCGTCTCGCGATGCACGTCGTCGGCTTCCTCGACATCCAGCGTGATCAGCCCGTCGACGTGGCCGGTCATGACGCGCGGGCCGTCGGCGGGCGAGCGCAGCAGGTCGAACATGACGCCATGCGCCGTGTCCTCGCTGACGCGCGAGGCGACGGGCAGCTTCAGCGCGACCAGCTGCGAGACCAGCGCCCGCTTCGCCTGCTCGACCTTGAGCCAGAGCTCGGCGTTGTTGCGGTCGGTCGGATCCGGCACCGTGCGATTCAGGCGGCAGGAGCGGCAGAAAGGCTGCCGCTGCGCGGCGTCATCGTCGCGCAGGAGCCAGTTGCAGGGTGCGGCGGACGTCCAGTTGGCGCAGCGGCGGTAGGTGCCCAGCGGCAGCGTGGAGCCGACCCCGCGCGTGCGCATCGCGCGCAGCACCTGCGGGTCGCGCGTGGGCGCGAGCGGGCGCAGCAGCACGAGCTCGGGGTCGTAGCCCAGCGGCGTGCCGCAGGCCAGGCACACGTCGTTGCGGAAGAAGACGGGGCGCCCGCAGCGGCAGCGGAACGCGCGCCGCGCGGTGGGCGTGGCGGTCAGCAGCGTCGGCACGAGGCGGCGCGTGTAGGCGGGCGGCGAGGCGGTCATCGCCGGGCTTGAGGCAAGCGTCGCGCCCGTCGCGCGGCGCGATCTGCGCGGTGTTCGGGCGGCTCATCGCCCGATCGCACACGCCGGGTGCGGCGAGACTGTCAGCCTTGCCCGAACCCGCCACGCCATGACCAAGCCCACCTCCCGCCTCGGCCCGTTCGGTCTGTGGCTCGCCGGCCAGGCCACGATCCTCGCCGGCGCCGCGGCCATGGCCTGGACGCACTCGTTCGTGCCGATGGCGCTGGCCGGTTCGGCGGCACTGATGATGACGGTGCCGCTCGTCAAGGCGATCGCGGCCGGACGCCGCAAGCGCCGCTGAAGCGGGCCGGCGGGCCGGCCTCGGGCCCCTCGCTTGCTGAATCGGAGACGAGGGCCGCCGGCCCACCGCATCCACTTCGCAGGAGACCGCCATGGCTGATCCCCGACTCGTCACCGGACTGTTCCCCGACCGGGACAGCGCCGAACGCGCCTACTCGTCCGTCGCCGCGCGCGGCTACGACCGCGACGACGTCAACCTCGTGATGTCCGACGAGACCCGCGCGCGCCAATTCCCCGTGGACGCCGCCGTCGCGACCGAGCTGGGCACCAAGGCGGCCGAGGGCGCGGGCATCGGCGGTGCGATCGGCGGCACGGTGGGCGCGATCACGGCTGCCGTCGCCGCGATGGGCACCAGCCTCGTGCTGCCGGGCCTGGGCCTGGTGATCGCGGGCCCGATCGCCGCGGCGCTGGCCGGCGCGGGCGCAGGCGGCGCCGCCGGCGGGCTGGTGGGCGCGCTGATCGGCTGGGGCATCCCCGAAGAGCGCATCGCCGAATACGAATCGGGCATCCGCGAAGGCGCGATCCTCATGGGCGTGCGTCCGCGCAACGCCGACGACGCGCTGGCCTTCGAGCATTCGTGGCGCGACGCGAACGGACAGTTGATCCGGAGCTGATCGCGGCGTAGAACAGGTCCGTCCCGGGCGGCGCCATGCCGAGAGTGCCGCCCGCCGACATCCAAGGAGACATCACCATGGGCAAGTATCTCGTCGGTTGGTTGCTGGGCGTGCCGGTCTTCGTGCTGGTCATCCTGTACTTCTTCTTCCACTGAGCGCGGGCAGGAGCAGGGCATGAACAGGGACCAGGTGCAGGGCCGCATCGCCCAGGTCAAGGGCGACCTCAAGCGGGTGGCCGGCCGCGTGACGGGCAACCGCCGCCTGCAGGGCGACGGCCTCATCGACCACGCCCGCGGCAAGGCGCAGGCGGGCTACGGCGATGTCAAGGAACGCCTGCGCAAGGGCGTTCCGCGTTAGCAGGCCCCGCCGGATTCAGCGCGCGCCGATGTTGACGTCGAGGAAACGCGCCACGCGGTTCCAGAAATCGATCCGCGTCTCCATCGAGCGCCAGCCGTGGCCCTCCTTGTCGTAGACCACCCACTCGACCTTGGCGCCGGGCTGCTTCTTCAATGCATCGCGGAACAGCTCGCCATGCTCGATGGGCACGCGCCTGTCCTTGCCGCCATAGGCCATCAGGATGGGCGCGTGGATCCTGGCGACCACGTTGGTGGGTGACGTCGCCTTCAACTGCGCCGCATCGGCCACCGGGTCGCCCACCAGCATCGGCAGGCCGTACTTCTTCCACTCGTCCGACATGTCCGACCAGTCGGCGGTGTACATCAGGTTCATGTCCGTGACGCCGACCCAGTCGATGCCGCAGCGGTACAGCTCGGGATCGCGCGCCAGGCCCATCAGCACCGCGTAGCCACCGTAGCTCGCGCCGGCGATGCACACGCGCCGGGGATCGACGATGCCTTGGGCCGCGGCCCACCTGACGCCGTCGGCCACGTCGTCCTGCATCGCGAGGCCCCATTGCTTCCAGCCGGCATGAAACAGGTTCCAGCCATAGCCGGTGCTGCCGCGGAACTCCGGCTCGAGCACGGCGTAGCCACGCGACGCCAGGAACTGCGTCTCGGCGTCCCAGTCCCAGCTGCGGCCGCGCACGTAGGGCCCGCCGTGCACCAGCACGACCAGCGGCAGGTTCCTGCGCTCGGCGCCGGCCGGGACGGTCAGCCAGGCCTGGATGTCCAGCCCGTCGCGGGCAGCGTAGTGCACCGGTTCCAGCGTCGCCTGCGTCTTCGGGTCGATGTCGGGCATCGCGGCGCCCAGCTTCAGCAGCTTGTCCTTGGTCTGGTCCAGCAGGAACCACAGCCCCGGCACGCGATCGGAGGTCGCGTACACGACGACCGTGTCGAGGTTGCCGTCGGCGGCCACGCTCAGGTGGTTGGTCGTGGACGGCAGCAGCTTGTCGACGCGGGCCTGCAGGGCCGCGAGATCCGGGGCCACCCATTGGGTGACGTACGCGTCGGCGCGGAAGGTCAGGCCGGCCAGCTTGCCGCCGACGCTGATGTACTCGGGGTGCAGGTCGTAGTTCGGTGAGACCAGCCAGGGCTTGCCGGCGAGCTTGCGGCGCGCAAGGTCGTAGGTCCACACCGAGACCTTGTCGTTGCCGTTGCGCGTCTCCACGAACAACCTGCCCTCCTGGTCAATGTAACTGGGATTGAACGTCTTGTCGTCGACGAAATGCTCGAAATCGCCCAGCGTCGCCCATTCCTTGCCGCCCGGCTCGCGCGCCATCACCTTGCTGTGGTTGCTTTTGTCGGTCACGACCACCCGCAGCTCTCCCTTGGGGTCGAAGACCCACTGGAACGTGTGCGGCGGCGTCGGCACGTCGGCCACCTGGCCGTGGAGGGTGTCCAGCCGCTGCAGTTGCAGGTAGTCGGCGTGCTTCTCGTCGTACTCCTCCGCCTTGTAGACATAGACGTCCTCTGAGACGCCGTCCACCGGCTGCAGGAACCCGGTGTTCCATGGCAGCACGCGGGAGTGGTCGCCGCCGCGCTGGAAGAACGGGTGGCCGTGGCGGCTCACGAGCTCGCGCAGCGCGCTGCCGTCGATGTTCACGCCGTACAGGCCGGGGGCGGCGTCCAGATCGCCGACGGGCAAGTCGCGATCACCGAGCTCGAAGACGAGGCGGTGGGAGTTGACCCAGTGGAAGTCGGCGACGTCCGCGTCCTCGAAGCCGGCCAGCGACGTGAACTTCGCGGTCTTGACGTCCAGTCCGACCAGGCGCACGCGGCTCTTGGGATCGGTGGCCAGGAGCAGGGCCACCGTCTTGCCGTCGGGAGACACGCTGGCCGCAACCATGCGCGGGTGCTGGAAGAACTTCTCCGGGCCGGGCGGGGCGTCGGCGGCGTGTGCGCCGGGGGCGATGGCGGTGGCCAGCAGCAAGGCGAGGCGGCCCAGCGGCGCGCGAAGAATGTTCATGTCGTCTCCCTCGGTCGAGTCGTTGTCGACCGCGGGGGCGGCCGCGCCCGTGTATTCGGGCGCCGCGAGTCTAGCCGCGCGGCCATGGCAGCGCATCGGGGACAGCCCTGCGGGCATCGCGCCGCAAGCTTCCACTTGGGCCAGCCGCGAATCTGGTACCGATTCCAGACCGCGGCCGGCCTGGATCGCCGGCCGTTCACGCCGCCGGTGCGTTCAGCATGGCTGCGACGTGGCAGCCATCGCGGTCCATTCCAGATAGGGGACCCCCATTCTGATCGCCGCGCGATCGCGCTACAGCAGCAGCTCGCTCGATTCGCCCGCCGGCACCGGCATCATCGACGGCAGCGCCACCTGCACGCTGTGCTGGCGGCCGTCGTCGACCAGCGGCAGCCGGTCCGAGCCCAGCGCGCGCCCGTCGAGCGTGACCTGCGGCTGGCGGTCGTGGCCCGTGCGGTCGAACTGCAGGCGGAAGAAAGTCGTCCTGTAGGTGTAGTCGACCTCGAAGCTGCTCCAGTGCGGGGGAATGCGCGGGTCGACCAGCAGCGTGGCCTCGCCGTCGACCACCTCCAGCCGCAGGCCCAGCACGGCCTCCACCAGCAACCGGTACATCCAGCCCGCCGACCCCGTGTACCAGCTCCAGCCGCCGCGGCCCTGGTGCGGGGCGACGCTGTAGACGTCGGCCGTCATCACGTAGGGCTCGACCTTGTACACGGCGACTTCCGCCGGCGTGCGCGCGTGGTTGACGGGGTTGATCATGTCGACCACGTCCCACGAGCGCCGGGCGTCGCCGCTCGCCGCGAAGGCCATCGCGGCCCAGATCGCGCCGTGCGTGTACTGGCCGCCGTTCTCGCGCACGCCCGGCACGTAGCCGGCGATGTAGCCGGGGTTGGGGCCCTTGCCGTTGAACGGTGGGTCGAGCAGCTTGACGATGCGCTGCTGCGGATCCACCAGGCGCGACGCGAGCGAGTCGAGCGCCTTGCGCGCGCGCTCGCGCGGCGCGATGCCCGACAGCACCGACCAGCTCTGTGCGATCGAGTCGATCTGGCACTCGACGCCCGTGGCGGTGCCCAGCGGGGTGCCGTCGTCGAAATACGCCCGGCGATACCACTCGCCGTCCCAGGCGTTGGCCTCGACGGCGGCGGCGAGCTTGTCGCGCGCCTCGCCGCAGGCCTGCGCGAAGGCGTCGTCGCCCCGCAGGCGCGCCAGCTTGCTGAACTCGCGCAGCACCTCGCACAGGAAGAACGCCATCCAGACGCTCTCGCCCTTGCCGTGCTCGCCGATCAGGTTCATGCCGTCGTTCCAGTCGCCCGCGCCCATCAGCGGCAGGTCGTGCGCGCCCAGGCGCAGGCCGTGCTTGACCGCGAGCGCGGCGTGCTCGTACAGCGGCGCGCTGCGGTGCGCAGTGTTGGGCAGGTCGAAGTAGGACTCGGCGTCCGGCGGCACCGGCCGGCCTTCGAGGAAGCCCACCGGCACGGACATGACGGCCACGTCGCCCGTGGCCTCGATGTAGCGGCACAGCGCCAGCGGCAGCCAGAGGTAGTCGTCGCTGATGTGCGTTCGCACGCCGCGGCCCTGCGGCGGATGCCACCAGTGCTGCACGTCGCCTTCCTCGAACTGGCGGCTCGCGGCCAGCAGCAGCTGCGCGCGCAGCAGCTCGGGCCGGGTGTGCACCAGGGCCATCGCGTCCTGCAGCTGGTCGCGGAAGCCGAACGCGCCGCCCGACTGGTAGTAGCCGCTGCGTGCCCACAGGCGGCAGGAGATCGTCTGGTAGACCAGCCAGCCGTTGGCCAGTGCGTCGAGCGCGGCGTCGGGCGTGCGCACCTTGACGGCGCCCAGCGTCTTCGTCCAGTGCGTGACCGCGCGTTCGAACTCGGCCTCGGCCACGGCATCGCCGCGGTACTTCAGCGCGGTGCGCATCGCCTCGCCGGCGTTCTTGCCCATGCCCAGCCGGAACACGATCGTGCGCGACTCGCCGTCGGCGAGCTCCAGCGGCACCTGGAACGCGGCACATGGATCCATCGCGGCGCCGAAGCGCCCGGACAATCCCGCGCGCCGCAGCGCCATCGGCTCGGCCAGGTTGCCGTTGCGGCCCACGAACTCGGTGCGGTCGCAGGTCATGCTGCCCGCGGCCTGGTGCTCGGCGTCGACGTCGAAGAAGCCCATGTAGTCGGCGTGATCGCCGCTGTACGGATTGCGCGCGGTGGCCGGGCCGTCCTCCTGGTGGTCGGTGACGATGTGCGGCGCCGTCGCGGGCCGCAGCGCGCCCAGCACCCACTCGACGTAGCCGGTGGCGCTGACGCGGCGCGGCCGGCCGGAGTCGTTGCGGATCGTGAGCATCGAGAACTTGACCGGCACGTCGATGGCGCAGAACACGCGCAGCTCGCTGCGGATGCCTTGCGCGTGCTGCTCGAAGATGCTGTAGCCGAAGCCGTGGCGCGCGACGGCGGCGCGGCCCGGCGTGCCGTCGGGATTGAGCGCGACGCCGTGCGGCATCCAGACGGTGCCCGTCTCGTCGTCGCGCAGGTGGAACGTCTCGCCGCTCGGGTCCGAGACGGGGTCGTTGTGCCACGGCGTGAGTCGCCATTCGTGCGCGTTCTCGGCCCAGGTGTAGGCCGCGCCCGACTCGGAGATGACGGTGCCGAAGTCCGGGTTGGCGATGACGTTGGCCCAGGGCGCCGGCGTGCGCACGCCGGTGGGCGGCGCCACGACGTACTCGCGGCCTTCCTTGCCGTAGCCGCCGTAGCCGTTGAACAGCGCCAGGTCGCCGGTGGGCACGCGCGGGGACGCGGCGGTATCCGGCCGCGCGTTGCGCGTCGGCACGAACGGCGCGAGGCGGCGCTCGGGGCCGCCGGCGCGCAGCGTGGTGCGCGGCGCGGTGCGGCGCTCGGTGCGCATGCGGCGGTTCAGCTGCTCGGCGAGCGTGCCCTGGCGGTCGCTCAGCACGGCGCGCGCCACCGACAGCAGCAGGATCCGGTCCTCCTGCGGGATCTGGTCGGCGTGGCGCACGAAGATGCCGCCCGGGCGGTCGACGACGTGCGCTTCGACGCCCGCCGCGATCAACCCCATGATCTGTTCGTTCAGCCGCTGGCGGTAGATGTCGCGCTCCTCGTTCCAGATGACGAGGTCGACGGCCAGCCCCTTCAGGCGCCACCACGCGTGCGCCATCACCAGCTGGCGCACCAGCTCCAGGTTGGCGACGTCCGAGACCTGCACCAGCACGATGGGCAGGTCGCCCGAGATCGCGTAGCCCCACAGGCCGGACTGGCCGCGCCGGTTCTGCTTGATGATGGACGGATCGGCGCGCAGCGCGGCCTGGCTGAACAGCACGGCGCCGGCCAGGCGCGCGTACATCTGCGCATCGGCCTCGCTGGCGTTGAGCTGGCGCAGCAGCACCTGCGCGTGCGTCCACGCGAGCTCGAAGACGCGCTCGGCCAGGCGCCGGTCGCGGTACTTCTCGATCAGGGCCAGGCAGTCGGCGCGCCGGTCGCCCACGCCGTTCACGAGGTCGACGATCACCGTCTGGTCGGGCTGCAGCGTGATGGCGCAGCGGCTGGCGGCCACCGGGTCGAGCACCGAGCCTTCCGAGTTCGACAGCACGTCGCCGCCGAACATCGCCGCCGGCGCGCGCAGCGTGCCGCCGCGGCCGATGAAGCGGGCGCGGTCGGTCTCGTGCGTCACCGGCGAGACGTTGTCCACGCCGCGCGGGGCGTGCACCGCCATCAGGTGGAACATCCACGGCGAAGGATCCCTCTCCGCGCGCGGCCGCCGGTTGGCGAGCAGGGCGGGCAGGCCGTCGACGATCTCGGTCTGCACGAACAGCTTGCCGAACGCCGGGTGCTGCACGTCGGCCGCGGACGTCTGCAGCACGACCTCGCAATAGCTGGTGACCTCGATCGTGCGCACGCGCCGCGTGGTGTTCTTGATGCGGATGCGGCGCAGCTCGATCGCGTCCTCGGGCGAGACGGCGATCTCCGTGTGCGTGTCGACGCCGGCGTCGCGCCGGCGGAACTCGGCGCGGCCCTCGGTGAAGATGGCCTGGTAGTCGCTCGCCTTGCGGCCCGTGGGCTGCAGCGCCGTCGACCAGTACTCGCCGGAGTCGACGTCGCGCAGGTAGGCGAAGCTGCCCCAGTCGTCGCGCGTCATGTCCTCGCGCCAGCGCGTGACCGCCATGTCCTTGTAGCGGCTGTAGCCGCCGCCGGCCTGCGTCACCATCACGTGGTAGTTGCCGTTGGACAGCAGCTGCACCTCGGGCGTGGGCGTGAGCGGGTCGGTGAACACGCGCATGCTCGTCTCGGTGCTTCCCGACACCGTGCGCGGCGCCGCCGGCTCCATCGTGGCCTCGGCGACGATGGGGGTCACGTCCTTGGGCACGCGCTCGTGCAGCAGCATCAGCGTGGCCTGCACGCTGCGGTCGGCGGCGAAGCGCTGCTGCATGCGCGAGTGGCCCAGCGCCTGCTCGATGGCCAGCAGGCTCATGCCCTGGTGGTGGGCCATGAACGAGCGCACCACGGCCTTGGTCTGGCCGCGCGGCACGCGCATGGGCGTGTAGTCGACGGCCTCGTAGAAGCCGAACTCGCCGGCCGCGCCGAGGGCGGACAGGCGCTGCAGGTTGGCGCACGCGGCCACCGGCTCGACCATCGTGGCCATGGCCGTGGCGTAGGGCGCGATCACCAGTTCGTCGCCCAGTCCGCGCTTCAGGCCCAGGCCCGGCACGCCTAAGGCGCGGTACTGGTAGTTGAGCGCCGTGTCGGTGGCGTTGTAGCCGGATTCCGAGATGCCCCAGGGCACGCCGCGCTCGCGGCCGTAGTCGATCTGCCGACGCACGGCGGCGCGGCAGGTCTGGTCCAGCAGCGTCTGCTCGAAGTTGGGCATGATCAGCGGCGGCATCAGGTACTCGAACATCGAGCCGCTCCACGACATCAGCACCGGGTTGCCGTCGTGCGCCGTCAGCAGTCGGCCGAGCGCGAACCAGCTCTCCTGCGGCAGCTGCCCGCGCGCGATCGCCGTGAAGATGCCCAGCCGCGCCTCGGAAGCCAGCAGGTCGTAGTGGCCGGCGTCGAGCCGGCGTTCGTCGACGTTGTAGCCGATGGACATCAGGTGGCGGCGGTCGTCGTACATGAACATCTGTTCCTGCTCGCTGAGCGCGTCGACGCGGCGCGCCAGCTCCTGGATGCGATCCAGGTAGATGGCGGCCTCGCCGATACCCAGCGATGCCAGCACGCCCAGCGTGGGCAGCGGGGCGCTCGCCATGGCGGCGATCGCGGCGGGCGATGCGTCGTCGGGCTGTGGCAGCGCCAGCCCCGAGAACGCCGCCATCTCGTCGCGGCCGGCCTCGCACTGCGCGACCAGCGCGCGCGCCCAGCGCAGCGCCTCGCCGGTGTCGCCGTCGTCGACGCCGTCCTTGCGCGCGTCGTCGCCGGCGAGCGCGCCCTCGACGGCCGCCAGCACCTGGTGCGCGGCCTCCTCGAAGCTCTCGAGCGCGCGGGCGAGCCTGGCGGCGGACAGGGGCAGCTCGGCGCAGGCGGCCTGCACCAGGCGGTCGGCGCGATCCAGCGGCGGCAGGTGCGTGTTGGTGGGCAGGGTCTCGCGCACGAGCGCGAGCACGTCCGCGATGCCGGTGCACCACTGCGGCGAGAACGGCGCCTCGTCGGGCAGCGCCAGCAGGGCCATGCGCAGCGTCATGAACTGGGCCACCAGGTTGCCCGAGTCGACGGTGGAGATGTAGCGCGGCGCGAGCGGCAGCAGCGACTGCGTGTCGTACCAGTTGTAGAAGTGGCCGCGATGGCGTTCCAGGCGCTCCAGCGTGGTGACGGTGGCCGCGATGCGCGTGAGCATCTGGTCCAGCGTGATGAAGCCGCAGTCGCGCGCGGTGAGGTTGGCCAGCAGCGAGAAGCCGATGTTGGTGGGCGACGTGCGGTGCGCGACGCGCGCCACCGGGTGCAGCTGCACGTTGTCGGGCGGCAGGTGGTTGTCCTCGGCGCCGACGAAGGTCTCGAAGAACGCCCAGGTGCGGCGCGCGACGCGGCGCAGGAACTTGCGCTGCGCCGCATTGAGCTCGCTGCGCGGCGGGGCCAGCGGGCGATCGGCCCACCAGACGATCAGCGGCGAGCCCAGCCACAGCAGCAGCAGCGGCGCGGCGGCGGGCAGGGCCCACGGCCGCACGACCGCCAGCAGCCCCGTGATGAGCACCGCTGCCGTGGGGCCGGCCCACTGCGCGCGCACGGTGTCACGCAACGCCGCGGGCGTGCCGGGCGGGTGGCCCTGGCGCACGTCGGCCGAGGCCGTCCATTCGAGGAGGCGGCGCCCGCGCACCATGCGCCAGATCGTGCGGCCGATGGCGTCCAGCGTGGCGACGGCCTCGGTGGGCAGGCAGGCGAGGGTGTGGACCAGCTGCATCAGCTGCAACGCGATGGGCATCAGCCGGCGCGGCGAGGGCGAGGCGGTGAACCAGTTCAGCGGCGCACGCGCCAGGCCCATCACGTGGGCTGCGAACGGCACGATGCCCACGATGACGACGATGCGCAGCGTCCACATGAACGGCTCGGGCAGCCGCGCCCAGCCGAGCACCGCCAGCGCGATCAGCGCCGCCGGCACGAGGCTGCGGCGCAGGTTGTCGAAAAGCTTCCACTTCGACAGCGCCGACAGCGGATTGCGCGGCGCGCCCGGCAGCGCGTGCAGGCGGCGGCGCAGCCAGCCGATCAGCTGCCAGTCGCCGCGCACCCAGCGGTGCCGGCGCGCCATGTCGACGCTGTAGCGCGAGGGCGTGTCCTCCAGCAGCTGCACGTCGGACAGCAGGCCCGAGCGCGCATAGCAGCCCTCGATCAGGTCGTGGCTGAGGATGCGGTTCTCCGGCATGCTCCCGTGCGTCGCGCGCTCGAACGCGTCGACGTCGTAGATGCCCTTGCCGACGAACGAGCCTTCGCCCATCAGGTCCTGGTAGACGTCGGAGACGGCGCGCGTGTACGGGTCGATGCCGGGCTCGCCGCCGAACATGCGCGCATAGCCGGAGCGGCCGACGCTGGGCAGGTTCAGGCCGATGCGCGGCTGCAGGATGCCGTAGCCCTCGACCACCACGTCCTTCTTCACGCCCGTGCCGAAGCGCGGCCGGTTCAGCGGGTGCGCCATCGCCGAGACGAGCTCGCTGGCGGTCTCGCGCGGCAGCTGCGTGTCGGAATCGAGCGTGATGACGTAGCGCACGTCCTGCAGCGACTGCGTGTCGCCGACGATGCGCGCGAAGGCCTTGTCGGCATCGGGTCGCCCGCGCAGCAGCGCGTTGAGGTCGGCCAGCTTGCCGCGCTTGCGCTCGCGGCCCATCCACGTGTTCTCCACCGCGTTCCAGCGGCGCGGACGGTGCAGCAGCAGGAACGGATGCGGCCGCTGCTGGTTGCCGTCCGGCTCGGCGTAGCGCTTGTTGAGCGCCAGGATGCGCGCCTCGGCGTAGTCGACCAGGTCGGCGTCCTCGGGCAGCGTCTCCTGCCTGGCGTCGCGCAGGTCGGTCAGCAGGGCGAACTGCAGCTGCGGATCGCGGTTGGCGAGGAAGCGCACCTCGAGTGCGTCGACCAGCGTGTCGACGTCGGCATGCTTGCCCAGCAACGTGGGCACCGCCACCAGCGTGCGCGAGCGCGGGTCGATGCCCATCGTGTAGTCCATCCGCGGCAGCGCCTCGGGCGTGACGCTGAGCGTGACGATCCAGTTGACGAGGGCCAGCGCGAGCTGGCTCGTGGCCAGCATCAGCAGCAGCACCAGGGCGATGCCGCCGGGCGTCCACAGCTGGATGTCGAGCTCGTGCGCCGCCTGCTGCATGGGCCCGAGCGACATCAGCATGGCGAACGCGAGGATGCCGCCGACGTAGGCCGGCAGCGGCGAATGGCCCTGGCGGGCGAGCCAGCCGCCGCGGCGCGCGTTCATCGCCGTCTCCAGCGCGGGTCGGCCGTTGCCGACCAGCCAGTAGCCGACATGCGCCTCGCGGTCGTCGCCGTCGGTCTCCACGTGCGCGGCCGGCGCGGCCAGGCGCTGCGCCGCGGCGGTCGCGAGCGCGATCGCCTTGTGCGCCACGGCCGGCTCGTCGCCGGCGGAGGCCTTGGCCACCTTCTCGACGGCGTGGCGGTAGATGTCGCGCGTGCCGAAGTCCATGCGGCCGTAGACGCCCATCGGATCCTCGCGCAGGATCTGCTCGACGCTGCTCAGGGTCTCGACGAACTCCGGCCAATGCGTGGCGCCCAGCAGGCGCAGGCTGCCGATGCTGTTGGCCACGGAGACCTGGCTCGAGGCCTGGGTCTGGCCCTCGACGGCGACGAGCCGCTCGATGGCCTCGTTCTCGTCCGACAGCCGCTGTTCCATCCACGTGAGCGGCAGCGCGAGCGCCGCGCCCTGGCCCTGCAGGCGGCGCGCGAATTCCGCCACGAAGGCGCTGCTCATGGTGGGGTTGGCGCGCGCCATGTCGGCGATCACCAGGATCAGGTCGCTGGGACGCTCCTCGGCGGCCTGCAGCATGCGCGACGCCCAGGTCTCGGCCAGGTCGCGCTCCTGCAGCGCCGCGGCCACCCGCACCGCCACGCGGCGCAGGTTCTCGATCAGCGCCAGCCGCAGCATGATCGGGAACGCCCACAGCTCGCCGAGCTTGAGCGGCTGGCCCGTCTGGTAGGCGGCCACGAAGCGGCTCAGCGTGCCGCGGCTCAGGCGGCCGTCGGCGTGGGCGATGGCCTGCAGGGCCAGGTCGTAGACGCGCGGCATGGTGCCGTCGCGCTCGGGATCGGTGTCGGCCAGGCGCGGCAGCTCGCGGCTGTAGCCGTGCGGCAGGTGGCGCCGGGCCGTGCGGACCTCCTCGTCGATGAGGTACATGTTGTCCAGCAGCCATTCGGCCGCCGGCGTCACGGGGCGGTCGTCGGTGACGGCCTGGCGCAGCTGGCGCGCGACGTTCTCCAGCACGCGCTGGTTGGACGCGAGCCGGGCCAGCAGGCTGTCGGGCCGGTGGTGCTGCGCGAGGCGATGGCGGCCCGCCAGCTGCCGTCCGTGCGCCACCATCTGGTCGCTGCTGAAAAGGGCCGCGCGCAGCGGCTCTTCCTCCTCCTGCTCGGTGCCTCCCTGCCGGGTCCAGGCCAGCCCATGGAACCATTCCGCGGCGTGCGAGAGCAGGGTGCGGAACGAGCGATCGGATCCGGTCATTTCTTTGTTGTCCTCTGGGGCCCGGAAGGGACCAACCGGGCCTGACGGCAAATGGCGATCCCGCCGGGGTCGCACCGGGTCGGGCGGGTCTTGACAGGCAGCATGCGACCGGCGTAAACGTTGCTGCAAGCGGCATGGCACATCCATTGCCGCAGAAGGGCCATCCCGGTCGGTGCCTCGTGCCCCGATCCCCCTGGACGCAACCCGGTGACCTGCCATGACCGCCCGCGAAGCCGCTCCCGCCACCCCCTGCGACAGCCCCTGCCTGGACGCGCTGGAGCTGCTGTCGCACGGCCACGAACACACGCGCGCGCTGGCCGACGAATGCCGGCGCGTCGCGCGCCATGTCGAATGCGACCCGGCGATGCAGCAGGTGGCCGAGGCGCTGTGCCGCGCGATCCATCGCATGGCCGCCCTCGAGGAGGAGCTGTTCTTCCCGGCCGCCCGCGCCGCGCTCGAGGCGTCCGCGCTGGTGGACATCGCCGAGCTCGAGCACGCCACCGCGCGCCAGATCATCCGCCAGTTGCGCGAGACCGATCCGCGCGAGCCGCGCTACGAGGCGCTGGTGCTCGCGCTGACGGAATGCGTGGAGCGCCATGCGCGGCACGAGCAGGGCGAACTGTTCCCGCGGCTGCGCGAGTCGTGCCTCGACATGGACACGCTCGGCCAGCAGCTCAGCGCGCGCCTGTCCGCGCCCGACGACGGCACGCCGGACGTCGAGGAACGGCGCCACGCCGTGCGCGCCGCCACGCACTGACGGCGGCCTACGCGCCGACGGCGCAACGTCCTACGTGACGGGCCCCCATGGGCACACGCGTTGCCTTTCGAACCCTGCAAGCCGGCGATCGCGGATACGGTCACCGGCATCCGATCCGGACGCCTCGGCGCCCCAACGTACCAGGAGTTCACACATGTCCCCGATGCACAAGTCCATCACCGCCCTGGCGGCTTCGGCCCTGCTGGCCACCGTCGGCTTCGCCACCGCGCAATCGACCGATTCGACGACGACCACGACGACGGATCCCGCTGCCGCGATGCCGGCGAACAACCCGCAGACCACGACGACGACCGACGCCAACGGCAACCAGACGACCACCACCACCACGGTCGACACCGCCACCGAGGTGATCCCCGCCCAGCCCACCGGCGTGGTGGAACTGGCCAAGCCCAAGGACACGGTCATGCCCACCGACAAGCAGCCCAACGGGCCGCTGGGCATGCAGAACAACCTGATGACGACCGGCGTCGTCGACGGCATCACGCGTCCCAGCGTCGGCGACCACGCCACGCCGCCGATCCCGGGCCCCGACACGCAGGTCTCCGTGACTCGCGAGACCACGACCAGCACCACGGTCACGCCGCCCGTGGCGGTGACGGAGCCTGCCCCGGCGCCGGAACCGGCGGCTGCGCCGGCGCCTGCGCCGGAACCGGTGCTGGCGCCCAAGGCCGATCGCAACTGACCGGTCGCCACCTCATGCAGCAAGGGCCCCGCGGGGCCCTTTTCCTCGTCTTGATCGGACAGGTTTGACGGCATGCCGGGGCGGTGGTCAACTGCAGCCGGACGACCCGCCCGCAAGAACCGACCGCAGGCCCGGCGCGCGCCTCGTCCGGATGCCCCCTGGGGTATCCGGCGGCTCGGCCCGGCACGACGCGGGGCCGGCCATGCCGGCCGGCACGCGGGTTGCCGGTACGCCCCGAACCGGGTCGCCACGCCCGTCCGAAGTCCAACCGGAGACCATCCCATGGCCAACTCGCCCAGCACGACGCCCGAAACGAACTTCCCCAAGGCCGGCACGACCTCGCCCAGCTCGGCTTCGCCGGCCACGCCGTCGTCCGGCGGCTCGGGCTCGCGCCCGGTGGGTGCGGCGGCCGCCGCCGCGGATGCCGCCATCGACCAGGCCGCCGACGCCGAGCGCGACGTCATGCGCCGCGTGGTGCAGGGCGCCCACGAGGCCGTCGACCGCATCGCCGACAAGGCGATCCCCGCCGTCGAACGCCTGCGCGGCACCTACAACGACGCCGCCGAATCGCTCAAGGAACGCGCCGACCAGGCGATCGACCTGAAGGACGAGTGGACGGAGAGCCTGCGCACCGCCATCCGCGAGCATCCCATCGCCGCCATCGGCACCGCCCTGGCGCTGGGCGTCATCATCGCCAGGCTCACCGCCAGCAACAACGACCGCTGACACGGCGCCCATGACCGACGACGCACCGCCGCCCGATGGGCCGCCCGACGAGATCGTCTCGTTGCCCAAGGCCATCGGTGCGCTGTTCGCCGACCTGCCGGGCATCCTGACCGACCGCGTCCGCCTGCTCTCGCTGGAGCTGCGGCGCGCCACCAACGCGCTGGGCCAGATGGTGGCCCTCGGGCTGCTCGCGGCCATCCTGGTGGCCACGGCCTGGCTGGCGTTCTGGGTGGGCCTGGCGGCCGCCTTCCTGGCGCTGGGCGTCGCCTGGCCCTGGATCGTGGCGCTGGTGCTGTTCATCAACCTGTCGGCTGCCGCCTGGTGCGTGCAGCGCGTCAAGCGCCTCGCGCCGCTGCTGGCGCTGCCGGCCACGCTGCGCCGGCTGTCCGACGCGGACGAGCTGGAAGGCGACCTGCACCGCCAGCACGAGCAGGATCGCCTGGACGCCGCCGGACTGCAGCAACAGCGCCAGCGCGAACGACGCCGCCAGCAGGAAACGGAGCACCCCGATGGCTGACCCGCGCCGTCTCCCGGCCACTGACCGGGAACCGAGCCTCGACGAACAGATCGCGCAGGCCGAGCGGGCCGTCATCGCGCGCGACCTGCGCATCCGCCGACGCGCCGACGCGCTCGTGCGGCATGCGAAGCGCGAAGCCATCAAGCACGCCGGCGGCGGCCTGCTGCTGGGCGTGGGCACCATCGCGCTCACCTGGTGGCTCAACCACCTGAATCGCAAGAACGCGCCGCCGCCCGCGCCCCCGGCGCCCGAGACGGCGCACGGCACCTTCGAGCACCTGTTCCGCGACGCCGGCGTGATCCTGGCCGGACTGCTGCCGATGCTGTGGCCGATGGTGCCCCGATCCTGGCGCCGCGGCGTCACGCCCGGCACGGCCGGCACGGTGCTGACCTTTCTCGCGCCGCTCCTGGGCAAGCTGTTCCGGCGCAAGCCGCGCGAGGGCCAGGCGGCCTGACCGGCATGGCGCTTGCTGCGACGCGGCGGGGCCTGGTCGCAGCCCCTGTCCCGATCCGAGAGGAACCATGACCCATGCCCGCGGCCTGCTGGCCGTCTCGCTCGTCGCCCTGCTGTCGATCGCGCCTGCCGCATCGCGCGCGCAGGCCAGCGCGCCGGCCATGACGCCCGCGGAGCGGCACGACTGGGAGAGTGCCCACCGGGTCAGCAAGATCCTGGGCACCGAGGTGAGGACCAAGTTCGGCGAGAAGGTCGGCGACATCCGCGACATCGTCGTCGACGACCGCGGCGCGATCCGACTGGCCATCGTGTCGACCGGCGGCTTCCTGGGCGTCGGCGACCGGCTGCACGCGGTGCCGTGGGACCTGCTGGCGCCCGGCCCGAAGGACGATCGCATCCTCGATATCGACAAGGCGCGCCTGCAGGCCGCCCCGGGATTCACCTCGCGGACCTGGCCCAACCTCGGCGACGACCGCTGGCTGGCCGACAACCGCCGCTACTACGTCCATTGACCCACGACCTCACGCTCCAAGGGGAGACCGACATGAGACTGCTCACCAGCCTGGCCCTGATCACCGTCGCGTATGCGGCCTTCACGCGCGTGAACAAGGTGCATGCCGCGCGCTACCAGGCCAAGCCCGCCGCCAAGCCCGAGGAGGTGCAGACCTGGGAAGGCGAGGGCGGCGGCCTGCCCAGCGGCGGCCCGGGCCCGGGCGTGAAGGTGGCGCCCGCCGCGGTGGCCGACCCGGACCTGGCGCACGGCGGCGCCTGAGGTCAGCCCGCCGGGCCGCGCGCGCGCCGGCGCCTGTCGCGCCTGGCCTGCACGCGCCGGCGCCGGTACAGCGCCATCAGCGGGGTGGCCGACACCCCGTGCAGCACGATCGACAGCGCGATGGCCGGCAGCGTCGCGTTCATCAGGTCGGTGGACAGCGTCGTCGACAGCCCCGAGTCGATGACCAGCGCCAGGTAGAACAGCGAGCCCACGCCGCGGATCCCGAACCAGGCCACGATGCGGCGCTGTGCCCTGGGCAGCGCGCGCGCCGGGATCGTCAGGAACGCGCTCAGCGGCCGGATCACCAGCAGCAGCAGCGCCGCGTACAGCAGCGGCGCGCCGCGCCACTGCACCCACGGCATCGCGAAGCCCAGCAGCAGCACCATCACCACTTCCACGAGGCGGCCGCAGCGATGGCCGAAGCCCAGCAGGCGATCGGCGAGCTCGTCGGGCTCCACGCCGGCGCGCGCGAGCGAGGCCACCGCGCCCGGCGTGCGCCGGAACAGGCCGAGCGCGGCCGCGAACACGAACAGGAAGGCCGAGGTCTCGGTCAGGCGCGACAGGCCGTAGGCGACGGTGATGATGCCCAGGTACATCAGCTCGTCCCAGCCCAGCCCGTGGCCGTGACGCTGCAGCGCGTGGATGACGCGGCCCAGCACGCGCCCGAAGCCCCATCCGAGCAGCGCCCCGCCCGCGATCGGCCAGGCCAGGTCGTGCCACAGCCAGCGCACGCCGCCGGTCCCCAGGTCGCCGATGCCCAGCAGGCCGAGCGCCAGCATCACCACCGGCAGCGCTGTGGCGTCGTTGAGGCCGCCCTCGGCGGTGAGGGCGACCCGGACGGCGTCGCGATCGTCGCGCGACCGGATCTGCACCTCCGACGCCAGCACCGGATCGGTCGGCGCGAGGATGCCCGCCAGCAGCAGCGCGCCGGCCCACCCCAGGCTCGGCATCAGCCAGGCGCCGGCGAGCGTGGCCAGCGCGATCGTCGCGATCATCGTGCCGCCTGCCAGCACCAGCGCGACGCGCCAGGCCTTGAGCGTCCATGGCAGGCGCAGCTGCAGCCCCACGGCGAACAGCGAGATCAGCACCGCGATCTCGGTGATGATCACCAGCATGTCGGCGCGCGCGGGCGCCGTCGGCGGCGTCACCACCCTGGCCTGCACCATCCAGCCCGCGATCCAGCCCACGGCCAGGTAGACGACGGCCGGTGACAGCGGCAGCCGCGTCACGTGCAGCTCCAGCAGGCACATGCCCAGCAGCACGGCCCCCAGCAGCAGCAGCGTCGACGTCAGCATCGTGCGCGCCTCGTGCGCCGGCGGGCGCCCATGCCGGTCACGCGCCCTTGCGCGGCGGCGCGAGCTTCGCCCTGGGCGACGATGCCGGCACCGGCGGCGCCTCGGCCGGGCCCGTCTTCACGCCGGCCCTGGCCGCCCCCGGCACGTGCGAGACCGCCGCCGTGCACACGTCGCGCTCCTGCTGCTTGAAGTCGACCAGCGCCAGCAGGGCGGCCAGCGGGTTGGCCAGCGACAGCAGCGCCGCCGCGGCCCCGCGCTGGACCAGCGGCTTGACCTCGGGGCGGATGTGCGGCGCGTCGAAGGTGCCCGTCACCTTCACCGGCGTGCGCAGCGCCAGCGGGCTGAAGTCGTGCGGGTGCGCGGTCATGCGCAGGTCCAGCGTCTCCGTGGCCAGCGACAGGTCGCCGTCGATCAGCATCGTCGTGTCCTTGGTGTCGATGACGAACACCTCGGGCATCACCTTGCCGTTGACGAGATCGAACTGGGCGACGGCGCATTGCATCGGCAGCTTGTCGTCGCCCTTGACGAACACGCCCAGCGCCTGCGCGACGTCGATGCCGGCGGCCTCCACGAGGACGTGCGACACCGTGCCGTCGCGCACCCACACGCGCGCGGTGCCGTCCAGCGAGGCCAGCAGCTGCGCGGTGGATTTGCCGGCGCCCTTGAGCTGCGCGTTGCCGCCGAGCGCGCCGCTGATGTAGCCGACATCGGGCTTGCCGCCCGTGGCCTGGTCCTTGCGCACGGCGATGTCACGCGGGGTGACGAAGCGCTCGAGCTGGATGCCGCTCCAGTGCAGGTCGGCGTCCCACTTCGGAACGGCCGGCCGGCTGTCGAGGCCGATGGCGCCGCGCACCTCGCCCGCGGAGCTGCGCGCGAGCAGGTCCTTCAGCGCGAGCACGCCGTCCTGCAGCGTGATGCGGCCGTCGACCGGCTTGAACGGCTCGAGCCGGGCGGTGCCGAGATCGAGCGTCGCGAGCGCCACGCGCACGTCGGCGTTCATCATCTTCAGCGACGGGATGTCGAATTCGCGATCGGGGATCACCTTGCCGGGCTTCGCGTTCGAGGCGGACGCGGGCGCATCGGGCGGCGCGGCGCCGAAGGCGGGGCCGAGGTCGGCGAGGGCCAGGCGCGCGCCGCCCAGGCGCCCGGTGAGCACGGGGACGGCCGGGCCCGTGTCGAACCGGAAGTCGCCGTTCAGCCGGCTCGAGCCGATGTCCATCGCGGCGACGCCCGCCTGCCACACATCGCCATGCTTCTGCAGCCGGCCGTGGGTGGCGAACCTCGCGGTGGTGGGCAGCGTGACGCCGAGCGCGTCGCCGACCGCGGCCAGCGACGGGCCCGAGGCCACGAAGCGTGCGTCCATGCCGCCGAAGTGCAGCAGGTCGGTGGCGGTGCCGTCGACGCGGATGCTGGTCTTGTCGGCGTGCACGTCCAGCCACAGCGGCACCGAGATGGCCGCGGTGTCGGACGCGGCGAGCGGCAGCAGCCCGCTGGAGCGCAGCTGGATCAGCAGCGGCGCCTTGCGGTACGTGCCCTTGCCGTCGACCTGCAGGCCGGGCGTGCTGTCGTCGATCGCGATGGCCTGCCGCGCGGGCGACGCGGTGCCGCCCGAGGCCGCCAGCGGGGCGGAGCTCACCAGCGGCGCCGTGCCCACCGTGGCGATGCGCACCTGGGGCGTCGACGCGCCCGAGGCCGCGATGGCGGCCGCCTCGGCGGTGCCCTCGCGGGTGGCGACGTGGGCGTCGGCCGTGACCTCCAGCGGTTCGTCGACCACGCGCACCTCGCCGTTGCGCACGTTCAGGCGTTCGAAGGTGGGCAGCTGCGGCGAACTTGCCGCGGTCGCCGGCCGGGCGGCGCCGAACTGCCAGTTCGCGTGGCCGTCGGCGTTGCGCTTGAGGTTCAGCTCGATGCCGTCGACGTCCAGCAGCTTGACCGCCAGCGGCTGGCCGGTGCCGCGCCATTGCTGCCACAGCGTGCGGTAGCTCAGCGCCAGCTTGACGCGCCGGGCGTTCATGAAATCGCGCGGCTTGCCGGCGTCGTCGACCAGCGTCGGGCCGCCGTCCGGCGCCGGGCCGATCGTCATCGCGTCGGTGTGGGCACGGATCGAGCCGAACAGGCGCACCCCGAACTGGTCGCCGAAGGCGACGCGGCGATCGAGGATCCGCGACAGCCTGGCCTCCAGCGGATGGCGCAGGAACGGCCATTCGACGGCCTCGCACACGCACGCGACGACGACGAGGGCGGCCAGCCCGCCGAGCGCGGCCAGGCCGGCGTTGCGCCAGCGGTGATGGACGGGTCGAGCGGTGGTGGCCATGGGTCGGTTCTTCTTGTCAGGGCAATGCGGGAATCGCCGCGCGGCGTCGCAGGCCGCGCGGCGAGATCGGAGTCGGCGCGCGGGCCGGGCCGGGACGAGGGCGCGCGCGCTCCATCCGGGCTCAGTCCGGTGTGCGATCCGGCCGCGACGGATCCGAGATGCGGCGCAGCGCGGCGGCGACGTGGCCCTGGTGGCGGGTGGCGAGATCGCCCAGCGACACGATGCCCACCACGCGCCGCTGCGCGTCGACGACCGGCAGGCGGCGGATCTGCACGTCGGCCATCTGCTGCATGGCCTCCTGCACCGATTGCTCGGTGGTGCACCAGCGGGCGTGCTCGGTCATGACGTCGCTGACCTGGGTGTCCGCAGGCAGGCCGGCGGCGGTGGCGCGGACGGTGATGTCGCGGTCGGTGATCACGCCGACGAGCCCGCTGTGGTCACAGACCGGCAGCGAGCCGACGTTGAGCTCATCCATCACCTGCGCGGCGCGCTGCAGGCTCTCGTCGGGTCGGACGACCTGGACGTTGCGCGTCATGAAATCCGAGACTTTCTGCATGGGAGGCCTTGCGGTGGGACACGTCGGCGACCGGCCGGTCGTCGGTCGACCGGCAAGCCGCGCTCCCATTGGCGCCGGCGGGCACGGCCTGGCGCCGGGCCGCGCGCCGCGGCGCCAGCGGCCCCAGCAGTGCCAGCAGACGACGCTCTGCGGCGGACAGCGCGCCGCCGTGCGCGCCCGCGGCCGCGCGCGCCCAGCGCTGTTCGAGCAGCGACGCGCGCGCCTCGTCGTCGCCCAGCATCTCGCCGAGCGCCAGCACCTTCGGATGGATATAGGACTTGCGACAGACGGCGACCGTGTTGCGCAGCCGCGCCGCCACCTGGGCGATCACCTGCTTGGCCGCGCCGGGAACCCGTTCGCCGCTGCAGGCCAGGCGCGTGAACTCGAGCGCCAGCACGCTGCCGTGCCAGGTGCGGAAATCCTTGGCGGTCACGCGGATGCCGGCGATGCGGCAGAGGTAGTCGTTGACGTCGGCCGATGTCACCCGGTGGATGCCGCCGTCCTCGTCGGCGTACTGGAACAGCTCCTGGCCGGGCAGCGCCTTGCAGCGGCGCACGACGGCGGCCACGCGGCGGTCGGACAGCGTCACCTCGTGGCGCACGCCGCTCTTGCCGATGAACGACAGGCGCAGCTCGTCCTCGCGCACGCCGGCGTGGCGCGTGCGCAGCGTCGTCAGGCCGTACGAGCCGTTGCCGCGCGCGTATTCCTCGTTGCCGATGCGGATGAAGGTGGTGTCCAGCAGGCGCACGAGCGTCGCCAGCACGCGCTCGCGCGTCGGGCCGCGGCCGTGGCGGCCTTCGAGGTCGCGCCGCACCGCGCGGCGGATGCGCGGCAAGGCGGCGCCGAAGGCACGCATGGCTTCGAACTTGTCCGCGCCGCGTTGCTGCTGCCACAGCGGGTGGTAGCGATACTGCTTGCGGCCGCGCGCGTCGCGGCCGGTCGCCTGCAGGTGGCCGTTCGCGCGCTTGCAGATCCAGACGTCCTCGTACGCCGGCGGGATGGCGAGCTTGCGGATGCGCGCGAGCACGGCCTCGTCGTCCACCCGGCGGCCGGCCTCGTCGACGTAGTGCACGACGTCGCCGCGCCGCACGCGCCGGTAGCCCGGCTCGGCGTCGCTGACCCAGACCAGGCCTTCGGGCACCGGTTCGGGTGCGGCGGGCGGCGCCGGGGCAGGGCGGGACGCTCCGGAACGGGGGACGGCGGACGGGCGCGGCATGGTGGCCGCCCATCGGCAGGCCGCGTGCCGCGCCGGCTGGGCGCGCCGCTTGCCGAGGCTGGCCCACCATGACCGCGAACACCTACGATTCCCCGGCGCCGCCGCGCCCCGCCGCGTCGCGCGACTACGGCGACGACGGCTTCTTCCAGCGCCTGATGCGGCGCCTGCGCGACCTGCTGATCATGGGCGTCGCCGGTCCGCTCACCGGCGCCTGCGCGATCGTCGCCCTGCATTTCGCCCTCGGCGGGCACCCCGCCCAGGTCGACCTCGCCGCCGAGGCGGCGCGCCAGCACGAGGCCGAGCGCGCGCTGGCGATCCTCGAGGATCGCTGGCCGGGGACCGCCCACGGCAACCTGCCGCAGGCGACGACGACCGAACCGGCGCCGCCGCCGGGCATGCCCGAGCTGACCGCCGCCGATTTCCGGGCCGTCGAGCCCACGCCGGAGGCCCGCCACATGGCCGACTGGGTGGTGGCCCGCCACGACAACGGCCGCATGCCGTTCATGGTGCTCGACAAGCGCGACGCCCGCCTGTACGTGTTCAAGCCCACCGGCGAACTGATCGACCAGACCCCCGTCCTGCTGGGCGCCGCCCACGGCGACGATACCTATCCGGGCATCGGCGACGTCCCCATCGACAAGGTCAAGCCCTACCAGCGCACGACGGCCGCCGGCCGCTTCGTGACCCGCCCCGGCCTGGACGCCGACCACACCGACGTGGTGTGGCTGGACTACGACGCCGCGCTGGCCATGCACCGGGTCATCAACAAGGTGAAGTCCGAGCGCCGCCTGCAGCGCCTCGCGTCGCCCAACCCGAAGGTGCGCCGCATCTCGTGGGGCTGCATCAACATCCCGATCGCGTTCTTCGACACCTACATCTCGCCGGTGTACGGCAAGCGTTCCGGCGTGACCTACGTGATCCCGGAGCGCAAGTCCTTCGCCGAGGTGTTCGAGCGCACGCCGGCCGGTGCGCAGCCGATGGTGGCGTCGACGGAGACGCTGGCGCCCAAGGACGTCGCCCAGCGATGAAGTGACGCCATGGCCGGCAAGGACGCGTCCGTCTTCGCGCCGCGTCCCGACATGACGCCGGCCCAGCAATGCCTGGCGCATCCGCGCGCCTTCGCCTGGCGCGTGCTGAGCGGCTTCCGCGCCAACCAGGGCCTGCTGCTGGCCGGCGCCGTCGCCTACTACGCGCTGCTGTCGATCGTGCCGCTGTTGATCCTGAGCGTGATCGCGCTGGCGCACGTCATCCCCGAGCACGAGCTGCTGGCCACCATCGGCCGCTACCTCGCGTGGCTGGTGCCCAGCCAGTCCAACGCCGTCGTCGCCGAGCTGCGCGGCTTCCTCGACCACCGCGACGTGGTCAGCTGGGTGCTGCTGCTGACCATGCTGTTCTTCAGCTCCCTGGCGTTCGCCGTGCTGGAGAACGCGCTGTCGGTGATCTTCGTGCACCGCATCGTCCACCGCCACCGCTCGTGGATCATGAAGCTGCTGCTGCCCTACATCTACGTCGCCTGCCTGGCCGCCGGCCTGCTGCTGGTCACGGTGGTGGCGGGGGCGCTGGAAAACCTGGGCGAGTATTCGATCGCGCTGTTCGGCCACCAGTTCTCGCTGGGCCGGTTCTCCGGCGTCCTGCTGTACCTGCTGGGCCTGCTCGGCGAGGTCGTGCTGCTGACGTCGATCTACGTGGTGATGCCGCCAGGCCGGCTCGACGTCCGCCAGGCGCTCCTGGGCGCCGTCTCGGCGGTGCTGCTGTGGGAGATCACGCGCCACTTCCTCGTCTGGTACTTCGCCACCCTGTCGCAGGTGGGCGTCGTCTACGGTTCGATGACGACGACCATCGTGGTGCTGCTGAGCCTGGAGCTCGGCGCGACGCTGGTATTGCTGGGCGCGCAGGTGATTTCCGAATACGAGCGCCTGCTCGCCCACGCACCCAAGCCGCCGCCGGCCGACCTGGTGCTGCACGAGCGATGAGCGGGCCTGGCCGCTCGACAGGAACTACCTCGTGCGCGGCAGTCCTGCGGTAAAAGCTACCGATCCATCCGGGCTGGACGATTGTTCACCAGCCATGCCAAAACCCTGCCCCTGACTGCTGACGCCCCGTGGAAAGAGCTCTGCGCAGCCTGGCGAGTTGTAGGACTTGTCTGGCATGGAAACTGCAGAGTTCTCCCACGAGCCGCGCGCGCCTGGAGTGGTGTGCGGTTCGGCAGCGACCCTGGAGACGACGCTCATGACGATCATGGAGACCCGCCCGAGCACGGCGGAGACGGCCCCCGAGATGCAACTGATGCTGGGGGCGCTGGTCCAGTTGCGCAAGGGTGATCCCAACGTCCGCCTGCCGCTGCACTGGACGGGCGTCTCCGGGCGAGTGGCTGACGCGTTCAACGAAGTCGTGGAACTCAACGCCGCCATGGCCGAGGAACTGGCCCGGCTGCGCCAGGTGGTCGGCAAGGAAGGCAAGCTCAAGCAGCGGGCGGCGCTGCGCGACGCGCGCGGCTTCTGGTCGGAATCCATCGACTGCATCAACGCGCTCATCGACGACCTGGTGCACCCGACCAGCGAAGTGGCGCGCGTGATCGGCGCCGTCGCCCAAGGCGACCTCAGCAAGAGCATGGCGCTCGAGGTGGAGAGCCGGCCGCTGGAAGGCGAGTTCCTGCGCACCGCCAAGACCATCAACAAGATGGTCGACCAGCTCGGCAACTTCTCGGCGGAGGTCACGCGCGTGGCGCGCGAGGTCGGCACCGAAGGCAAGCTGGGCGGCCAGGCCAAGGTCAAGGGCGTCGCGGGCACGTGGAAGGACCTGACGGACTCGGTCAACTCGATGGCCGGCAACCTGACCGACCAGGTGCGCAACATCGCCGACGTGACCACCGCGGTGGCCAAGGGCGACCTGTCCAAGAAGATCGACGTCGACGTCAAGGGCGAGTTCCTGACGGTGAAGAACACGATCAACACGATGGTCGACCAGCTGCGCTCGTTCGCGTCGGAAGTGACGCGGGTCGCGCGTGAAGTCGGGACCGAGGGACGCCTCGGCGGACAAGCCGACGTGCAGGGTGTTGCCGGCACGTGGAAGGATCTGACCGAGAGTGTGAACTCGATGGCCAGCAATCTGACGGGGCAGGTGCGCAACATCGCGGATGTCACGAAGGCGGTGGCCAGTGGCGACCTGTCGAAGAAGATCACGGTCGACGTGAAGGGCGAAAT
>JBJMWE010000309.1:0-18299 GCA_045810285.1 Vitreoscilla sp. | reverse complement strand
CGAGTTCGAGGAGGCGATGGACAAGCTGCCGATCAGCGGCCTGTCGGGCCCGGTGCGCTCGCGCTTCGGCGTCCACCTGATCCAGGTGCTGGATCGCCGCGACACCACCGTCGACCCCAAGACGCTGCGCGAGCAGGCCACCAACGCTCTGAAGGAGAAGAAATTCGAGCCGGCCTATGCCGAGTGGGTGGCCGACCTGCGCGCCAAGGCCTTCATCGAATACCGCGAACCGCCGGTCTAGACCGCGCTCACGCTCCCTCCGGTCGCTGCCCCCGAAGGGAGCCCGGTTCGGCTCGGATGTGATCCTCGCCTCCCTTGTCTTGGTCGGGCCTGCGGCCGGCCGGGACGCTGCATCGACTTCACAAAAGGTTTCGCCATGGCTGCGCATATCGCCAGAAAGCGCTTCGGCCAGCATTTCCTGACGGCCGCCGACGTCATCGACCGCATCATCCGGGCGATCGACCCGAAGCCCGGCGAGCGCCTGGTCGAGATCGGACCCGGCCTGGGCGCGATGACGATCCCGCTGCGCGCGCGCTGCGACGCTTTGACGGTCGTCGAGCTCGACCGCGACCTCGCGGCGCGCCTGCGCCAGCGCGGCGATCTCGATGTCGTCGAGTCCGACGTGCTGCGCGTGGACTTCGCGGCGCTGGCCGAGCGACTGGGCGGCCCGCTCCGCGTTGTCGGCAACCTGCCGTACAACATCTCGTCGCCCATCCTGTTCCACCTGATGCCGGCCGCGCCGCACGTGGTCGACCAGGTGTTCATGCTGCAGAAGGAAGTGGTCGACCGCATGGCCGCCGCCCCGGGCAGCAAGGCCTTCGGCCGGCTCAGCGTGATGCTGCAGTGGCGCTACGAGGTCGAGCACCTGTTCGACGTCGCGCCGGACGCGTTCGACCCGCCGCCGCGCGTCGATTCGGCCATCGTGCGCATGCGCCCGCGTGCGCAGCCGGCGGCGGTCTCCGAGGCCGTGCTGGGCCGCATCGTCGGCATCGCGTTCTCGCAGCGCCGCAAGATGCTGCGCGCCACGCTGGGCAAGTGGCTCGCGGGGCAGGGGTGGACGGGCGAGTTCGACGGCACGCGCCGCGCCGAGCAGGTGCCGGTGGAGGAGTACGTCGCACTGGCGCTGGCGCTGCCCCCCGACGCCGTTCGCGCCGTCGAATCGTCCGGCACCGCCGACTTCGGCGACGACGCCTAGAACGGCCCGCGCCCGGCCACCCGAGGGGTCTGGCCTTTCCGCACTCCGTGCGACGGTGGCGATCGAAGAGCTCACGCGAATCGCGGAGGGTGGACAGGCCTGACCTCGAACGTCAGCGAGGCGAGGTCTGGCAGGGCGCCGGTGGAAGCGCGTGACCGCGGTGGACGTCGGCGAACCGGTGTCAGGTCTGTCCTTGAGCGCGATCGGCGTCGCGCGTCGCGCGGGCGTCATGGCGCGACTCGCGGAAAGGCCAGACCCCTTCTCGACGGTCGACGAGGCCCGTGGACGATGAAAAACGGGCCCCGCGGGGCCCGTCGTGCTGGATGCTGCTCGCGCGGATCAAGCCGCGTTGAGCCACATCGCCGTGTCGAACGCGCTGCTCATCAGCGGCATGTTCGTGCCGAACGTCGCATTCGCGTTCGCCTTGCTGCCGGCCTTGGGCGCCGGCTTCTCGATGATCGGGGCCGCTTCTGCCGCCCGCTCCCATGACCCGTTTTCTTGGGAGCGGGCTACTGAAAAGAATAGAAGCACCGGAAGGGAATTTTTCGCTCCCCCCAGAAGTCGGCGGCGTCCCGGAAGACGTCGAGCAACTGCTCCCGCGATTCGCGATCGAAGCGTGCGTTGTCGGGCAACTGCTCCAGCACCACGACGAAGCCGGGCTGCGAGCCCGACTTGTGCACGAGGTCGGTCATGCAGTCGTACAGGGCGTCCAGGTTCTTGCCGAAGTGGGCTGGGAACAGGAACGCCTCGGCAATGCCTTCGAGCACGTCCTGCTTGGACTGCGCGGTGGTCAGGTTCGCGTATAGGAAATGCTGTCCGGCACCTTGCGCTGCCTCGAGCAATTCCTCGACCCGATACGCCCGTATCGATTGAACGATGTTGGGACGGACGGTCTGCAATTGCATGGTCACGTTCCTCTCAGAAATCACAAGAACTTCGTCTTCCGACGATCACTTCACGATCCGATGAAAACTGCTGTAGTGATCTTCGGTATAAAAACAGGCATCTGGTTCCGTCGGCACGTTGCCGCCGCAGATGATCCGGCGGGCACCGCGATTGCGCGCGCCGGGCGTCGGCACGGTGTATTCGTGGTAGTAGCCACGAGGCTCGCGCGGCAGGCGCTTCTCGTAGTTGCCAAATACCACGCCGTCCTTCGCATACGGGAACGGGCCGCCGGAATGAATCAGTTGGTCGGTGCGCCGGGCTTGCGGCGGCAGGCTGGCGAGCGTGACGTCGGCGCCCAGGCCGACGGCATCCTTCGCGTGCGAGACGGAGGGCGCGAACGCGGCGACCGACATCGTGGCGGCCAGGACCAGCGCCCACATGGCGCCGGAATTCCTCTGGCGGCGCAAGGACGGCATGGCCGTGGCTCCAGCGCGCGTGCCCTTCGAAGGGGCCGCGTCGACGTTCTTCACGACGTCCTTTTCGTTGATCACCACTGCTCGACCCGTTCGTTCCGGCGGATAGACCGGCCCTTCGCCTCGGCGCGATGCTCGCGATAACGGCACCGGATTCCGAGGCAACCCTGAAAATTCCAATCCCGAATGGTACCGGAACCCCCTCGAAATCTCAAGTCTGGAGGTGGGCGGAGCCCTCCAATCCAGGGTATGAAAGTGAGTGATTGCTCTTTGAATCGACCGCGTCGACTCGGGAGCCGGGTGGCCTGACGCGATGTCGAAATACCCGCTTCGGGGCTTGCCTGATGCTGTCGCCGGAGGGGGCGGAAAGGCCCGGCGCAGGCCTCGCGGGGCAAATGTCGAGCAGCGGATGCGGCCGGAAATGCAGCAGCCCGACATGGGTTTCATGTCGTCGCGATGCGAGCATAGCGGCTCGCGCGGGTGCACCGCGGCTGTCCTACAAGCGCGCCTCGAGCGCGCCGTCGGATCAACGTGCGGCGTTGGCGTCGGCCACCGTCAGCGCCGTCATGTTGATGATGCGGCGCACGGTGGTCGACGGGGTCAGCACGTGCACCGGACGGGCGGCGCCCAGCAGGATCGGGCCGATGGCGATGCCGCCGCCCGAAGCCGTCTTCAGCAGGTTGTACGAGATGTTGGCCGCGTCGATGTTGGGCATCACCAGCAGGTTCGCCTCGCCGGTGAGCGTGGAGTTGGGCATCAGCTTGTTGCGGTACGCCGGGTCGAGCGCGGCGTCGCCGTGCATCTCGCCGTCCACCTCGAGCCACGGCGCCTGCTCGCGCAGCAGCGCCAGCGTCTCGCGCATCTTCTGCGCCGAGGGCTGGCTGCTGGAGCCGAAGCTGGAGTGCGACAGCAGCGCGGCCTTCGGCACGATGCCCAGGCGCTTCATCTCCTCGGCGGCCATGATGGTGATCTCGGCCAGCTGCGCCGCGCCCGGGTCGGCGTTGACATGGGTGTCGACGAGGAACAGCTGGCGGCCGGGCAGGATCAGCCCGTTCATCGCGGCATAGACGTTGACGCCCGGGCGCTTGCCGATCACCTGGTCGATGTAGAGCAGGTGGTTCGAGGTGGAGCCCCAGGTGCCGCAGATCATGCCGTTGACCTCGCCCTTGTGCAGCATCATCGCGCCGATCAGCGTGAGGCGACGGCGCATCTCGATCTTGGCCAGCTGCGCGGTGACCCCCTTGCGCTCGGTCATGCCGTGGTAGGTGCGCCAGTAGTCGCGGAAGCGCTCGTCGTAGTCGGTGTTGACGACCTCGTAGTCGCGCCCTTCCTGCAGCCGCAGGCCGAACTTCTCGCAGCGCTGCGCGATGATGGCCGGGCGGCCGATGAGCACGGGCCGCGCGATGTTCTCGTCCACCACCACCTGCACGGCGCGCAGGATGCGCTCCTCCTCGCCTTCGGCGTAGGCGATGCGGCGATGCTGCGCCACCTTGGCCAGCGCGAAGATCGGCTTCATCGCGGTGCCGGAGGCATAGACGAAGGTCTGCAGCTTTTCCTTGTACGCCGCCATGTCGGCGATGGGCCGCGAGGCCACGCCGGAGTCGGCCGCGGCCTGGGCCACCGCCGGCGCGATCTTCATCATCAGGCGCGGGTCGAACGGCTTGGGGATCAGGTACTCGCGGCCGAAGCTGAGATCGGCGCCGGCGTACGCGGCGGCCACGACCTCGCTCTGCTCGGCCTGCGCGAGCTCGGCGATCGCGTGCACCGCGGCCACTTCCATCGCGTCGTTGATGGTCGTGGCGCCGCAATCGAGCGCGCCGCGGAAGATGTACGGGAAGCACAGGACGTTGTTGACCTGGTTCGGGTAGTCGGAGCGCCCCGTGGCCATGATCGCGTCGCCGCGCACGGCCTGCACGTCCTCCGGCGCGATCTCGGGCGTCGGGTTGGCCAGCGCGAAGATGATCGGGTTGGCGTTCATCGTGGCGACCATCGCCGGCTTGAGCACGCCGCCGGCCGACAGCCCGAGGAACACGTCGGCGCCGTGCATCACCTCGGCCAGCGTGCGCAGCGGCGTGTCCTGCGCGAATTCGGCCTTGTCGGGATCCATCAGCTCGACGCGGCCCGTGTAGACGACGCCCGCCAGGTCGGTCACCCAGATGTTCCTGCGCGGCATGCCCAGCTTGAGCAGCAGGTTCAGGCATGCGAGCGCCGCGGCGCCGGCGCCCGAGACGACGAGCTTGACGTCCTCGATGCGCTTGCCGCAGACCTTCAGCCCGTTCAGCAGCGCCGAGCCGACGACGATGGCCGTGCCGTGCTGGTCGTCGTGGAAGACGGGGATCTTCATGCGCTTGCGCAGTTCGCGCTCGACGTAGAAGCAGTCGGGGGCCTTGATGTCCTCGAGGTTGATGCCGCCGAACGTGGGCTCGAGCGCGGCGATGCAGTCCACCAGCTTGTCGAGGTCGTTCTGGGCGATCTCGAGGTCGAACACGTCGATGCCGGCGAATTTCTTGAACAGGACGCCCTTGCCTTCCATCACCGGCTTGGATGCCAGCGGGCCGATGTTGCCCAGCCCCAGCACCGCGGTGCCGTTGGACACCACGGCCACGAGGTTGCCGCGGGCCGTGTAGCGGAACGCGTTGGCGGGGTCGGCGACGATCTCCTCGCAGGCCGCGGCGACGCCGGGCGAGTAGGCGAGCGCCAGGTCGCGCTGGTTGACCAGCTGCTTGGTGGGCGTGACCGCGATCTTGCCGGGAATCGGGAACTCGTGGTAATTCAGCGCGTCCTGGCGCAGCTCGGCGCGCTTGTCTTCTTGAGTGGTCATCGGCAATCCTGAGTTGAGGCTGTCGCGGTCCCCGGAGTCTCTCCACGCGGCGTGCGCATGCGTGGCGGGGGAAGAGCGGCGCGGGCGGCGATTTTAGGTTCGGGAAGGCGTCGGGGCCGTGCCGTGGGGCTCCAGGCGCCGTGAATGGCATGGGGTCATGCCGCAATCAAATACTTTGGCCCCGCGCCAGGGTGGCGTCAACCGTGGGTGTCCACATGCGTGGGCGACAATCGCCGGCTTATGGCAGTTGGTGAATTCGATCTCATCGCGAAGTACTTCGCCCGTCCCGTGCGCCGCGCCGTCCTCGGCGGGGGCGACGATTGCGCGCTGCTGCTGCCCACGCCGGGCATGCAGTGGGCGGTGTCGACCGACGCGCTGGTCGAGGGCCGGCACTTCCTCAGCACGGTGCCGCCCGACGCGCTGGGCCACAAGTCGCTGGCGGTGAACCTGTCGGACCTGGCGGCCTGCGGCGCCGAGCCGGTGGCGTTCACGCTGTCGCTGACCTTGCCGCGCGTCGACGAGGCCTTTCTCTCCGGCTTCGCCGACGGCCTGTACGCGCTCGCCGACGCCCACGACATCGAGCTGGTGGGCGGCGACACCACCGCGGGACCGCTCCACATCGGCATCACCGTGATGGGCGAGGTGCCGCCCGGCCAGGCGCTGCGGCGCAACGGCGCGCGGCCCGGCGACGAGCTGTGGGTCAGCGGCCGGCTCGGCGACGCGCGCCTGGCGCTGGAAGCGTTCCGCGGCACGGCGTCGCTGCGCGGCGAAGCCTTCGAGGACGTGCGCCGCGCCATGGAGCGCCCGCAGCCGCGCGTGGCGCTGGGCATCGCGCTGCGCGGCGTGGCGAGCGCCGCGATCGATCTCAGCGACGGCCTCGTCGGCGACCTGGGCCACATCCTGCGCGCGAGCAAGGTCGGCGCCACGCTGCGCCTGGACGACATCCCGCACGGTCCGCACGTGGCCGGCTGCACCGAGGCCCGGCGACGCACCTGCCTGCTGGCGGGCGGCGACGACTACGAACTGCTCTTTGCAGCGCCCGCGCCCGCGCATGCCCGCGTGCGTGACGCCGGCGAGCGCGCGGGCGTGCCCGTGACCTGCATCGGCACGCTGGACGCCGCGGCGGGCCTGTGCGTCGTCGACGCCCACGGCGCGCCGGTCATGCTCACCGAGCGCGCGTTCGACCACTTCCTGAGCGCCTGACCGCCATGGCCGACGCCGTCGCTCCGCGCCGCGCCACGTGGCGCTTCATGGGCCTGCACCCGCTGCGGCTGATCGCGCTGGGCCTGGGCAGCGGGCTCGCGCCCAAGGCGCCCGGCACCTTCGGCACGCTCGCGGGATGGGCCCTGTGGCTGCTCGTCGACCGCCTGTCCGGGCCGTCGACCGCCGGATGGTGCGCCATCATCGTCGCCGGCTTCTTCATTGGCTGGTGGGCCTGCACGCACACGGCGCGCGCGCTGGCCACGTCGGATCCGAGCGCGGTGGTCTGGGACGAGATCATCGCGTTCTGGATCATCCTGGCGGTGGCGGTGCCGCGGATGCCGGTCGCGCCGTCCTGGCTCCCGTGGGTCGGCCAGCTGATCCTGTTCGGCCTTTTCCGCGTGTTCGACGCGGTCAAGCGCGGGCCGGTGGGCTGGGCCGATGCGCAGTTCAAGCCGAAGCCGGGAGCCCTCCCGAGCTGGCCGCAGGGATTCGGGATCATCTTCGACGACCTCGTCGCGGCGGCTTGTACGCTCGGTGTCTGGGCGCTGTTGCCGACCTGTCTCTGCAAACCATGATCTTCTTCGACGACGGACTGATGGCGCAGGTCGCGACGCTCGGCGACGCGCTGCGCGCCCGCGGCTGGCGCCTGGCCACCGCCGAAAGCTGCACCGGCGGCCTGCTCGCCGGCACCTGCACGGCACCGGCCGGCGCCAGCGACTGGTTCGCCGCGGGCTTCGTCAGCTACGCCAACGACGCCAAGACCGGCCTGCTGGGCGTGCCCGCCCAGTTGATCGCGCGCCACGGCGCCGTCAGCGCCGAAGTGGCCGACGCGATGGCGCGCGGCGCGCTCGCGCACGCGCACGTGCAGCTCGCGCTGTCGGTCACCGGCATCGCCGGCCCGGGCGGCGGCAGCGCGGCCAAGCCGGTGGGCACCGTGTGGCTGGGCCTCGCGTGGGCGCACGCGCGGGAGACGCAGGAAGGCCTGCCCGCGGGCGGCGACGCGCCGCTCGTGGCCAGCCGCACCGAGTGCCTGCACCTGGACGGCGACCGCGCTGCCATCCGCGCGCAGACGGTCGCGATCGCGCTGCAGCGCCTCGTCGCGGCGTCCGCGGCATGAAGATCGCGTTCGACGCCCGCATGGACGGCGCCGAGCGCGCCGACTGGTGGCGTGCGCTCACCGATGCGCTGCCGCACGAGGACTGGATCGACCCGGTCGTCGAGGGCACGAATTCGCTGCGCTGGCGCGAGGCCGACATCGCCGTCGTCGCCAACCCGCAGCCGGGCCGGCTCGCGAACTGCACCCAGCTCCGGCTGATCCAGTCGCTGTGGGCCGGCGTCGACAGGCTGCTCGCGGACGCGACGCTGCCGCGCGCCGTGCCCATCGCGCGCATGGTCGACCCGATGATGAACCGCGCGATGGCCGAGACGGCGACCTGGGCCGTGCTGTCGTTGCACCGGCGCGCGTTCGACTACGCCGCCCAGCAGCGCCAGGCGCTGTGGCGCGCGCTGCCGCAGAAGCGCGCCGACGAGGTCGTCGTGCTGGTGCTGGGCCTGGGGCAGATGGGCCGCACGACCGCGCAGCAGCTCGCCGCGCTCGGCTACCGCGTGACGGGCTGGAGCGCGCGGGCGCAGGCCGTCGACGGCGTGGCCACCTGCTCGGGCTGGGCCGCACTGCCCGCGGCGCTCGGCGCGGCGGAGATCGTCGTCAACCTGCTGCCGCTCACCGACGACACGCGCGGCCTGTTCGACCGCGCGCGCCTTGCGCAGATGCGCCCGGGCGCGAGCCTGGTGAACCTGGCGCGCGGCGCGCACGTCGTCGAGATGGACCTGCTGGAGGCCGTGAATGCCGGCCGCATCGCGCACGCGGTGCTCGACGTGTTCGACAGCGAACCGCTGCCGCCCACGCACGTGTTCTGGTTCCATCCGCGCATCACGGTATGGCCGCACGCGGCGGCGCAGACGGACCTGCGCAGTGCGGTCGCCGTGGTGGCGGCCAACGTCGAAGCGGTGCGCTGCGGCGACGCCCCGCAGCACCTCGTCGACCGATCGCGCGGTTACTGAGCCCGGCGCAGGCGGCCCGCGAAATCCCCGGTACCGCTTTCCGGCTGGCGTTGCTAGAGTCCGCTGCGGCGATGCGGGCAGACGCATGGCCGACTCACCACACGACCGCGATCACGCGGCATGCCAACCGCGGCCAGGTGCCGCATCGAGGAGGACACCCCATGACCGATTCCACGCTCACCGCCGCCAGCGCGGGCCCCGCCGCGCCGGCCAGCGTCGAGGAACTGGCGCAGCGCCTGCCCGGCTTCCTTTCCGGCGCGCGCTGGTTCTGGTGGATCGCCGGACTGTCGGCCGTCAACGTCGCCTGCGACCTGGCGCACGCCAACGTCAACTTCGTGCTGGGACTGGCCTTCACCCTGATCGCGCACGGCGCCTTCGCGTCCAACATCGGCGTCGCGCTCGTCATCGACGCGCTGTTCATCGGCGGCTTCTGGTTCATCGGCCAGCAGGCGCAGAAGGGCCGCACCTGGGCGTTCGCCGTGGGCGTCGTCGTGTACGTCCTCGATGGCCTGATCTACCTGAAGTACCAGGACTGGATGCCCGTCGCCTTCCACGCGCTGGCGCTGTTCTACATCGGCAAGGCGTTCATGAGCCTGCAGGAAGCGCGCAAGGCCACCGGCCTGCGCTGACACCGGCCCACGTGGCAGCGGCGGGTTCGGGAAGGCGGATTGGCGTCCGAGGGGGCTGGCCTGGCCTCGAGGCGCGGTCGGCGTCGCGCGCCCTGGCGGCACCGTGGCGCGCCTCTCGCCGCATCGTCAACGATGCCGCCACACCTCGCGCCGATCGGCCTGCGGCGGCAACGCGCCAGGACACTTGCCATCGCCGCGGCCCGTGAAGCCCCCGCTGGGATGGCACAGCAGGACGCCGCGCGCGTCGACGAGCGGATCGAGCTGGTCGCAGCATCCCGCCTGCACGTAGTAGGCGACGCCGTCGCCGTAGCGAACCTCGTACACGGCGCGCGGCGCGGCGGGGCCGGGCAGCGCGTCGTAGTCGGCCAGGCGGATGCGCAGCCACTCGGGCAGGCCCGCGACCTCGACGCGGCTGGACGGCGTGGCGCTTGCGCGATCGGAGTTGTCGGGTGGGGCCAGCGGCGCCGCCTCGCCCTTCTGGACAAGGCTGGCGCAGCCGGTGAACGACGCGATCCCCCCGGCGATGACCAGGGCGAGCCAGCGGGAGGACGGGTGGGGGGACATGCGCGTTTCCTCGACGGCGACGCGGCAATCGTCGTGCGCGCCGCAAACCGGTCCATCGCGCGGGAGAGGCCGGCGCCCATCGGCGGGCGCCTGCACCGCCTGCTCAGGTGCGCAGCACCAGACCGGCCTGCGCGCCCTCGGGCCGCAGCGCCTGCAGCATCATCAGCACGAGGCGGCGCAGCGCGTCCCAGGGTTCGGACGGCCACTGCGGGTGGCGCAGCCCCTTGAGCACGCCGTCGCACTCGCTCGCGGCGCTGACCAGGCGGGCGGCCATGGGCGCCGACAGCCGCGGCAGCGCGCGCTCGAACAGGCGCTCGCGCGCCCCCCAGATGCGCGCCTCGCGCAGCGCCATGGGCAGCGGCTTGCCCTCGGCCATCGCGTCCTGGATGCGCTTCATGGCGCGGATGTCGTCCGACAGCTTGTAGTGCACGAAGACCGCCGCCTCGCCTTCGGCCTGCAGGCCGTCGAGCATGCGCAGCGCGCGCGGCACCTGCACGGCCATCACGGCGTCGCACAGGCGCGAGACGTCGTGGCGGGCGACGTCGAGCACCGCGTCCTCGACCTGCGCGAAGGTGATCTCTCCGGGCGGGTACAGCAGGCCGAGTTTCTGGATCTCCTGGTGCGCGGCCAGCAGGTTGCCCTCGACGCGGTCGGCCATGAAGGCCAGCGTCCGCTCGCCGGCGGCGCCCGCCTCCACGCGCTGGCCCTGCAGCGCGAAGCGCTTGGCCAGCCAGGCGGGCAGGGCATTGCGTTCGATGACGTCGGCCGCCACGCTCACGCCCGCGGCGTCCAGTGCGTTGAACCAGGCGGCTTTCTGCTGTTGCCAGTCGAGCTTGGGCAGGTGCACCAGCAGGCGGCTGTCGGGGCCGGCGCCGGCGGCCAGCTCCTGCAGCGCCTCGCTGCCGTCCTTGCCGGGCTTGCCCGATGGGATGCGGATCTCGATCAGCTGCTGGTCGGCGAACAGGCCCATCGACTGCGAGGCGCCGATGACGCCGCTCCAGTCGAAATGCGCCCCGCTGACCACGAACACCTTGCGCTCGCTCGCGCCGCCGGCCTTCACCGCGGCGCGGATCGCGTCGGCGGCCTCCTGCGCGCGCAGCGGCTCGTCGCCGTGCACCACGTAGACGTCGCGCAGCCCGCGCGCGAGGTGGTCGGGCAGTTGTTCGGGACGGACCTGCATGACGGCGCGCCGCTCAGTGGCCCTGCGCCTGCGACGCGGCCCATTCGACGGCCGACACGCCCGAGGGCGGCGTCGCCGGCGCCAGCGCCGCGGAGGCCGCGCGCGCCGCCTGCGCCTGCGCGGCCGGGCCGGCAGGCTTTCCCACCGCCGACAGCACGCGGATCAGCTGGTAGGCCATGTCGGACTGCATGTCGCGGTACAGGGCCTTCTGTTCGGTGTCCTTGGCGAGCGCATCCTTCTCGTCGTAGGTCATGTCGCGGAAGCGCTCGATGTCGGCCAGCGGCAGCAGCTCGGTGCCGTTCGGGTCGAGCACGCGGTAGCGCAGCTTGACGTGCAGCTCCAGTTCACGCACCTGGCCGAAGGCCGTGGAGGCCTCGACGGTGGTCTTCTGCGTGTCCTCGATCGCCTCGACGACCACCTGCGATTCCAGCACCGGGACGATGCGGGCCGTCGACGGCAGCGCGCGCTTGATCTCATCGGCCATCGTCGAGCGGTCGGCGAAGCCCGACAGCGCGATGCGCTCGTAGTTCAGCGGCTGCGCGATGCGGCGATGGAAGCCGCACGCGGCCAGCGTGGCGGCGGCGGCCACCGCCAGGGCGGCGAGCGCCAGGCGGCGCCGGATCTGCGAATGCGCGCGCATCGGGGCTCAGGCAACGATGTTGACGAGACGGCCCGGCACGACGACGACCTTCTTCGCCGGCCGGCCTTCCATCCAGCGCACCGCCTCGGGCGAGGCCAGCGCGATCGCCTCGATGGCGGCCTTGTCGGCACCCGCGGCCACGCGCACGCTGCCGCGCGTCTTGCCCAGCACCTGCAGCACCAGTTCGATCTCGTCCTGTACCAGCGCAGCCTCGTCGACAGCCGGCCAGCCGGCGTCCACGAGCTCCCTGCCCTGGCCGTAGCCGATGTCCGTCCACAGCGCCTGTGCGATGTGCGGGCAGGCCGGGTACAACGAACGCAGCAGCACCGAGAAGCCCTCGCGCAGCACCGCGGCCGAGCCGGCGCTGCCGTCGTGAGCATGGCTCTCGAGCGCATTGAGCAACTTCATCGCGCCGGAGACGACGGTGTTGTACTGCATGCGCTCGTAATCGTAGGTGACCTGCTTGAGCAGCACGTGCACCTCGCGGCGCAACGCCTTGGCGTCGGCGCCCAGCTCGAGGCCGGCCATGGCGTCGGCCGCGCCGCGCAGCGCGTCGGCGTGCCTGGCGCCGAACCCCCATACGCGCTTGAGGAAGCGGTGGGCACCCTCGACGCCGGCGTCGTTCCATTCCAGCGTCTGTTCCGGCGGCGAGGCGAACATCACGAACAGGCGCGCGGTATCGGCGCCGTAGCGGTCGATCAGCGCCTGCGGGTCGACGCCGTTGTTCTTGGACTTCGACATCGTGGTCATCTCCCAGGTGACCGGCGTGCCGTCCTTCAGCTTCGCGCCCACGACGTTGCCGTGCGCGTCGCGCTCGACGTCGAGCTCGTGCTCCCAGTAGTAGTTCTTGCCCGCATCCTCCGGCTTGTGGAAGAACGCGCCCTTGAGCACCATGCCCTGCGTGAGCAGGTTCCTGAACGGCTCGCTGAACTTGATGAGCTTCAGGTCGCGCATCACCTTCGTCCAGAAGCGTGCGTACAGCAGGTGCAGGATGGCGTGCTCGATGCCGCCGATGTACTGATCCATCGGCATCCAGTAGTCGGTGCCCTCGGCCACCATCTTCTGGTCGTTGTTCGGATCGCAGTAGCGCATGAAGTACCACGACGAATCGACGAAGGTATCCATCGTGTCCGTCTCGCGGCGCGCGGGCTTGCCGCACTTCGGGCAGCCGACATTCAGGAAGGCGGCGTGCTTGTTCAGCGGGTTGCCGGAGCCGTCGGGGATCAGGTCTTCCGGCAGCACCACCGGGAGATCCTGCTCGGGCACGGGCACCACGCCGCAGTCGTCGCAATGGATGATGGGGATCGGCGTGCCCCAGTAGCGCTGGCGGCTGATGCCCCAGTCGCGCAGGCGCCAGGTGGTCTTCTTCTCGCCCAGGCCGGCGGCGCCGACCAGTTCGGCGACGCGGCCGACCGCGTCCTTCATGCCGAAGCCGTCCAGCACGCCCGACTCGATGCACGTGCCGCGCTGCTTGTCGCCGTACCACTCCTGCCACGCGTCGGTGGTGAAGCTCTCGCCGGCGACGGCCACCACCTGCTTGATGGGCAGGCCGTATTTCTTCGCGAACGCGAAATCGCGCTCGTCGTGCGCCGGCACGCCCATGACGGCGCCGTCGCCGTAGGTCATCAGCACGTAGTTGCCGACCCACACCGGCACTTGCGCGCCGGTGAGCGGGTGGATGACGGTCAGGCCCGTGGGCAGGCCTTCCTTGTCCTTGGTGGCGAGCTCGGCTTCCGTGGTGCCACCGGCCTTGCACGTCTCGATGAACGCGGCCAGCTGCGGGTTGCCCTTCGCGGCGTGCGTGGCGAGCGGGTGCTCGGGCGCGACGGCGCAGAAGGTGACGCCCATGATGGTGTCGGCGCGCGTGGTGAACACGTACAGCTTGCCGTCGCCGATGAGCGCGCCGGCTTCGTCATGGATGGTGTGCGGGAACGCGAAGCGCACGCCCTCGCTCTTGCCGATCCAGTTCTCCTGCATCAGGCGCACGCGCTCGGGCCAGCCCGAGAGGTACTCCGGATCGCCGGGGTCGGACACCGCGGACAGCAGCTCCTCGGCGTACTTGACGATGTTGAGGTAGTAGCCGGGGATCTCGCGCTTTTCCACCGGCGCGCCGGAGCGCCAGCCGTGGCCGTCGATCACCTGCTCGTTGGCGAGCACGGTCATGTCGACCGGATCCCAGTTGACGATCTGGGTGCGGCGCTCGCAGATGCCTGCCTCGAGCATCTTCAGGAACAGCCACTGGTTCCACTTGTAGTACGTCGGGTCGCAGGTGGCGACTTCGCGCGTCCAGTCGATGGCCAGGCCCATCGCCTTCATCTGCTCCTTCATGTGGGCGATGTTGTCGTACGTCCACTTGGCCGGCGGCACCTTGTTCTTGATGGCGGCGTTCTCGGCGGGCAGGCCGAACGCGTCCCAGCCCATGGGCATCAGCACGTTCATGCCCTTCATGCGCAGCTGGCGCGCGAGCATGTCGTTGATCGTGTAGTTGCGCACGTGGCCCATGTGCAGCTTGCCGCTGGGATAGGGCAGCATCGAGCAGGCGTAGAACTTCGCGCGGCTGGCGTCTTCGGTGACGCGGTGGGCATCGGTGGCTTGCCAGTGCGCCTGGGCGGCGGCCTCGACCTCGGAGGGGACGTACTTGTCGTTCATTCCCCGATTGTAGGAGGGGCGGTGGCCGGCGCCCGGCGCGCAAGGCTACATTCCGGGCTTCCGCGTCACGCCGTGCCCCGAATGCGCCTCCTGTCCACCACCGCCCTCGCCCTCCTGCTCGTGCACGCCCTGCCGGCTGCGGCCGTCGAGCACCAGGCGTGCACCGCCTCGGTGCTCGGGCTGCTCGGCCGCGAGCTGAAGGTCGCCCATTTCGCGTCGCCCCCGGACGATGGCGGCAAGGACCCGGCGGGCGTCGTCCGGGCGAGCGCCTGCAAGCATGCGCCGGACGACCCGCGCCTCACGCTGGCCGCCGTCGCCTGGGACGAGCACCAGGAGGACGCCAAGGCGCTGGTGGTCGCCGTCGTCGACGAGTCCGGCGCCAAGGTCGCCGCCCTGTTGCGCGACGTCATCGACGAGGACGCCACCACGCAGGTCCGCGACGGCAGCCTGCGCCTGGACACCGCGCCCTACCAGCTCGCTCCCGGCGTGCGCGCGTTCGGGCTCGACATCGCCGGCGGCAACGACAACTGCGGCGACGGCGGCTTCGGGCCGATGCGCACCCTGTACGTGCGCGAAGGCCGTGCGCTGCGGTCGGTGCTCGGTGGCCTGTACGTCAGCGAGTTCACGTGGCTGCGCGGCAACCAGCCGCGCTGCGTCGCCGACCAGCGCGAGGCCGACACGGCCATCCTCGAGGCTCGCGACGTCACCCTCGCCCTGGGCGGCGCGGGCAAGTCCGGCTGGCGCGACCTCCTGCTGACCGTCACCGCCAGCCGCAGCGACCACAAGCCCGCGCGCAAGCCCCTGCACGTGACGGTGCCCTACGACGGCAGCGCCTACGACCTGAAGGCCTTCGACGCCGCGTCGCGGCGATGGAGCAAGTGACGCCCTGTCGCAGGGCCTGACCGATCGTTACCGCGTTCCCATGGACGAGCAGCCCCGCGTCCGCGATGATCGCGCCTCGCCACGGCGGGAGGGCGCGTCCGGATCGCCCCGGGCCGGGCAGCGGGAGTGGACAGATGAAGTCGTTGGGAATCGTCGCCGCACGCGCGGCCTGTGCCGTCGCGCTCGCCGCGTCGGCGTCTGCCAGCCGGGCGGCCACCGAGCACGAGCTGAACGTGGGGGCGCAGGTGGAGCAGCTGTGCGACGCCCGCGCGCTGGCCGCGGTCGGCCGCTTCGTCAACGTGCCGAACTTCAAGGAGCCGGCGCTCGGCCACGACGCGGATTCGACCGCCATGGTCGCCGCCGCCGCCTGCCGCGCCGCGCCGGCGGCCCACGGGCGCCTGGTCGCCGCAGCCTACCGCTCCGGCCAGCAGGACGACCTGCTGCTGGTGATCGCGCAGGTCGACGCCTCAGGTAACGTCGGTGCCAGCTTCAAGGGCGTGATGGACAGCGATCCCGGCCTGAAGATCGTCTCGGGCAGCCTGTGGCTGGACACCGCCGCCTACGACCTGGCGCCCGGCGTGCGCGCCTTCGGCCTGGACGTGACGAGCGGCGCGCCGCGCAGCTGCTCGGGCGTGGGCTCGGGCGCGCGCCGCAGCCTGTTCGTGGCCCAGGGGCGCTTCATCCGGCCGGTGCTGCAGGACTTGCCGATGTCCGAGTGGGCGCTGATCCAGCGCGGCAAGTCCGCCTGCACCGACTCGAGCGCACCGGACCTCACCATCACCGAGAACTTCACCGCGAGACTGGCGCTGGCGCCGACCTCCACGCGCGGCTACCGTGATCTCCTGGTCACGGGCGCCGCCTCGCGCGACGACGGCCACCCCGACGAACGTCCCGCGTTCAACGCCACGCTGAAGTGGGACGGCCGCATCTACGCGATCGACGCCCAGCAGCGGGCCTGGACGGCCTGGCGGCAGTGAGCCTCGCGGGCGTGGGCGCGCGTGACGCGCGGCGGCCCACTGACGCGGGCGCGACCGCCTGCCACAAGCGCCTTGGCGGAGGTGGATCCTGCGACTCCGCTTCGCTTCGCGCAGGATGACGGCTTGGCGGGCTTCGCCGCAGGATGACGGCTTGGCACGCTTTGCATCGCGGCTTGGCGGGCTTCGCATCGCGGCTTGGCGCTGCGCATCGCGGAGCGCCGCGCCTGTCTTCCTGCGCGCAGTCGCAGGATCCACGCGAGCAGACCCGCCCCTGAACGCCGGCACCTTGGCGAAGGTGGATCCTGCGACTCCGCTTCGCTTCGCGCAGGATGACGGCTTGGCGGGCTTCGCATCGCGGCTTGGCCGGCTTCGCATCGCGGCCTGGCGCTGCGCATCGCGGAGCGCCCCGCCTGTCATCCTGCGCGAAGTCGCAGGATCCACGCGAGCAGACCCGCCCCTGAACGCCGCCTTACCGGGCGGGCTGGGCGATGAAGCCGATGTGGGTGAGGCCCGAGTCCTGCACCAGGCCGATCAGTTCGGCGACGCGGCCGTAGGGCACGCTCTGGTCCGCGCGCAGCAGGACGTCGGGCTGGGGCTGGCGCGCGGCGGACTGCTTGAGCGTGCGCAGCAGGTCGTCGTGCGTGACTTCCTTGTCGCCGACATGGAAGTGGCCGTCGGCGGTGATCCCGAGCGCCAGCGCGGCGCCGCCGTCGTTGCTCGTGGCGGCCGCGACCTTGGGCAGCTCCAACTTGAGGCTGGACGTCATCAGCGGCGCGGCGATCATGAAGATCACCAGCAGCACCAGCATGACGTCGATCAGCGGCGTCATGTTGATGTCGCTCATCGGCTGCGACGCCGGACTGCGCTCTAGTCTTCCGAACGCCATTCGACTCGCCCTGCACGAAGTGCACCAATCAAGCCAAGCTCTCGGGAAGCGAGGGTCGCACCCGAGCCCAACCGAGCTCCCCCTCGGGTGTCAGCGACCAGCGGGAGCGTGGGGGTTGTCATTTCTCGGCGTCGAGCTGCATCTCGCGCAGGTCGTGCGCGAAGCCTTCGAGCTCGGCCTCGCACGCGGCGACGCGCTTGCCGAAGATGTTGTACGCCAGCACGGCGGGGATCGCGACGGCCAGGCCGGCGGCCGTGAAGATCAGGGCTTCGCCGACCGGGCCGGCGATCTTGTCGATCGTCATGCCGCCGCCCTCGGCCATGCCGCCCAGCGCGTGAAAGATGCCCCACACCGTGCCGAACAGGCCGATGAACGGCGCCGTGGAACCGGTGGAGGCGAGCACCACCTGGCCGAACTGCAGCTGCGCCAGGCCCGCGTGCAGCGCGTCGCGCAGGCGGCGCGTCAGCTGCGAGGCGAGCGCGGGCTGGGTCTCCAGCGTGCCGGCGGCCGGCTGCAGCAGCGCGGCCTCCAGCAACGGCAGCAGCACGACTTCGCGGTCGACGGCCTGCAGCCGGGCGCGGCCCTCGGCCACGTGGGCGGCGCTCCAGAACGAGGCGATGCCGCGCTCGATGTCGAATGCCGCGCGCCGCAGCAGCCAGCCCTTCCAGAGGATGATCACCCAGCTGCTCACCGACATCACCAGCAGGAGCATGCCCACGCTGCGGCTGATCAGATCGCTTTGATTCCAGAAGCCCAGAAGCCCGGCCGAGCCTTCCATCAGTTCAGTCCCAGGACGTCGTTCATGTCGTACAGGCCCGGGCCGCTGTGCGCGAGGAAGCGCGCGGCGCGCAGGCTGCCCTGCGCGTACGTGGCGCGGCTGGAGCTCTTGTGGGTGATCTCGATGCGCTCGCCGATGCCGGCGAACAGCACCGTGTGGTCCCCGATGATGTCGCCGCCGCGCACCGTCGCGAAGCCGATCGTACTCGGGTCGCGCGCGCCGGTGACGCCTTCGCGTCCGAACACGGCGTTATCGGCCAGGTTGCGCCCGAGGGCGCCCGCGACGACCTCCCCCATCTGCAGCGCGGTGCCGCTGGGCGCGTCGATCTTGTTGCGGTGGTGCGCCTCGATGATCTCGATGTCGTAGCCGTGCGAGAACGCCTTGGCGGCCTGCTCGATCAGGCGCATCACCACGTTGACGCCCACGCTCATGTTGGGCGACATGAACACGGGGATGCGCTGCGCGGCCGCGCCGAT
>JBJMWE010000308.1:0-10018 GCA_045810285.1 Vitreoscilla sp. | reverse complement strand
TCGCCAGCAGCAAGGCCGTGCCGGCCAGCGCCGAGCCGACCTGCAGGGCGACGACGGCCAGCGCCTGCCAGGGCGCGGCCTCGCGCAGCACGCCCATCAACGGCCGCGCGGCCTGCGCGACCCGGCGCAGCGCGAGGCCCGCCGACGCGCGGCCTGCCTCCGGGTCCTCGAGCCGCCAGTACGGCGTTTCGAGGGACTCGGCGGACAGCGGCGAAGCGGCGGCTTCCTCCGATGTCGTCGCCGGCGTGGCGGGCGCTTCGCTCAGGTCGGCCTCCCGACGTCGTCGTCGGCCAGCGTCAGCACGGAGGGCAGGTCGCTCTGCGGATGCAGGCGCAGCAGCTGGTACGCGACGCCGCCCAGGCCGGGCAGCAGGCCCGGCGCGAAGGTGTCGCGCGTGACGCCGCTCTGCGCGCCGAACTCCTCGAGGCTGCCCAGCACGTGGGCGAGCAGGCGCTCGCGCGTCCAGCCCGCGGGCGCGACGCCGGCGTCGATGGCCACGCCCATCAGCTCGGCCACGCCCAGGTCGCCGTGGCACAGGCTGTGGTTCCAGCCGGTGCCCTCGGCCCAGGCGGCCGCTGCCGCACGTTGCACGTCGCGGCGCGCCGCGGGATCCGCCAGTGCCGGATCGAGATCGGCGCGCGCGAGGCCGATGCCCACCGCGCCATGGCACCACGCGGCGGCACAGGCCAGGCCGTCGATCAGGCGCTGGTCGCGCCAGTTGCGATGCTGCTCGTCCCACAGCGCGTCCTCGAAGCGGCGGGCGGCAGCGGCCATCTCGGCGAAGCGTGCGTGCCCGCTGGCGCGCGCCAGCCGCTCGAGCGCCCAGCCGACGCCCGTCGCGCCGTGCACGTAGCCACCCAGGCCGTTCGGCGAATCGTGGTGGATCCAATGCGCGCGACCGCCTGCGACGACGGCCTGGCCGCACACGTGGTCGCCGACCTCGATGGCCTGGTCGAGGTAGCGCCGCTGGCCCGTGGCCCGGGCGAGCCGCAGCAGCGGCACGATGGCGCCGGGGCTGCCGAACAGCAGGTCGCGCGAGGTGTCGCTGGCCATCGCGTCGGGCAGGTAGGCAGCGATGGCGCAGGCCTGCTCGATGGCCATGCCCGGCTCGACGCCCCATTCGCGCAGCTGCAGCCAGCTCCAGATCTGCGAGCCGAGGCCGACATAGCCGCCGGGCGGCGTCGGCCGCGGGCGCTTCAGTTCGCGCCGCTGCATCGCGCGCTGCTCCTCGGCCAGCACGAGCGTGGCGACAAGCTGCGGCAGCAGTTCGTCGACGCCGTCGACCGGGTCCGCGCGACCGGCGCGCACCTCGCGCCCGTAGGCCGCGACGAGCACCGCGATGCCGGAGGCGCCGTTGTACAGGTCCTGCTCGAGCGGCTGCACCGTCCAGCCCTGCGGGCCCAGCATCGGCGCGATCCAGGTCACCGTGCCGTCGTCGCCGCGCACCGCGCTGTCGACGAGCTCGCGCATGATCGCGGCGGCCTGGCGGCGGCGGCGGCCGTCGAGGTCGTCGAGCCGCAGGCTGGAAGGATTGCGACGCTCCTCGGGCGGCCGCCAGCCGTCGCTCACGTAGGCGCTGACGAGCGCCGCGCGGATGATGCGGCGCTCGAGCGGCAGGTCGGCCGCGCGCCATTGCGCCAGCGCCATGTCGACGAGGTCGAAGGCGCGCATCCAGTGCGTGCCGCGCGGGCCGTCGAGGACGCCGTGGCCGGCGAGCGTCGAGAAGAAGGGGATGTCGCCCTCGCGCAGGTCCTCGACCTCGCCGGCGATGACGTCGTCGTCGGACGGCGCGATGCGCCGGTGCGCGGCCTGGCGCTTGAACAGGTCGTGCGCACGGGCGCGCGCCACGTCGGGGTCGTGCAGCGACACCGGATGCCACAGCATGCGCCCGATCTCGGCGTAGACCTCGGTGGCGCGCAGCACGACGCGGATCTCGCACGCCTTGAACCGGTCGAGCCGCGGCGCGAGCGCGCCTTCGGCGTCCAGCGCGTGCAGGCGCGCCGTGAGCTCGTCGAAGCCGGCGAGCACCTCGGGCCAGTGCTCGGCCAGCGCCGGGTTCTCGCCGGGCAGGTTCTGCGCGGGGGTCTGCGCCACCTCCGTCGTGCCGATGCGCGCGGCGTCCGAGCCGGCGCCCACGATGTCCAGCGCACGCACCTTGGGCTGCTGGCCGGGCAGGCCGCCGAGGCCGGAGTTGTCGACGCCGCGGAAGCCCAGGCCCACGCCGCGCGTGGGCAGCAGGCCGCAGCTGAGCACCGTGCCCTGCGAGAGCTCGAGCGCGCGGTCCGCGGCCTGGCCCAGGCCCGTCGCGATCGCCTTCAGGCGCGGCGTGAACAGGGTCTCGCAGTCGATGATGACCGGGCAGCCGCGGTGCGCGATCAGGTTCTCGGCATGCAGGTCGCTGCCGTTCAGCAGGCGGATCACGGCCAGCCAGTGGCCGATGCCGCGGTAGAACGCACGCAGGGACCCGGGCGTCTCGGCGTACGCGTGCGCCACGAATGCGCTCCAGCCGTAGCCGTCGCGCTGCAGCACCTGCGGCACGCGGATGCGCTCGGGCATGGACTCGCCCGGAAAGAGCTCGTCGACGAAGCTCGCCAGCGCATGGTCGATGGCCATCGAGCGCGGCTTGTAGACGACGCGCCCGCCCTCGCATTGCAGCAGCGCCACCGTCTGGCCGCCGCGGTGCGTGTCGCCGGCGCCGAACGACACGGCGCGCAGCGCACCCAGCGGCGCGCCGCCGACGAGGACGGACAGCGCCGCGCGGTCCCCGGAGAAGCGGACGGCGAAGCGGTGCGTGTTGTCGCAGCGCAGGCCGACGATGCCGGCCACGCGCGGCAGGAGATCGGGGTACTCGGGCGCCAGCGACTGCCAGAAGGCCGGTGTCGAGGCGCGGTCGATGAAGGCGGCCCAGCGGGCCTCGGTGGTGTCGCCCGCGAGCTCGCCGCGCACGCGCGCCGCGTTCAGCTCGAGGAGCAGCAGCCGCGCCAGGCGGCCGTGCAGGACGGACAGGAGGGACTCGCGCGTGACGTCGACCAGCAGGTCACGCTCGGCGGCCGGAAGCCCGGGAACCTCGGCGAGCTGGGCCGCCAGCCCGTCCAGCGCGGACGCGAACAGGCAGCCCAGTGCAGCGTCGAAGTTGCGGGCGTCCTCGACAGAGGGCGCCGTCACGACTTCAGCAGCAGTAGCGGGTGTGCGAGCCCGAGCAGTCGGTGCCGCACATGCCGGTGTAGCGCACGATGTCGCCCACGATGTCGGCTTCGGCGAACTCGCCGCCCGCGAAGAGGGGGCCGGCCGGATGCTGGTCGTCGGCCGACTGGCGCCATTGGGCGATCAGGGTGTCGGCATCTTCACGGGTGGTGACGGTGTTCATCTGCATTCCTTCCTTTTGGGTTGATGGATTGACGTGCCCTGACCGGTCGCCGGTGTGGACGGCTGGTGGCCGTCGCGTGCCGGCGATCGATGTCCGACACGGCGAAGATGGTCGCGACGGGAGGCGGTCGTCGTCTGCTGGGACAAACCCGGTGGGGTATCCATGATCTAGGGGATTGCGCGCCGGCGAGCCGTCGCGCACGCGCGCTCGGCGCACGCCGATGCGACGCGGGGCCGCGCTGCCATCGCCCTCACGCCGGCGGTCGATCGGCGCGGAGTGCGGGATATCCCGCGATCAACGGTGTGCGGGACTCGGCCTTGGGCGCCAGCCCGAACAACGGACGCATCCACCCGACGCGCCGCACGATCTCGAAACTCGCCAGGCACACGGCCACCGTCGCGGCCACCAGCAGCGGGGCCTCGACCAGCGGGCGCAGTCCCAGCGGCTTCATGAAGTGCGCCAGCAGCACGATCGCCGTCTGGTGGACGATGTAGAACGGGAAGATCGCCTCGGTGAGGTAGCGCCGCACGCGCGAGTCCGCCGGATTCCACTGGCGGGCGAAGCCCAGCGCGGCGACGATCGCGCACCACTCGTCGAGCGCCCAGGCCCCGCGCTGCAACGCGCGCAGCCCGTCGAGCGCGCGCGAGGCGTCGTAGTGCTGGTTCCAGGCCTCGATGACGGCATAGCCCGCGATCGCGAGGGCCAGCGCGATCCAGCGCTGGCGCCGGAACTCCTCCCATGCGCCCGCCTCGCGCGCCAGCAGCGCGCCGAGCGCGAACACGCTGAAGTAGTTGGCATGCAGGAACCAGTCGTCGACCAGCGCGTGCGTGTCGGGAAAGCGCGCGACCAGCAGCAGGCGGATGGCGGCCAGCCAGGCCACCGGCCACGCGATCAGGCCCGGGCCGCGCAGCAGGCGTGCGAGCGCGGCGCTCCAGCGGTCCAGGCGCGCCTGCGGCAGGAGGCGCCATGCGAGCGCCGCCACCATCGTGTAGCACCACAGGTAGGCGACGAACCAGAGGTGGTTCCAGGTCGGAAGGCGCAGGCAGCCGTCGCGGCAGAAGCCGTCATAGCCCTGGGCGTACAGGGCCATGAAATGCAGGTAGCCGTCGTGGTAGCCGACCGCCTCGGTCACCTCGGCCCAGGACTGCGGCGGCACGACCACCCACAGCCCCAGCGCGAGCGGGATCAGCAGCCGCCGCGAGCGCGAACGCGCGAAGCCCTGGCCGTTCTTCCCGTGGAGGAAGGCCGTGGCGCAACCGGAGACGAAGAACAGCAGGCTCAGGCGCCACGGCGAGCTGAGCATCATCAACGGCTCGATCGCGTGCGAGGCGAACGGCGACTTCACGTGCCAGCCCCAGGTCACGTAGTACATGCCCACGTGGAAGAAGATCAGCAGGCCAAAGGCGAGGATGCGGACCCAGTCGAGGTCGATGCGGCGGTCAGTGGAGGCCATGGCGCGCGGTGGCGAGTGGAGATGCCCGCATCGTCGCGGCGCCGCGCCGGCCGCGCGAGCGGTTTGGGGCGAGTCGCATCTCGGGCGGGGCGAGCGGCGACTCGCGGCCTGGTCGGCGGGGGTGGATCCTGCGACTTCGCGCAGGATGACAGGCTTTTCCTCACGGCGATTCGAGCTGCACGCGGACGTGCGGGGTACGGCCCCCGTGCAAGAAGGTTGTCATCCTGCGACTGCGCGCAGGATGACAGGCTTTTCCGCACGGCGATGCGAGCTGCACGCGGGACGTGCGGGGAACGGCCTGCGTGAAGGAAGGTTGTCATCCTGCGCGCAGTCGCAGGATCCACCCCGGCCAGGGCGCTGCGTCAGCGCGCGAGGGTCTTCATCCATTCGTCGCGATAACGCCGCGACAACCGGATCACCTGCCCCGACGCCAGCCGCAGCTGCGCATCGCCGCTGCCCAGCGGCTCCAGCGCCGCGACGCGCGCCGGCTGCACGGCGCACGAGCGGTGCACGCGCACGAAGCCGCGCGCTGCCGGATGCGCGAGGAAGGCGGCCAGCGTCGTGCGATCGAGCCAGGTGGCGGTGCCCGAGTGCAGCTCGATGTAGTTGTCGGCCGCGGCGACGTAGTCGACGTCGGCCAGCGGCACGCGCCGCAGCTCGCCGCGGTCGGCCACCAGCCAATGGTCGGCCACCGGCTGCAGCGCATGCAGCGCGGTGGCCAGGCGCTGGCGCTGCTGCGCGCGCTCGGGCGGGGCCAGGCGCTCCCGCAGCCGACCGATGCACGCGGCCAGGCGCTCGCGCGTGAACGGCTTGAGCAGGTAGTCGACCGCATTGAGCTCGAAGGCCTGCAAGGCGTGCTCGTCGAACGCCGTGACGAACGCCACCAGCACGTGCGGCGGCAGCGCCGCGGCCACCTCCAGGCCGGTGCGGCCGGGCATCTGGATGTCCAGCAGCACGGCGTCGACGGCGTCGGGCCGCGCGGCTGCGAAGGCCAGTGCGGCATCGCCGTCGCAGGCCTCGCCGGCGATGTGGATGCCGGGATCGTCGGCCAGGAAGCGGCGCAGCTTGGCCAGCGCGGGCGCCTCGTCGTCCACCAGCAGCACGTTCATGCGGCGCCTCCCGTGCGCGCGGGCAGCGTGACGCGCACGCGCGTGCGGTCGCCTTCGCGCGAGAGCGCCACGCCGGCCAGGTCGCCGTGCAGCGTCGCCAGGCGCGCGCGCAGGTTCGCCAGGCCGGTGCCGCCGGCGTTTTCTGTGAGCGGCGCGTCGCCGGTGTCGAGGATGTCGATGCGCAGGCAGCCGTCGACGACGTCGGCGACCACCTGCACGTCCACGACGCCCGCGCTGCGCGCCACGCCGTGCTTGACCGCGTTCTCCACCGGCGCCATCAGCAGCAGCGACGGGACGATGCAGCGCGCGGCCGCCTCGCTGGCGTCGACCTGCGTGCGCAGCCGCTCGCCGAAGCGCTGGCGCATGATCGACAGGAAGGGCTCGACCCAGCGCAGCTCCTGCGCGAGCGGATGCTCGGCGGCGTGGGCGGCGCGCATCGACTGGCGCAGCAGGTCGGCCAGCTCGGACAGGATGCGGTCGGCGCGCTCGACGTCCTCGTGCATCACCGACGAGACGAGGTTGAGCGTGTTGAACAGGAAGTGCGGCTGCACCTGTTCCTGCAACCGCGCGAGCCGGGCCTGCGCCAGGTGCGCGTTCAGGCGCTCGACCTCCGCGGCCTGGCGTTGCCCGTGCAGGAACGCGCGCCAGCCCATGCCCAGGCCCAGCACCAGCAGGTAGGACACCGCATCCTTGGCGGCCTCGTAGCCCAGCACGGACGGCAGGCTTCCCGGCTGGTAGTCCAGGCCGGCGAGGCGATACACGCCGAAGCGCGAACCGATCATCAGCGCCGAATGCGCGAACGTGTAGGCGACGTAGCCCGCGAGGTAGCCGGCCGCCGCGACGGCGCGGCCGCGCCCCGGCGCCAGCAGCCATTCGCTCCAGCGGTAGACCGCCACGGCCAGCAGGGCCGTCGTCAGCGCGCCCGACATCTCCCACAGGAACGGCTCCCACGGATGACGGCCTCCGCCGCGCATGTAGTGCTGCCACTCGGCCAGCGAGAAGAACAGGCCGACGCCCGCCCAGAAGGCGGCGTAGGCGGGCCAGAACAGCCGGCGCGTGACGGAAGTCATGCGCGCATTGTGACGACGGAATCGGCCCGCGCCGGCCCACTACACTGCCGCCATGAACAAAGCCGATGCATTGGGCTTCGTGCTGGCGGCGGTCGCAAGGCTGATCACCGGCGCGCAAGGCCATTGGAAGGGCGTGCCGCCGAAGGCGGAACAGCGCATCTACTTCGCCAATCACCAGAGCCATCTCGACTGGGTGCTGATCTGGGCCACGCTGCCCGCCGACCTGCGCGTGCAGACGCGCCCGATCGCCGCCGCCGACTACTGGACGAAGACGCCGCTCAAGCACTGGCTCACGCGCGAGGTGTTCCGCGCGGTGTACGTCGACCGCGAACGCAAGGAGGGCGGGCCCGACCCGCTGGAGCCGCTCGTGGCGGCGCTCGAGCAGGGCGACTCGCTCGTCATCTTTCCCGAGGGCACGCGCAGCAACAAGGGGATGCCGCAGGACTTCAAGAGCGGCATCTTCCGGCTCGCGAAGCAGTTCCCGAACGTGCAGCTGATCCCGTGCTGGATCGACAACGTGCAGCGCGTGATGCCCAAGGGCGAGGTCGTGCCGGTGCCCATCCTGTGCACCGTGACCTTCGGCGCACCGTGCAACCTGCAGCCCGACGAGCCGAAGGCCGATTTCCTCCTGCGCGCCCGCGCGGCCGTCATCGCGCTGAAGCCGGGGGGCGCGGCATGAAGTTCCTGCAATCGCTCACCGCCACGCAGCAGATCGGCCTGCTGTTCCTGATCCTGTTCGGCGGCCTGTTGCTGGTATCGGCCGTCGCGGTGTTCCTCGCGATGCGCGAGAAGTCGCCGCAGAACGACCATGGGCTGACGAAGTTCGCCGCCGACCTGCGCGCGGTATGGGTCGGCGCGGTCGTCTACTGGCTCGCGTGGGTCTCGGGCGCGGTCGGCGCGACGATCCTGTTCGCGGTGTTCTCGTTCCTCGCGCTGCGCGAGTTCGTCACGCTGATGCAGACGCGGCGCGCGGACCACCGCAGCCTGATGCTGGCCTTCTTCGTGGTGCTGCCGGTGCAGTACGTTCTGGCGGGCAGCCGCAGCTTCGACCTGTTCACCGTGTTCATCCCGGTCTACGTGTTCCTCGCCATCCCGGTGCTGAGCGCGCTCGGCGGCGATCCGCTGCGCTTCCTCGAGCGCAACGCGAAGATCCAGTGGGGCGTGATGGTGTGCGTGTTCGGGCTGTCGCATGCGCCGGCGCTGCTGCTGCTGGACTTCCCCAACCACCCCGACCGCGGCCCGTTCCTGGTGTTCTTCCTGGTCATCGCGACGCTGACTGCGCAGAAGCTGGAGACCTTCGTGAGCACGCGCCTGCGCCGCCGCCCGGTGGCGCGCCAGATCGATCGCACCTTCGGCTGGCAGTCGTGGGCCATCGCCTGCCTGGGCGCGGCCCTGGTCGGCGGCCTGCTGTTCTGGATCACGCCGTTCAAGCTGCCGCAGGCGATGGTGATGGCGCTGATCGCCGGGGCGGCCGGCACGCTGGGCGAGTTCGTGATGACGGCGCTCAAGCGCGACGCCGGCGTCAACTACTGGGGCAACACGCAGCAGGTCACCGGCGCGGTGGGCCTGCTCGACCGCGTCGCGCCGCTGTGCTTCGCGGCACCGGTGTTCTTCCATTCGGTGCGCTGGTATTTCCAGCTGAAGAACTGAGGCACCATGACGCGCATCCTCGGCATCGACCCCGGACTGCAGACCACCGGCTTCGGCGTGATCGAGACCGAGGGCGCGCGGCTGCACTACGTGGCCAGCGGCACGATCAGCACCTCCAGGCTGGCCAAGGGCGACCTGCCGGCGCGCATCAAGGTGATCTTCGAAGGCGTGCGCGAGGTGGTGCAGCGCTACGCGCCGGAGCAGACCGCGATGGAGATCGTGTTCGTCAACGTCAACCCGCAGAGCACGCTGCTGCTGGGCCAGGCGCGCGGGGCGGCGCTGGCGGCGCTGGTGTCGTCGGGCCTGCCCGTCTCCGAGTACACCGCCACGCAGATGAAGAAGGGCGTGGTCGGCCACGGCCAGGCGAAGAAGGAGCAGATCCAGGAGATGGTCGCCCGCCTGCTGGCCCTGCCCGGCCTGCCCGGCAAGGACGCCGCCGACGCGCTGGGCCTGGCGATCACCCACGCCCACGCCGGCACCACCATGGCCGCGCTGGCGGCCGGCACCACGCTGGCGCGGCGCCAGCACGCCCAGTATCGCGGCGGTCGGACATACTGACGCCTGCATCGACGGCGCCACAGCGCTCCGCGCGGGGCCACAATGCAGCCTGAGCGTCGGTTCGCGCGCCGACGCTGACTCCCATCGTTTCCTCACGACACCCATGGCCGACGCAACCCCCTACTTCGGAATCGCCCCCTTCGTACTGGGCATGTCGCGCGAGCTCGCGCGCGCGGCCGCCGGCAAGCCCGACTCGGTCGAGACCTCGGACGACGACGAGGGCGCCTCGGTCGAGACCTGGTTCTACGACGGCGGCGAGATCGAGCTCGAGTTCGACCCCGCGCCCGACGCCAAGCTCGAATCGATCACCGCGTGGTCGGCCAAGACCACCGTCAACGGCGTGGCCATCATCGGCTGCGAGGTGGGCCAGCTGCAGGCGCTGGCCAGGCAGGCCGACATCCACGACCTGGCGCTCACCGACGACTTCGCCGATTCCGGCCAGTGCTGGCAGAGCGAGCAGCACGGCCTGATGTTCTGGGCCGCCAAGGGCAAGGTCGTCAACATGACGATCTTCCCGCGCTTCGACGACAGCGGCGAGGAGCCGCAGTGGCCGGAGTGACCAGGGCCTGTTCGCACTGAATGCGGCGCCCGCGCGGCGCGGCGCACGGCATGCGGTAGAGTCGCCCGCGTGTCGCACCTCCCCGCCCGCACCGACCTCGCCTGCCGCAACTGCGGCACAGCGGCGCCGTTGAAGTTCTGCCCCGCATGCGGGCAGGAAACGACGCTGCATCCGCCCACGCTGGGCGAGTTCCTGCACGAGTTCGTCGGACACTACGTGGCACTGGAGGGGACGCTTTGGCGCACGCTGGGG
>JBJMWE010000307.1:0-9958 GCA_045810285.1 Vitreoscilla sp. | reverse complement strand
GGCCGTGCACGGCTCATTGCTCGGTGACGTCCGCCCCCTTCGGCGGCGTGAAGACGAAGGTATCGGCCGGCAGCTTCGCGTTCGGCTCGAAGTCGTTGAACACGAGCATCGACTTCTGGCCGAATGAATCGTCGATCTGCAGTTGCGCCAGCGCGTGGCCCCTGAAGCCGATGCGCAGCGAGCGCACGGTGCCCTCGGCCTGCCTGGGCGTCGCCAGCACCCAGTCGACGCCGTCCTTCGAGGGCTGGTCGGCCAGCGTGAAGACCTTGTCGATGTCGTTGGACACGATCAGCGCCGCCGGCGTGTTGGCCAGCGCGTCGCCCGTCTTGCGCGACGAGACCTGGTTCAGGTCGGGGTCGTAGATCCAGACCCGCGTGCCATCGCCGACCACCGTCTGCGCATAGGGCTTCTGGTAGATGAAGCGGAAGCGGTTCGGGCGCGAGAACTCGAAGCTGCCGTCGGAGACCTTCTGCTTGCCCTTGGGCGAGGTCACCGTCTGCGTGAACGTGGACTTGCCGGAGTGCACGGTCTTCACGAAGTCGCGCAGTTCATCGGTGGCGGTGGCGTGCGCCGAAGCGGCGACCAACGCGATGCTGGCAACAAGAACCTGGGTGACGAGGGATCGCATGAATCTCTTTCGAAGGCATGGGAGCGGCCGGGGAGCCGGCGGCAGGCGCATCCGGGGGAGCGCGGGAACCGGCTCTGCCGGGCCCCGTCGCGGAGCGCCCCGCGGGGGCAGCGACCAGCGGGAGCGTGGGGGTCGTCTATTCGTCTCGCTTGGGAACAAGGATCTCGCGGTTGCCGGAGCCCGACATGCCGGACACCAGCCCCGACTGCTCCATCTGCTCGAGCAGCCGCGCCGCGCGGTTGTAGCCGATGCGCAGGTGGCGCTGCACCAGCGAGATCGACGCCCGCTTGTTCTGCAGCACCACCGCCACCGCCTGGTCATACAACGGATCGGACTCCGCATCGGATGACCCGCCGCCCTCGCCGGCCGCCAGATCCTCGTCCATGACGCCGCCCTCGAGGATGCCCTCGATGTAGTTGGCCGGCGCCTGGGACTTCAGGTACTCGACCACGCGGTGCACCTCGTCGTCGCTGACGAATGCGCCGTGCACGCGCTGCGGCACGCCGCCGCCCGGCGTCAGGTAGAGCATGTCGCCCTGGCCCAGCAGCGCCTCGGCGCCCATCTGGTCGAGGATGGTGCGGCTGTCGATCTTGCTCGACACCTGGAACGACAGGCGCGTGGGAATGTTGGCCTTGATCAGGCCCGTGATCACGTCGACGCTGGGACGCTGGGTGGCCAGCACCAGGTGGATGCCGGCCGCGCGCGCCTTCTGCGCCAGGCGGGCGATCAGCTCTTCCACCTTCTTGCCGACCACCATCATCAGGTCGGCCAGCTCGTCGATCACCACCACGATGAAGGGCAGGCGCTCCTGCGGCTCGGGCTCCTCGGGCGTGAGGCTGAACGGGTTCGGGATGGTCTCGCCGCGCTCCCTGGCGTCGTCGATCTTCTTGTTGTAGCCGGCCAGGTTGCGCACGCCCATCTTGGACATGAGCTTGTAGCGGCGCTCCATCTCGTTGACGCACCAGCTCAGCGCGTTGCCGGCCTGCTTCATGTCCGTGACGACGGGGCACAGCAGGTGCGGGATGTCCTCGTAGACGCTCATTTCGAGCATCTTCGGATCGATCAGGATGAGGCGGACATCCTTGCCCTCGGCCTTGTACAGCAGCGACAGGATCATCGCGTTGATGCCCACCGACTTGCCCGAACCGGTGGTGCCGGCCACCAGGCAGTGCGGCATCTTCGCCAGGTCGGCCACGACCGGGTTGCCGACGATGTCCTTGCCCAGCGCGATGGTGAGCATCGAGCCGGCCTCGTTGTAGACGTTGGAGCCCAGGATCTCCGACAGCCGGATCATCTGGCGCCGCGCGTTGGGCAGTTCCAGCGCCATCGTCGTCTTGCCGGGGATCGTCTCCACCACGCGGATGCTGACCAGGCTCAGCGAGCGCGCCAGGTCCTTGGCAAGGTTGACGATCTGCGAGCCCTTGACGCCGGTGGCCGGCTCGATCTCGTAGCGCGTGATGACCGGGCCCGGGGCCGCCGCGACCACGCGCACCTCGACGCCGAAGTCGCCCAGCTTCTTCTCGATCATGCGGCTGGTCATCTCCAGCGACTCGGGCGTGACCGTGGGCTCCAGGCGCGTCGGCGCCGCGTCGAGCAGGTCGACCTGCGGCAGCTTGTTGTCGTGGATCTCGACGAACAGCGGCTTCTGGCGCTCGCGCTGCACCCGCTTCGATTCGACGACCTGCACGATCTCGGGCTCGATCACGATGGGCGCGTGCTGCACGTCCTCGATGCGCACCTCGTCGACCTGCTGCTCGCGCTCGCGCAGCGCGATCTCGCCGATGCGCTCGTCCTCCGCGCGTTCGCGCGCGACGGCGCGGTGCTCGCGGCGGCCGTCGATCCAGCCGCCGATGCCGTCGGCCAGGCGCACCCACGAGAAGCGCAGCGCGCCGGACATGCCCAGCACGAGCAGCGCGATCCACAGCACGCCCGAGCCGAGGAAGCCCAGCCAGTGCATCGACAGCGGCCCCAGGAAGAAGCCCAGGATGCCACCCGAGTGCCCGCCGGGCACGCGCGTTTCCCAGGTGTACAGGCGTGTCCATTCGAGCGCCGCGCTCGCGCACAGCAAGAGCACGAGGCCGCCCCAGAAGCGCAGGCGTGCGAAGCGCGGCTCGGGCTGGGCGTCGGCGTCCACGCCCGCGAGCGCGCGCGACCCGCGCGCGAGCTGGCGCAACGCGTGCAGCAGCCCCACCAGCGGCAGCCACGACACCGAGGCGCCCAGGCAAAGCAGCAGCACGTCCGACAGCAGCGCGCCGGGCCGCCCCAGCAGGTTCACGACGGGACTGCCGTCGCCCGACGTGGTGAACCCGGGATCGGTGGCGTGGTGCGTCACGAGCGACAGCGCCACCGCCGTCCACCCGACGAGGCTGGCAAGCGCCGCCAGGCGCTGCTTCCAGACCGCGCGCGGCACGGGCGCGCCGGATTCGGACGAAGTCCGTGAAAAAGCCGAAAACTTCGGGAGAGCGAGACTCAAGTCACTGCTTTCGAACTGGGAAACGTCCCCCCAGTTTATGCCCCCGGCGCCGCCGCCCACCCGCCCCGCGAGAAGTTCAAGGGAGCGGTCGATCCGGCTCCGCCGGTCGACTCGCGGCCGGCCCCCTCGGGGGGCAGCGAGCGCCAGCGAGCGTGGGGGTCAACAATCAACTTTTCCTGTTCTGGATCTTCAGCGACCCGTCTTCCTGCGTCTCGATGATGCCGCGCTCCTCGAGATCCTTCATCACGCGGCTGACCATCTCGCGCGAGGCGCCGACGATCTTGGCCATGTCCTGGCGCGAGACCTTGGACTTGATGACCTTCTCGCCGTCGATGTCCTCGGCCATGTCCAGCAGCGTGCGGGCGACGCGGCCGTAGACGTCCAGCAGGGCCAGCGACTCGATCTGGCGGTCGGCGCTGCGCAGGCGCGTGACCAGGCCGCGCATGATCGCGTACGACAGGCTGGAGTTCTCCGGCAGGCAGCGCGCGAATTCGGCGCGGCCCAGGATCAGCACGTCGCACTGCAGTTCGCAGCGCACCGTGGCGGAGTGGGGTTCGTTGTCGATCAGGCTCATCTCGCCGACGTAGTCGCCCGCGTTGAGCACCGCCAGGATCACCTCGCGGCCGCGCGGGTCGGACGTCGTGACGCGGGCGCGGCCACTGAGCAGGATGAAGAGCGCGTTGCTCTTCTTGCCCTGCTCGACCACCAGCTCGCCGCGACGGAAACGGCGCTTGACGACACCGTCCGCCACCACGCGTGCCTGATCGGTCGTCAGCATCGAGAAGAGCGGAACGCGCCGGATCAGGTCCAGATTCGAGAGCATCGACATGCAAAAACCTTTCGCAAATCCCTTGGGACGTTGAGCCCTGCACCGCGAGCCGCCGGCGGGGCCGGGCGAGATCCCTACAATCGCGGGTGCAGTTTGTCGTGTGACATTGTGCCGTCCATTTCGCAATTTCCGAGCCCGCAACCGTAATGAGTAACTCTGAGAACCCTTCCAACCACGCCCAGGTACTGATCCTCGGTTCCGGCCCGGCAGGGTATACGGCGGCGCTCTACGCGGCCCGCGCCAACCTGAAGCCGATGCTCGTGACCGGCATCGCCCAGGGCGGACAGCTGATGACCACCACCGAGGTGGACAACTGGCCGGCCGACGTCGCCGGCGTCCAGGGCCCCGACCTGATGGCGCGTTTCCTGGCCCACGCCGAACGTTTCGACACGAAGATCGTGTTCGACCACATCAACAAGGTCGACTTCGGCCAGCGCCCGTTCAAGCTCACCGGCGACTCCGGCACCTACACCTGCGACGCCCTGATCATCGCCACCGGTGCCTCGGCCAAGTACCTGGGCCTGCCGTCCGAAGAGGCGTTCATGGGCCGCGGCGTCAGCGGCTGCGCCACCTGCGACGGCTTCTTCTACCGCGGCGAGGAAGTCTGCGTGGTGGGCGGCGGCAACACGGCCGTCGAGGAGGCGCTGTACCTGTCCAACATCGCCCGCAAGGTGCACCTGATCCATCGCCGCGCCAAGTTCCGCGCCGAGGCCGTGATGATCGACAAGCTGATGCAGAAGGCCCAGGAAGGCAAGATCCAGCTGCACCTGGACCAGACGCTCGACGAGGTGCTGGGCGACCCGACGGGCGTCACGGGCGTGCGCACGAAGTCCGTCGAAGGCGAGGCCTTTGCCGAGATCCCGGTCAAGGGCTGCTTCATCGCGATCGGCCACCACCCGAACACCGACATCTTCCAGGGCCACCTGGAGATGAAGGACGGCTACATCCTGACGAAGTCGGGCTCGGAAGGGCTGGCCACGCAGACCAGCGTTCCCGGCGTCTTCGCGGCCGGCGACGTGCAGGACCATGTCTACCGCCAGGCGATCACCTCGGCCGGCACGGGCTGCATGGCGGCGCTCGATGCGCAGCGCTATCTTGAATCGTTGAGCTGAGGCTGGCGGCGGGCGGGCGGTGGCGCGGGGCGGGTCGTGGTGCCGGCGAACGGCGGGTTACGCCTGCGGCTAACCCGCCCTACCCCGCCCTACCCCGCCCGACGCGTCCCATTGCGGTCGGTTGGTGTTTGCCCGCGGATCGTGTAGAATCCGCGATTCCCTTGGGAGCCAGCCGCCCTTTTGGCGTATGTGCCGGCCTTCCAGCCCGGTGCGCATGGTGCGCCCGGAGAATCAAGGAGAGCTTCATGGCTCGTGTCTGCCAAGTGACGGGTAAGCACCCGATGACGGGAAACAACGTTTCCCACGCCAACAACCGCACCAAGCGCCGTTTCCTGCCGAACCTGCAGAACCGCCGCATCTGGGTCGAGAGCGAGAACCGTTTCGTGCGCCTGCGCATCACGACGGCCGCGCTGCGACTGATCGACAAGAACGGCATCGACGCCGTCCTCGCCGACCTGCGCGCCAAGGGCGAACTCTAAACATCACCGGAGATACACACCATGGCTGCCAAGGGTGGACGCGAAAAGATCAAGCTGGAATCGACCGCGGGTACGGGTCATTTCTACACCACGAACAAGAACAAGAAGACGACGCCCGAAAAGCTCGAATTCATGAAGTTCGATCCCAAGGCGCGCAAGCACGTCCTGTACAAGGAAATCAAGCTGCGCTGACCTTCCCGGAGCCGGAGGCGCGACGCCGCCCTCCGAAGTCGCCAAGGCCGCCTCCGGGCGGCTTTTTCGTTTCCGGACGCCGGCGCGCGCGCCATCCCCCATCCGGGTTCTTGCGGTGGTGGCGTCGATGCCCGATGCTCCGGGATGGCTGCCCGGCATCCGAGGCGCAATGACAGGGAGAAATGACGCATGCCATCCACCGGATTCGCGGACGAATACCGCCTGTGCCGCGAGACATTGGAGGGCCAGGACTTCGGCGGCGCCTTGCCCGGCCTGCTCGACCTCACGAAGGCGCTCGGGGCCGAAGGCCCCGAGCTGAATTTCTATGGCAAGGTCAGCCACTTCCGCGAGGTCGCGCTGAAGTTCAAGGAAGCGGACAAGATCATGGAGGCCGCAGGCGTCCCCGCCACGGGCCTCGTGAAGGACGACGCCGTGAAGATGGCCGCCAGCCTGAAGATGCTGCGCCATCTCTACCTTGCGGGTGCGCGCGGCAGCCAGCAGGTGTGGGTCGTGTCCACGCCCAGCTCGTATGCGAGGTTCGCCTCCGACGAACTGCTGGACGTCAAGGCCGATGCCACGAAGGTCAAGGCCAAGCTGGCCGACGTCACCGAGCAGTTCTCCGAGGAGACGAAGGATCACCTCGCCGAGGCGATGCAGCTCGGGCTCAGCTGGTGCGAGTCTGCCAAGGTCGTGCTCGGCAATGCCGCATCGACGCCGGCGTCGCGGGCGATCGTCGAACGCTGGTTCGCGGCGTCGGACACGGCGGCCGCGGACGTCGACAAGACCATCGCCGTCCTGCTGGCCGGTTTCAAGAAGATCGCGTTCGCGCTGAACCACAATCAAGTCGTGATCACCGACATGCCGATGTACCGCGGCGACGCGAAGAAGAACACCGTCGAGGCGTTCGTGCGCCGTACGGACGGCAAGTTCGAGCGCCCGCGCACCATCTACATCGAGAAGGCGCTGTTCGAGAACTACGACATCTCGGTGCTGCACGACATGAAGAAGAACTGGGCCCGCGTCCTGGTCCACGAATGCACGCATACCGAGGTGGGCACGCAGGACAACGGCTATGCCTTCCGAGGTATCGGCCCGGGCGCGAAGATCACGGCCGACAAGGCGGCGACCAATGCCGATTCATGGGCGTTCTTCGCGGCCGACTGCGCCGGCGCCCTGACCGACGGCGAGCGCCTGCGCGCGCTCGGCGGCACGGGTGGCAAGCTGGTCAAGCAGACCAAGAACTGGAATTGAGCAACACCTCGCCCCGTGCCGATGCCGCGCGCCGCGCCCTGCTCCGAGTCGCCGCGGCGACCGTCGTGGCGGGCGTGGCCGGTTGCGCACGGCCGGGCCAACCCAAGGAGAGACGGATGTCCGACGACGACATGAGCTTCAGCCGCATCGGTCCGCCCGATGTCGACCCGGTCGAGTTCGAAGGCCGCAGGTACGAGCAGATCATCGACGGCGAGCATGAGCACCTCGACCAGCGCACCGGCTACCTGGGCGTCACCGACCTCGCCACCGGCAAGCGCGTGGCCGCCATCAAGGTCTATGCGGTCGCGTTCGACCCCGACCTCGAAGCCGACGTGCAGGACGTGTTCTTCGTGCACCTCGAGCTTCAGGCCGCCGAGCGCCGCCTGCTGGTGGAGAACGAGCACGGCCAGCGCTACCACGTGGCCCTCGACGGCTACGCCGTGACGCCGGCCCGCTGAAGGCCGGCCGCGCCGCGACGCCCGCGGCCTGAAACATCTCTTTCACGACGACACCGCCACGGGCGCGTGATCTGCCACAGCGCGCGGTCAATCGCTTTGCCCCGGAGTCGTCCAGATGCAGATCCGTTCCCTCGCCCGCGCCCTGCTGTGCGCAGTCGCCGCCAGTCCGCTGCACGCCCATGCGCAGGTCACCCAGAAGCCGGACGGCCAATGGCGTTCGCTGTTCACCGCGGGCGCGAGCATCGCCACGGGCAACACCGACGCCAAGAGCGCGTCGCTGGGCGCCGACGTGATCAAGCTCACCACGACCGACAAGTGGGCCCTCACCGGCGCGGCGCAGTACGCGCGCAGCGCCGGCGCCACCACCGCCAACCACGTGGGCGGCAGCGCGCTCTACTCGAGCGACTTCACGCCGCAATGGTTCGGCTTCGGCGAGCTCGACCTGCTGCACGACCTGCCGAGCGACCTCTCGCTGCGCACCACGCTCGGCTCGGGCATCGGCTATCACGTCGTCAAGAAGCCGGACCAGAGCTTCGACCTGTCGGCCGGTCTCGCCTACACGATGGATCGCTACCGCCACGAGCAGGTGATCCAGGACGAGACGCGCCGCCGCTACGACCACGCCGAGCTGCTGTTCGCCGAGGAGTCCAACAACAAGCTGAGCGACACCACGACCTTCAAGCAGAAGCTGACCGTGTACCCCAACCTGCGCGACACCGGCGACGTGCGCACCGTGTTCGACGCCGGCCTGTCCGTGGCGATGACCAGGCAGCTGGCGCTCACCGCCACGCTCTCGCATCGCTACGACAGCCGGCCCGGCGAAGGCCTGGGCCGCAACGACACGCTGTTCGTGACCGGCGTCTCGCTGCGCTTCGACTGAGCCCGGCCGCGCCGCGCGCCGTCTCGCGTGCACTCGCGCAGGCACGCGCGTCACGCACGCGCACGCCTGTGCGTACGCGCAACGCATTGAAAAAGCCGCCCGGAGGCGGCTTTGGCTGGTGGGCGCGAACGCCGCTCAGGCCTTGCGGCGGCGCGACAGGCCGATGACGCCGGCCAGGCCGGCCAGCATCAGCGCGTACGACGACGGCTCCGGCACCGCGATGACGTCGCTGACCTGGACGTTGTCCAGCTGGTAGTTGTTGCTCCAGAGCGTGAACGAGCGCACGCCGGTCAGGTTGAACGTGAACGTCTGCAGGCCGGCCTGATCGTCCAGCGTCAGCTGCTGGTAATGCACGCCAGACGCGTCGTAGTAGCCGATGTCCACCGTGCCGCCCGGGGGGCGTCCCAGGTCCGGGTCGAGCCAGGTGTCGGCCAGGTCGAGCGAGGTCAGCGTGAAGCTGCCGCGGCCGCCCTCAGGCGTGATGACAAGACCGCCGTAGTGGCCTTCGAACTCCTGGTGCAGGGTGGCGCCGTCCACGTCGGCGTTGTTCGGGTTCTCGAGCCCGTAGGCGTACAGGGAGTAGCCGTTCGTGCGCACGGTGGCCGCGAACGACATGCCTTGCTCGGTATAGGTATCGCCGGTGTAGGCCCAGATGCCCGGGTTCACCAGCGAGTCGAACGTGACCGTGGCAGCGCCCGCGGAGCCGGCGATCGCCAGCAGGGCGGCGGCTGCGCCGCACGTGAGTGCCTTGAACGTCATTTTTCCCCCTTCATTCGGTGCGTCGAATGTCTACTCGACTGCTCGGATCAGTGTACTGACAACGCTGGAAATTGGCGTTGCCCAAAAATGGGGGTGTTTCGTGACGGTGCAGCCCTGGAAACGCCCTCGGCACGCGATGCGAGCGTGCGTGGAGGCGAATCGTCCGGTGCGGTGGCGTGCGCGCTGGCCGGCGAACGGCGAACCGCGCACCGGCGAACGGCGGGTCACGCCTGCGGCCAACCCGCCCTACTTGAGGGCCTTGTAGCGCACGCGCTTCGGGCGCGCGCCTTCCTCGCCCAGGCGCTTCTTCTTGTCGGCCTCGTACTCCTGGTAGTTGCCGTCGAAGAACACCCACTGCGAATCGCCCTCGCAGGCGAGGATGTGGGTGGCGATGCGGTCGAGGAACCAGCGGTCGTGGCTGATCACCATGATCGAGCCGGCGAATTCCAGCAGCGCGTCTTCCAGTGCGCGCAGGGTTTCGACGTCGAGGTCGTTGGACGGTTCGTCCAGCATCAGCACGTTGCCGCCCTGGATCAGCGTCTTGGCCAGGTGCAGGCGACCGCGCTCGCCGCCGGACAGGTTGCCCACGAGCTTCTGCTGGTCGTTGCCCTTGAAGTTGAAGCGACCGATGTAGGCGCGCGAGGGCATCACGAACTTGCCCACCGTCAGGTTGTCCAGGCCGCCCGAGACGTCCTGCCACACCGTCTTGGCGTCCTCGAGGTCGTCGCGGGTCTGGTCGACGAAGGCCATCTTCACCGTCTTGCCGATGCTGACCGTGCCGGAGTCGGGCTGCTCCTTGCCGGCGATCATGCGGAACAGCGTCGACTTGCCGGCGCCGTTCGGGCCGATGATGCCGACGATGGCGCCCGCGGGCACCTTGAAGCTGAGGTTGTCGAT
>JBJMWE010000306.1:0-4808 GCA_045810285.1 Vitreoscilla sp. | reverse complement strand
GCCGCCGCGCCGCCGACGACGGCCAGGCCCCGCCGCCCACGCCGCCGTCCATCGAGGAACAGCTCGATCGCGCGGAGATCTGCTCGCGCTCGGGCCGCATCGACGACGCCATCGAGATCTGCAACGCGCTGCGCCCGTCGCTGGTGGCCGGCAGCGACCCGCAGAGCGTGGGCTGGTGCGACTTCGTGCTGTCGCTCAGCCACCTGAACGCGGGCCGGGCCAAGGAGGCGGTGATCGCCGGCTACCGCGCGATCGGCAAGCTCGCGCCGGGCATGAAGCTGATGCGCGGCCTCACGGTGCTGGCGTCGGCCCTCGCGCGCACGGGCGACGCGGGCGGCGCGCTCGAACTGCTCGAACGCGCCAAGAAATTGCTGGCCCAGATCAGCAGCCCGCGCGACCGCTGCCTGTTCTGGGTCAACTGCGGCAGCACCTTCCACGCGCTCGGCGACATGGAACAGGCCGTCAAGCACTCCCTGCTGGCCGACGGCCTGCTCGCCGAATTCGACGACCCGTACCTGCACGCCGCGGTGAAGATGAACCTGCTGGTGCAGCGCCTGATCCTGGCGGTGGCCGGCTGCCACGGCGTGGAGACGCCCGAGCTCACCGAGCTCCTGGCGGCGGCCTCGGCCATGGTCGAGCGCCTGGTGGCCGCGGGCCAGCACTACTCGGTGGCCAAGGGCAGCGAGGACATCGCCGACGCCTACATCGTGCTCGGCCAATACGAGAAGGCGCGCGAGGCGCTGCAGGTGGGCGTGAAGGCCGCGGACGCCGCCAAGGCCGGGCCCGACCGCGGCATCCTGGAGCTGCGCCTGGGCCGCATCGAGCGCCTGGCCGGGCAGTACCGCCGCGCGCAGGCCCACATCGGCCTCGCGCTGGAGCTGCTGGCCGAGAGCGCGCTGCTCAAGGAACTGGCCGAGGCGCACCTGGAGAACAGCCTGCTCAACGAGGAGCGCCAGCATTGGCGCGCCGCCCTCGACAGCTACCGCGAGTCGGCGCAGATCCGCGAGCGCCTGCTGATCGCGCAGTCGGACGCCCGCGTCCACGCGCTGGAAGTGCGGCTCGAACTGGTGCGCGGGGGCACGGGCGAGCGCTGAGACGCGCGCCGCGCGGCGCCGCAGCTCACTGCACCAGGGATGCCGGCGTGCTGGATGGCTGCCAGGCCTTGAGCTTGTCGAGCTTGGCGGCGTACAGGTCGTGGTCGCTGCGCTTGACGGCGTCGGTCATCGCCAGCGCCAGCTCGGCGCGCGCCTCGTCCAGGCGGTTCAGCCCGAAGTCGGCCACGGCCAGGGCGTAGTGGAACTCGTGATAGTCCGGATCGCGCGCGATCTCCTTGAGGAACATCTCGCGCGCCTTCGTGAAATCGCCCTTGTGCAGCGCCGCCTGGCCCTGTACGAACCAGAAGAACGGCGGCACCGGCTCCAGCACGGCCAGGCGCGCCTGCACTGCCTGCGCCTCGGTCGTGCGGCCCAGCAGGCGCAACGCCTCGCCGTAGTTGGCGAGGATGCGCGGGTTGTCCGGCGAGCCGTCGAGCACGTAGCGCAACACCTTCTCCGCGTGCCCGGCGTCGCCGTGGCGCATGTAGATGACGCCCAGCGTGTTGTAGGCGCTGCGGAACTCGGGGTCCAGCCTGATGGCCTGGCGCGCGCGCCAGTAGGCGTCGTCCAGTTGGCCGCGCACCATCGCCTCGGCGGCGCGATTGTTCATGAACATCGCCAGCACCGTCTGCTGCGAGATCGGGTGCGAGCGCATCTCGTTGCCCTCGCCGGGCATGAAGTCGATCGTGTAGAGGTCGTTCCGGTCGTAGCGGCCGATGCTCTCCGAGTAGCGCTTCTCGAGCAGCAGGTTGACGTGGCCGCTCATGAAGTACATGCCGCCGGAGCGGCTCCACATCTGCTCCGTGGAGACCTGCTGGAACGTCACCTTCAGATCGAGCGCGCTCGCGAACGCGCCGGTCATGATCACCAGCGACAGGCAGTTGCCCTGGCGGGCCTGGAAGGCCTCGGCCGCCGTGCGCGTGGAGCTGGCGTCGTATTCCAGCTGCAGCTTGCTGCGGTTGTACAGCGCCTCGGTGATGGCCTGCCGCACGCCCCGCGCATGGGCCATCGGCATGATGACGTCGCTCATGTACGCCGTCATCTCGGGCGTGAGCTTGAACACGTCGGCCGGGTCGATCGGATCGGTGGGCGGCCCGAAATGGGCGTCGTCGAACATGCCCGGGGACGCCGGCGCGAGCGGCAGCTTGGAAGCGCAGCCCGCGAACAGCAGCGGGGCGGCGGCGGCGAGCACGGCGAGCGCCAGGCGGGACAGGGACGTACGGATCATCGGCATGGCGAACTCCTCGACTGGCCACCCGCGCCTGGCCGGGCACGGGTCCCGATGGAACTATGCGCTTTCCTCAGGGCTTGGCAAGCCCGCTCAGAACCCTTCCTCGACCAGCTCGGCAGCGCGCAGCAGCGCACGCGCCTTGGCCTCGGTTTCGCGCCATTCCATCTCCGGGACCGAATCTGCCACGACGCCGGCGGCCGCCTGGACATATAGCGTGTTGTTTTGCACGATCCCCGTGCGAATCGCGATCGCCACGTCCATGTCGCCCGCGAAGCTCAGGTAGCCGCAGGCGCCGCCGTAGATGCCCCGCTTGACCGGCTCGAGCTCGTCGATGATCTCCATCGCCCGGATCTTGGGCGCGCCGGTGAGCGTGCCGGCCGGGAAGGTCGCGCGCAGGACGTCCATGTTGGTCATGCCCGGCTTGAGCAGGCCCTCGACGTTGCTCACGATGTGCATCACGTGCGAATAGCGCTCGACGACGAAGGCGTCCGTCACCTTCACGCTGCCGGTCTGCGCGATGCGCCCGATGTCGTTGCGCGCCAGGTCGATCAGCATCAGGTGCTCGGCACGCTCCTTCGGGTCGGCCAGCAGCTCCTTCTCGGTCTCGACGTCGGCCTCGGGCGACGCGCCGCGCGGGCGCGTGCCCGCCAGCGGACGGATCGTCACCTTCTCGCCGTCGGCCACGTGCTCGTGGCGCACCAGGATCTCCGGCGAGGCGCCCACGATCTGGAACGACCCCATGTCGTAGAAGTACATGTAGGGCGACGGGTTGAGCGAGCGCAGCGCGCGGTACAGGCTCAGCGGGGACTCGGTGTAGCGCTTCTGCAGCCGCTGCCCCACCTGCACCTGCATCATGTCGCCGGCGGCGATGTATTCCTTGGCCTTGAGCACCGCCGCGATGTAGTCGTCCTTGGCGAACTCGCGCTGCACCGCGTACGAGGGGCCGCGCTTCACGGCGGGCGCGGTCACGGAGTAGCGCAGCTTGTCCGAGAGTTCGCCCAGGCGGCGCTTGGCAGCGAAGAAGGCGTCGGCCTGGGTCGGATCGGCGTAGACGATCAGGTACAGCCGGCCCGACAGGTTGTCGATGACGGCCAGTTCCTCGGTCTGCAGCAGCAGGATGTCGGGCGTGTCCAGGCCGCCCGGCTTGGCCGTGCCGGCCAGCTTGGGCTCGATGTAACGCACGGCGTCGTAGCCGAAGTAGCCGGCCAGGCCACCGCAGAAGCGGGGCAGCCCCGGGCGCAGCGCCACCTTGAAGCGGCGCTGGAACTGCTCGATGAAGTCCAGCGGATTGCCGTCGTGGGTCTCGACGACCCGGCCGTCGGTGACGACCTCGGTGCGCGGGCCCGTGACCTGCACGCGCGTGCGCGCCGGCAGGCCGATGAAGGAGTAGCGGCCGAAGCGCTCGCCGCCCACGACGGATTCCAGCAGGAAGCTCTGCGGCTGCCCGCCGGCCAGCTTCAGGTACAGCGACAGCGGCGTCTCGAGGTCGGCGAACGCCTCGAAGATCAGCGGGATGCGGTTGAAGCCCTGGGCGGCGAGGCTCTTGAATTCGAGTTCGGTGATCACGATGGGGACACTCCGGTGGCCTGCACGCGCGACGCCGGCCCGCGAGGCCAGGCGGGGGTTGCGCTGCGGCGAAGATTCTCGACGACGCTGCGGCATGCGCGAGCGTGACGTCGTCCAAGGGGCATGCGCGGGCGCCGGCCCGCCACGCTGCGGCGCCGGGGCGGTGCGACGGCGCCCGGCAACGGGCGTGTCAGCGACGCGCGGCGCACGCGTTCGTCAGGAACGGCGTCGCCAGACCCAGGCTCCCTGGTCGTGCGACCGCACCGCGCACGCTTTCGCGGGGGTGCAGGAGAAGGACGGGCCGGGGAACATGCGATCCAGTCTAACCGAAGGCGGCGCGCCGTCGCCAGCCGCAGGCCACGCCGTTGCGTGCGCCCGCCTTCGGGGCACGCGAAGCGCTTCGGTCGGATCGGCGGCGCGACTTGGTGCGTGGAGAAGGGCGGTCGTTCAGGGTTATCACCGAGGACTGCTGCCGGGCGCGTTGCCGCAAAGTGACGTAATGCGCAATCGGCGGGGTTTGGCAATCCCTTTTCCGCGGCATGCCCCTTGCATGTCGTTACTTGTCGCTAAACTTCCCGGGCTTGCTGCGCACCGTCGTTGGGACGCGGCGACCTGATCGAAAGCCCCCCTCTCGCTACGGCGCGGCCCTCCTCCAGGCCGCCGCCCGAACGTGTCCTCCGAGCACGACCGCCATGACTGATCTGCGAATCATTGCGCGCTGCGTCCTGCTGCTGGCCGCCGCCGCCAGCACCGCCGCGATGGCCCAGGTGGCCCCGTCCGCTGCCGCTTCCGCCGCCGCCGAGAAGGCGCAGAAGGAAACCGACCGGACGATGTACTGGATCCGCGTGCTCGCCAGCAGCCCCGCGCCGAAGGCGACCGCGGCGCCCAAGGCCGTGGCCGCCGCCCCGGCGCCGGCG
>JBJMWE010000305.1:0-10548 GCA_045810285.1 Vitreoscilla sp. | reverse complement strand
TCCGCGCCAACGCAGCGCCCCGCCCGCCCGCGCCGCCGCCCTCGCCCGCGCGCGAGGACGCCGCGCAGGCGATCACGCTGCCGCCGCCGGCCTCCCCGACCGTGCCGCCCGTGGCTGCGGCCTCGAGCCCGCCGGCCGACCTGCGTTTCCTCGACAACGCCGCCACGCGCCGGGCCATCCGCGCCGTCGCGCGCGGCGAGGACGCCACCGTCGCCGAGCGCGGCAACGCGCTCACGCACGAGGACCCCGGCAGCGAACTGGTGGCCGCCGACGGCTCGCACGCGGGCATGCAGCGCAACCTGCCGCCCCCGCCCCCCGCGGCGCAACTGGCCCAGGGCATCGAAGCCGCGCACAAGGGCGATTGCGGCAAGGGCGACTACCTGGGCGGCGGCATGGGCCTGCTCAGCGCGCCTTTCCTGCTCGCGGCCGAGGCGCTCGGCAAGTGCGCGCACAAGCTCTGATGCACGCCGTTCCGCCAGGGGCCTGGCCTTTCCGCGGATCGCGCCCATCGCGCCGATCAAGGCGATGACGTCGCCGCGATCCGGGGACAGCCCTGACCCCGGCCCCTGCCGATGATCGAGGCCATGCCTGTCCTTCGTCCGCGATCACCAGGTCGCCGGTCTCCGAGGTCGTGGCGCGAACTCAGGAAAGGCCAGACCCCTGCGGCAGGCGCGCCGCGGCCCGAGGGGGTTGGCGGGCGGCGGCGCGGTCTTCCTCGAGCTTGCGCAGCACGTTGCGCTGCAGCTTGCCTGTCGTGGTCATGGGCAGCGACTGCACGAACTCGATGTCCTTGGGCGTCTCGTACGGTGCGAGGCGGCTGCGCACGAGCTGCTGCAGTTCTTCCACCAGCGCGGCGTCGGGCTGCACGCCCACCGCGGGAATGATGAAGGCCTTGACGACGGCCCCGCGCTCGGGGTCGGGCTTGGGCACGACGGCCACCTGCGCGACGGCCGGGTGCCGCGCGAGGCAGTCCTCGATCTCGGTGGGGCCGATGCGGTAGCCCGAGGACTTGAACTGGTCGTCGCTGCGGCCCTGGTACCAGAGGTAGCCGTCGGCGTCCATCACGGCGCGGTCGCCGGTGCGGCACCACGACTCGAACGGCGCACCGGTGAACTTGGCGCGCGTGGCGCGCTCGTTGTTCCAGTAGCCGAGGAAGAAGATCGGGTCGCGCGCGCCGTGCACGTCGCGCGCGTGCACCGCGATGTCGCCGGGCGTGCCGCGCGGACACTCGTTGCCGTCGTCGTCGATCACCGCCACGCGATGGCCGGGATAGGCCCGGCCCATGCTGCCCGCGCGCGGCGGCCAGCCCGGCACGCGCGTGCCGTCCGTGGCGCGGTACCGGCCGCAGTTGCCGACGACGTAGTTGATCTCGGTCTGCCCGAACATCTCGTTGACGACCACGCCGAGCTTGTCGCGACAGTAGGCGAACACGCCCTCGCCCACGGCCTCGCCGGCGCTCATGATCGAGCGCAGCGCCAGCCGCGGATGCGACTTCCGCGGCTCGGGCGCGACGCGCATCATGGCCTTCAATGCGGTCGGGAACAGGAAGGTGTGCATGACGCGGTGGCGCTCCATCAGGTCGAGCGCGAGGCCGGCGTCGAAGCGGACGCGCGAGGCGACGATGGTGCGGCCGAAGTACAGCGTGGGCAGCAGCGCGTCCCACAGGCCGCCCGTCCAGGCCCAGTCGGCCGGACTCCAGAACGGGCCGTCGCCCTCGAACCAGTCCTGGCTGGCGACGAAGCCGCAGAGGTTGCCGATGAGCGCGCGATGCGGGATCACCGCGCCCTTGGCCGGGCCCGTGGTGCCGCTGGTGTAGATCAGCAGCGCGGGGTCGTCGGCGCGCGTGACGGTGGGCTCGAAGGCGTCGCGGGCCGCGGCCAGCGACGCGCTCCACGACACGTCGCCGCGGCCGTCGGCCGCGCCGGCGCCCATCACCTTGCGCAGGGCGGGACACGCCTCGCGCAACGCGATGATCGCGTCGACCGAAGCCTCGTCGACGATGGCGACCTTCGCGCCGCTGTCGTTCAGCCGCGCCTGCAGCGCCTCGGCGCCGAACAGCACCGACAGCGGCACCGCGATCGCGCCCATCTGGAACACCGCCATCAGCGCGATGGCCGTCTGCGGCCGTTGCGGCATGGCGATGGCCACGCGGTCGCCGCGCGCCACGCCCAGCGAGCCCAGGGCGTTCGACAGGCGGCGCGCATCGCGCTGCAGCGCCGCGTAGGTGGTCGGCACGGCCGGCTCGCCGCCCGCGTCCTGCAGGATGGCCACGGCAGCGGGCGTGTCGCGCGCCCAACGGTGCAGGCAGGCCTGCGCGATGTTGAACTTCGCGGGGACGCTCCAGGCGAAGTCCGCGTGCAGGGAGGCGTGGTTGTCGGTGCGCATCCAGGCACCCTACTTCGCGGGGCGGCCCAACGCCTGCAGCGCGTCGCCGGTGACGCGGCAGAGGCGCCAGTCGGGCAGCATCGTCGCGCCCATCTTCGCGTAGAAGGCCTGGGCGTCGACGTTCCAGTCGAGCACGGACCACTCGAAGCGGCCGCAATCGCGCTCCACCGCGATCTGCGCCAGCCGCTGCAGCAGCCGCTTGCCCATGCCGGTGCCGCGCGCCGACGGTCGCACGAACAGGTCTTCCAGGTACAGGCCCTTCTTGCACAGGAAGGTCGAGAAGTTGTGGAAGAACAGCGCGAAGCCGACGGCCGTGCCGTCCTGCTCGCCGATCAGGCATTCGATGACGGAACCCTCGCCGAACAGCTGCGGCTCGAGGCGCTCGGGCGTGGCGGTGGCCAGGTGCTCGAGCTTCTCGTAGACCGCGAGCTCGCGGATCAGCGACACGATGACGGGCACGTCCGCACGGGTGGCGAAGCGGACGACGGCGCGGGAGGCGGTGGCGGTGCTCATGCCGGCATTGTCGCGCGCGGGTCAGCAGCCCCCGGCGAAGTCCTCTACAGTGCATCGGATGCCCAACGACAACGCCTACGTCGAGCGGCGGCCCGGCCGCACGCGCCTGCTGCCGATCCGCAACCTGCACTACCAGCTGCGCGAGTGGGGCGACCCGTCGCTGGCCGCGCCCGAACGGCCCGTGCTGGTGTTCACGCACGGCTGGATGGACGTGGGCGCGTCGTTCCAGTTCATCGTCGACGAGCTCGAACGCCTCGAGGGCGGCACGCGCCACGTCGTCGCGATCGACTGGCGCGGCTTCGGCGGCAGCACCAGCGGCGGCGTCGACGCGTACTGGTTCCACGACTACATCGGCGACCTGGACGCCGTGCTGGACGCGTTGTCGCCGGACGCGCCGGTGGATCTCGTCGGCCACAGCATGGGCGGCAACGTGGTGATGAACTACGCCGGCGTGCGCCCCGCGCGCGTGCGGCGCCTCGTCAACCTCGAGGGCTTCGGCCTGCCCGACATGAAGCCCGAGCACGCGCCCGACCGCCTCGCCAAGTGGCTGGACGAACTCAAGTCGCCGCCGTCGCTGCGCTCGTACGACACCGTCGACGACGTCGCCGCGCGCCTGCGCGCCAACAACCCGCGGCTGGCGGCCGACAAGGCGGCCTGGCTCGCGCCGCACTGGGCGGGCAGGGGCGCCGACGGCCGCTGGCACCTGCTCGCCGATCCCGCGCACAAGCTCACGAATCCTGTGGCCTACCGCGCCGCGGAGATCGTCGCGAGCTGGCGCCGCATCGCCGCGCCGGTGCTGTGGGTCGAAGGTGCGGACACCGACGTCACGAAGTATTGGGGCAGCCGCTACCCGCGCGCGGAGTTCGAGCAACGCCTGGCCAACGTGCCGCATGTCGAGCGCCTGCTGCTGGACGAGTGCGGCCACATGCTGCACCACGACCAGCCGGCCGCCGTCGCGGCAGGCCTGCTGCGCTTCCTCGACTAGTGTGCTGTCCCGGAAGTTCGCGCGTGCGAACTTTCGGGGCAGCACACCAGGAACCTGCGGACGCCTGCGCCAGGAACGGCGGTTGCCCCGATCGGCCGATGCGGCGGACGCTCCGCCGCGCAGGAGTTCGCGATGACCAAGATCGTTCCGCTGGATCCCGTGCCCGCGCCGCCGACCGAAGCCGACACCGGCGCCAACCGCGACCCGCTGTCCGGCGAGGTCGGCTCGCACCCCGTCGGCGTGGGCCTGGGCGCGGCCGCCGCGGGCATGGCCTTCGGCGCGGCCGTCGCCTCGGTGGCCGGCCCGCTCGGCACGGCGGTCGGTGCGGCCGTGGGCGCGATCGCCGGCGGCCTGGCGGGCAAGGGCGTGGCCGAGGCCATCGATCCGACCGCCGAGGACGCCTACTGGCGCGCCAACTACGCCTCCCGGGCGTACGCCACCCCGCGCGACGCCGAAGACGAATGGGGCCCGGCGTACGCGTACGGCGTCCATCACTACAACCGCAACGTGGCCGTCAACCCGGGCGCCACCTTCGAGGAAGTCGAGCCCGAAATGGAACGCGGCTGGGACGAGGCCCGCGGTCAGTCCAGCATGGAATGGACACGCGCCCGGCTGGCCGCCTACGACGCGTGGCAGAACGCGCGGACGGCGGACGACCGCCAGGCCTGACCGTTCACTGTTGCCCGGAGGACCGCCGCCGGCGCGCCAGGGTCAACGCCGTCGCGACGACCACGACGCCGATCCCCATCAGCCAGAGCACCAGGCACGCGGCGGCCCACGGGTCGGACATCGCCTTGCCGAGGTCGCTTCCCGGCGCCAGGAAGGGCGCGGCGAAACAGACGACCAGGACCGCGGCGACCAGCAGCGCGCCCGCAATCTCCGCCCCGGACTGCGGACGTTTCAGCAAGGGCGTGGCCGGACCGGCGGCAGCGCGGTGCCGGGGCTTGCGCAGGACGTGCACGAGCGCATTGAGCCCGAACAGCACGGCGATGACGGCGGCGCCGCCTGAATACCAGTTCACGAACATCTCCCAAAGGCGAAGGCATGGCCATCACAGCAGGCCGTTGCCCGCCTGTCAAGGCAGGCGCACCTCGTCGACCATCTCCCGCGCCGCGCGACTGGGCGGCGGCGTCAGCAGGCTCACCAGCACCAGCAGCGCGAAGCCGAAGGGCACGCCGAACAGGCCGGCGGCGATCGGCTGGATGCCCCACCAGAGCCGGATCGGGCTGGTCAGGCCGAAGGTCTCGCGCACGCCGGGCTGGTTCACGAGCGCGTAGTACAGCGTCAGGCCCAGGCCGCCCACCATCGCCGCGGCCGCGCCCCAGCGGTTGGCGCGCTTCCAGAACACGCCCATCACCAGCGCCGGGAAGAAGGCGGACGCCGCGATGGAGAACGCCGCCGCCACCAGCAGCAGGATGTCGCCCGGCTTCTGCGCGGTGACGTAGGCCGCGCCGAGCGCCACCATCAGCAGCAGGACCTTGGACACCGTCACGCGCCTGGTGGCCGGCGCCGCCGGGTCGACGATGCGGAACCACAGGTCGTGCGACAGCGCGTTGGCGATCGTCAGCAGCAGGCCGTCGGCCGTGGACAGCGCCGCCGCCAGCCCGCCGGCCGCCACCAGGCCCGAGATGACGTAGGGCAGGCCCGCGATCTCGGGCGTGGCCAGCACGACGATGTCGCCGCCGATCTTGATCTCGCCCAGCTGCAGGATGCCGTCGCCGTTGAGGTCGGCGACCTGCAGCAGCGAGCCGTCCACGTGGGCCCAGTTGTTGATCCAGGCCGGCAGCTGGTCGAAGCGCGTGCCCACCAGCGTGTCGAACACCTCCACCTTCACCAGCACGGCCAGCGCGGGCGCCGTCACGTACAGCAGCACGATGAACAGCAGCGACCAGCCGACCGATGCGCGCGCCTCGGCCACCGAGGGCGTCGTGTAGAAGCGCGTGAGCACGTGCGGCAGCGACGCGGTGCCCACCATCAGGCAGAACACGAGCGCGATGAAGTTGTGGCGCGAGTCCTCGAAGGCGCGCCGCGCGGCCGGATCGCCGTGCGGATCGCCGGCGAACTGCTGCGCGTGCGGCGGCATGCCGGCCAGCGGCTGCGCGCGCTCGCGGTCCGCGTCGCGCTCGCGCGTCCACTCGTCGCGCGCGGCGTCCGCGTCGCGCGGCACGCGCGCGAGCTCGCGCTCGGCGGCCTGGATGTCGCCCTGCGGCGCGTTGGCGGCCTTGAGCTCGGAGATGCGCCGCGTGGCGACGCTGCGCTCGGCGGCCAGCGCGGACGGGATGTCGGCCAGGCGCGCGTCGTACTCGTCGGCACGCGCCTGGAAGATGGCGATCACGCGCCGCTCCGCCGGGTCGGCCTGCAGGCGCTTCTCGGAGGCGATCACCTTCTGCAGCTGGTAGCCGTAGGTGGCCTGCGGCACGGGCGTGGCGTGCTGCTTGATCGACAGCCAGGCCACCGGCACCAGGTAGGCCACCAGCAGCACGATGTACTGCGCCACCTGCGTCCACGTGACCGCGCGCATGCCGCCGAGGAACGAGCACACGAGGATGCCGCCCAGCCCGAGGAACACGCCCACCTCGAACGCGACGCCCGTGATGCGGCTGGTGATCAGCCCGACCCCGTAGATCTGCGCCACCACGTAGAGGAACGAACATGCGATCGTCGCGACCACCGCGAGCACGCGCACGAGGTTGCCGTCGTAGCGCGCCGCCAGGAAGTCGGGGATGGTGTACTGGCCGAACTTGCGCAGGTACGGCGCGATCAGCAGCGCGACCAGGCAGAACCCACCCGTCCAGCCGAGGATGTACGCGAGCCCGCCGTAGCCGCTCAGGTACAGGGTGCCGGCCATGCCGATGAACGAGGCGGCCGACATCCAGTCCGCCCCCGTGGCCATGCCGTTGTACAGCGCGGGCACGCGGCGCCCGGCCACGTAGTACTCGGTCGGGTCGGTGGTGCGGCTGAGGATGCCGATGCCCGCGTAGAACACGATCGGCCCGACCAGGAACAGGAAGCCGATCCAGTTGCGCGGCAGGCCCAGGTGTTCCAGCAGCGCCATCACGCCCACGAACGCGAGGAAGGCCAGTCCGAACGCGAGGTAGATCCAGTGCAGCCGGCGCGTGAACGCGGCGCCGCGCATGAAGCGGCTGCGGGCCGGCGCGAAGGTGCGCGTGCGCAGGGCCATCAGCGGGCGCCCGGCGCGTCGGCGCGCGGCGTCTCGTCGGCGAGCCGGCGGTCGATGCGCGCCATGCCCCGGGCATAGACGGCGATCAGCACGACGAACACGACGATGCCGCCCTGGGCCGCCACCCAGAAGCTGAACGGCCAGCCGAAGAACGGGAAATCGAGGTCGCGCGCGAACCAGGTGACGACGAAGCCGATGACGAACCACGCCAGCAGCAGCGCGGCGGTCAGGCGCTGCGTGCGACGCCAGTGGCGGGCGCGGGCGGCACGCGCGGCATTGGCGGCGGATTCGGGAGACGGCATCGGCCGACATCATGCCCGGCCGTGAAGGGTCGTCCAAGCGGGCGAACCCGGCGACAGCTCCGCATGGAAAAATCCACGCATGAACATCACTTCCGACTCCCCGCTTCTGCCGCAGCATCGACGGCCCATCGCCACAGGCGTGCTGGTGGCGCTGAGCGTCGGCGTCTGGCTGCTGCAGGTGGCCAACGGCGTCTCGCCGATGAACCCGTCCACCGCCACGCTGATCAAGTGGGGCGGCGACCTGCCGCTGTACACGCTCACCGGCGACACCTGGCGCCTGCTGACGGCGATGTTCCTGCACGGCAGCCTGGTGCACCTGGCGCTCAACATGTACGTGCTGGCCTTCACCGCGCCCCAGGTCGAGTACGAATTCGGCACCGGCCGCACGCTGGCCATCTACCTCGCCGGCGGCCTGATCGCCAGCTGCGCCAGCGTCTTCTGGAGCGAGGTGAGGGTCACGCACGCCAGCGTGGCGCCGCTGGTGACCGTGAGCGTGGGCGCCTCGGGCGCGGTGATGGCGCTGTTCGGCGCGCTGCTGGCCGGGCAGGTGCTGCCCACGCCGCGCTTCGCCCACCTGCCCAAGCACCTGCAGCCGGGCATCCACAAGGGACTGATCCAGGCCATCGTCATCAACGTGGGCATGGGCTTCATGATGAAGGGCGTCGACAACTCTGCGCATGTCGGCGGCCTGATCGGCGGGCTGGCGCTCGGCATCCTCATGGCGGTGGCGCCCCGCGCCGCCGGCCCGCGCGCCACCCTGGTGCGCTACCTCGCCGCGGCCGGCCTGGTGGCCCTGTGCGTGGGCGCCCTGCTGCACACGGCCGACATGCGGCGCCTGGTGGTCCTGCGCAGCACGTTCGACACCGAGATGCAGCTCGAGCACGAGAACTGAGCCGCGCCGGCACCGGCTGGCGCGTCCATGCGAAAATCGCGTCTTCGCGCGCCCGGGGCGTGCGTCGTCACCCACCCGCGCTGCCGCGCACTCGTCCGGCCGCGCCACGATCAAGACCGCGACCATGGACATCGAACGCATCAACGCCATCGGCAAGAGCATTGCCGACCTCACCGAGCGCACCAACGCGCTCAGGGGGTATCTTTGACTACGACCGGAAGTCGCATCGACTGACGGAAGTCAACGCCACGCTGGAGAACCCGGCGGTCTGGAACGAGCCGCAGCGGGCCCAGGAGCTCGGGCGCGAGAAGCGCTCGCTGGAGCAGGTCGTCGCCACCATCGACCACCTCACGACCAACCTGGCCGACAACGCCGAGCTCTTCGAGATGGTCAAGGACGAAGGCGACGTCGACAGCCTGCAGCAGATCGAGGCCGACGCGGCCAAGCTGCAGGAGACGGTCGAGGGCCTCGAGTTCCGCCGCATGTTCAGCAACCCGTCCGACCCGCTGAACTGCTTCGTCGACATCCAGTCCGGCGCCGGCGGCACCGAGGCCCAGGACTGGGCCCAGATGCTGCTGCGCCAATACCTGCGCTACTGCGAGCGCAAGGGCTTCAAGGCCGAGGTCATGGAAGAGACCGAAGGCGACGTCGCCGGCATCAAGAGCGCCACGATCAAGGTCGAGGGCGAGTACGCGTTCGGCCTGCTGCGCACCGAGACCGGCGTGCACCGCCTGGTGCGCAAGAGCCCGTTCGGCGCCGGCCTGCGCCAGACGTCCTTCGCGTCGCTGTTCGTCTACCCCGAGGTCGACGACTCCATCGAGATCGACATCAACCCGGCCGACGTGCGCACCGACACCTTCCGCGCGTCCGGCGCCGGCGGCCAGCACATCAACAAGACCGATTCGGCCGTGCGACTCACGCACATCCCCACCGGCATCGTCGTGCAGTGCCAGAACGACCGTTCCCAGCACCGCAACCGCGACGAGGCGTGGCAGATGCTGCGCTCGCGCCTGTTCGAGCACGAGATGCGCAAGCAGAAGGAAGAGCAGCAGAAGCTCGAGGACTCCAAGACCGACGTGGGCTGGGGCCACCAGATCCGTTCGTACGTGCTCGACCAGAGCCGCATCAAGGACCTGCGCACCAACCACGAGGTCTCGGCCACCCAGAAGGTGCTCGACGGCGACCTGGACGGCTTCATCGCCGAGAGCCTCAAGCAAGGTCTTTGACCCCACGCTCCCTCCGGTCGCTGCCTCCGAGAGGGAGCTCGGTTGGGCTCGGATGTGATCCTCGCCTCCCGAGCGCTTGATTTTCCTGCCGGCCGATCAGCGCCGGCGGCGGTTGGAAAAGGCAACCACGAGGTGCCGACCCTGACATCCCGAACATAGAGAGACTGCCATGCGTGAAGGCTCCCCTGCCCTGATCCGTCGAGAAGACTACACCGCCCCCGCGTACTGGGTGCGCACCGTCGACCTGACGTTCGACCTCGACCCCGCCAAGACGATCGTCGCCAGCAGGCTCGCGATCGAACGCAATGCAGGGCGCCCGACGGAGCCGCTGCGCCTGGACGGCGAAGGCCTGAACCTGCTGCGCGTGCTCGTCGACGGCCAGAGCGTGTCGTTCCGCCACGAGGACGGCCAGCTGGTGATCGACGCCCCGGCCGCGGACGCGTTCGTGCTGGAGATCCGCAACACGGTGTGCCCCGAGAAGAACACCGAGCTGTCGGGCCTGTACACGTCCGGCGGCGGCTTCTTCACGCAGTGCGAGGCGCAGGGCTTCCGCCGCATCACCTACTTCTTCGATCGCCCCGACGTGATGGCGATCTACACCGTCACGCTGCGCGGCGACAAGGCCAGGTACCCGGTGCTGCTGTCCAACGGCAACCTCGTGGCCGCGTCCAAGATGGAACAGGACGGCCGGCACACCGTCACCTGGGAAGACCCCTTCGCCAAGCCCTGTTACCTGTTCGCGCTGGTGGCCGGCGTGCTGGTCCATGTCGAGGACACCTACGTCACCCGCTCCGGCCGCACCGTCACGCTCCGGATCTATGTCGAGCCGGGCAACCAGGACAAATGCGACCACGCCATGCGGTCGCTCAAGAAATCGATGGCCTGGGACGAGGAAGTCTACGGGCTGGAATACGATCTCGACATCTTCATGATCGTCGCGGTCGGTGACTTCAACATGGGAGCGATGGAGAACAAGGGACTGAACATCTTCAATACCAAGTACGTCCTGGCTCGGGCGGATACCGCGACCGATACCGATTTCATGTTTCTCCATCGTGTGGTCG
>JBJMWE010000304.1:0-2844 GCA_045810285.1 Vitreoscilla sp. | reverse complement strand
TCGCCGCGATGAGCGAGAACGCGATCAAGACCTGGTGCCGCACGGACTGCACCTCGGCCAGGAAGGCCGCCGACATCGCCAGGCGCTGGCGTGCCTCGTCGCCCACCCGCGCCAGGTCGTCGAGCACGACCTGCGTCTGCGCCTGCACGCCGGGCCGGTCGATGGCGCCGACGCCACGCGCCAGGCGCTCGGACAGCCCGTCTGCCGCGGCATTCCACGCGGCGGCCTGCGACAGCGTCGCGCCGGGTTGCGCCAGTTCCTCCCGCAGCGCGGCCGAGCGCTCCCGGAAGCGGAACGCGTCGGCCTGCAGGCCATCGGTCGCGGCGTCGCCGGCAGCCAGGTCCCACTTGACGGCCAGCGTGGCCTCCAGCGCCGCGCCGTGCAGGTTCCAGAAGCGCTCGAAGCGATGCACGCCGGCGTCGAACTTCACGCTGGATGCCTGCAGGCGCCCCTGCAGGACGTCGACCGTGAACCACGCGAGCCAGGCGGCCAGCAGCAGCACCGCCCCCATCAGCCAGGGCGAGGCGAGCGTCCATCGGCTCGCGCGCATGCCGCGCGTGGCACCCGCGGCAGCCGAAACTGCACCTTCGCCTGCACCTGCGCCCGCGCCCGCACTCGAAGTTGCGCTGGGGCGCGCGGCCGCACCGCCCGGGGCGGGCGCCGGGCGGGGTTCGGCAGTCGCAAGCGTCGCAAACGACGCGGCGGCAGCGCCGACGGACGAGGCGACGGTGATGGGCTTGGCGGACAGGGGACGGTTCTCCAGGCGCCGCGACAGGCCAGGGACGGGGCCGATGGGGTGGCGTGACTTCATGATACGAGCGGGGTGCGGTTCCGGGCGGCGCGTGAAGGCCGAATGACGGCCGGGAACCGTCGCCCGTGACATCCGGCCTCGAAATGCGGCATTTGGCGCGCCACGACCGGCCGCTCGCCGGGCCGCCCCGCGGTCGGCCCGCCGCCGCGCGCCTGATGGCCGGAAATCGACCGGTTTGCCACGGGCGTCGCCACCCAGCCTGGCTTACCGTGGAGGCACCCAACGGAGAACGACGTGGATCTCGACAACGCACCGGAACCCGCCCTCGCCGACGGCCTCGCACCGTCCGGCGCCGCCCTCGCCCCGTCCCCGCGCGTGCGCTGGCGGCAACGGGCGCTCGGTCGGCGCCAGGCAGGGCCAGCCAGCGAGCCGGAGGCGCCGCCCGGGCGCGGCACGCTCGCCGAACACGCCGCACCCGCCATGCCGGCCATGCGCGCCATGCCGTCCGCACCGGCGGCGCAGGGCGCGCCTTCCGGCTCGAACGACGCGGCGCAGCCGCTTGCGGCGGCCGCGGCGGACACCTCGTGCGCGCATGCAGGCGCAGCGCGCGCACGGGCAACGGACGTCACCGCCCAGGATGTCCAGGGCGTCCAGGGCGTCAACGTCACCAACGGCACCGACGCCAACGCCGCCGGTATCGACGTGGACGTGGACGTGGGCGCGGACGCAGACGTGGACTTGGAGCTGAAAGCCGGAGCTGGAGCCAGCGCCGAAGCCGAAGGGAACGCCGACGCCGATGCCGATGCCGATGCCCACACCGATGCCAACAGCGACTACGAGGGCGATGCCGATTCCGATCTCGGCGGGGATGCGCCGCAGCGGGCCCCGCGCGACATCGAGCTCTGGCTGCTGGCCCGCCGCGCGCAAGGCGCCGCGGTGCGGCTGGACTTCGAGCTGCGCACCGCGCTCGCACGCCAGGTCTTCCGACGCGACTTCGTCTATGTGTCGCGCCAGCTGCACGCGATCGAGGCCAGCCGGCGCGTCCAGGGCCTGGATCGGGCGCGGCTCAACGACGCCCTGGCCACGCTGCGCCAGCGCGGCGAGGTGATCGAGGCGGCCCTGAACCGGCGCGCCTCGGAGCTCCAGGCCGCGATCGACGCCCACGGCCCCGCCAGCGCCCGCATCGCGTTCGCGCGCCCGGCCCGCTTCCAGGCCACGATCGTGAGCCCCGGCGCCCATCGCTTCCTCGCTTTGCTGCTGCGCGCCGACGAGACCCTCGCGCGGCTCGAGATGGCCTGGCTGCTGGGCCTGGTCGAGCCGGCCGCCCGATCGGCACTGGTCAGCGACTGCCGGCGCGCACTCCTCGGTTTCAAGGATCTCGCGTGCGACCAGCGCCGCGCCGTGGGCCTGCTGGTGCAGGAGATCAACGCGCAACGAGCGCCGGGCGGCAAGACGGGATGAGCGATCGTGCGGCGTGACGCTGGCCGGAGGACGGCGCCAGCGATGGCCGTGCCGGTCACCGCGGAACGGCAACGCCCCCAGGTGCCCGCATGCGGGAACGGCGCGGGGGCTGCGTCGATCGGTTTTCCGCCTCCGTCCTCGGACGCCGTGAGTGGATCCGGCGCGCCCGGGCGAGGCGTCACGACGGTCCGATCAGGGTGCAAGGCTCGGGCTACGGAAAGCAGGCATTCGCAACGCAGAGCGGGTGCGTCTCGACGTGGCGAGCGGGCGTGTCCGATTCGTTCACTCCCCGACGAGCCAGGCGACGTGCGCGCGCTGGTCGCATTCGACGCCGCGCCATGAGCGGCCCCCGCGATGCGGCGTTCCGGCGCAAAGCCAACTTCGGCCGGCGGGGAGTCCGCCGCGCGCGCAGTTGGAGACGGCCCTCGCGGCGGCGAGCGGCGGCCGGCGGCCGGCGAGCGGCGGGCGCGGGCGGCGAGCGGCGGGCGGCTAGCGGCGAAGGCGAGGGGCGAGGGCGAGCTTGCTGGCGGCTGGCGGCTGGCGGCTGGCGGCGATCGGCGATTGGCAAGCGGCAAGCGGCGAGCGGCAAGCGGCAAGCGGCGGGCGGCGGGCGGTGAGCGCCAAGCGGCGGC
>JBJMWE010000303.1:0-31545 GCA_045810285.1 Vitreoscilla sp. | reverse complement strand
GACGAGGCGCGCAAGCAGCTGGCCAACGCCGCGCGCCTGCCCGTCGTGTTCAGGCACATCGCGGCGATGCCGGACGTGCACCTGGGCATCGGCGCGACCGTGGGCTCGGTGATCCCGACGATCAAGGCCATCATCCCGGCCGCGGTGGGCGTGGACATCGGCTGCGGCATGATGGCCGCCAAGACGACGCTGCGCGCGGAGGACCTGCCCGACAACCTCGGCCCGCTGCGCTCGGCCATCGAGCGCTCGGTGCCGCACGGCCGCTCGGCCAAGGGCTGGACGCGCGACGAAGGCGCCTGGGAGAACCCGCCCGAGACGGTCGACCAGGCCTGGGCCACGCTCGCCGGCGAGTTCGACGCGCTGTGCGACCTGCACCCGCGCCTGCGCAACACGAACAACCGCAAGCACCTGGGAACGCTGGGTACCGGCAACCACTTCATCGAGGTCTGCCTCGACGAGGCGGGCTTCGTGTGGTTCATGCTGCACTCGGGTTCGCGCGGCGTGGGCAACGCGATCGGCACGCACTTCATCGAGCTGGCCAAGAAGGACGCGCTGCGCAACGACGCGAACCTGCCCGACCAGGACCTGGCGTACTTCGAGGAAGGCGCGCAGTACTTCGGCGACTACGTGCGCGCCGTGGGCTGGGCCCAGAGGTTCGCGGCGAAGAACCGCGAGGTGATGATGGCCAACCTGATCGCCACGGTGCGCAAGGTCATCCCCAAGCCGTTCGAGTCGCACGTGGAGGCGGTGAACTGCCACCACAACTACGTGCAGCAGGAGCGCCACTTCGGGCAGGACGTGTTCGTCACCCGCAAGGGCGCCGTGAGCGCCCGGCGTGGCCAGATGGGCATCATCCCGGGCAGCATGGGCGCGCGCAGCTACATCGTGCGCGGCCTCGGCAACCCGGAGAGCTTCGACAGCTGCAGCCACGGCGCGGGCCGCGTGATGAGCCGCACCCGGGCCAAGAAGCTGTTCACGGTGGACGACCAGATCAAGGCCACCGAGGGCGTCGAGTGCCGCAAGGACGCCGACGTGATCGACGAGATCCCGCTGGCCTACAAGGACATCGACGCCGTGATGGCCGCCCAGCGCGACCTGGTGGAGATCGTCCACACCTTGAAGCAGGTGGTGTGCGTGAAGGGCTGAGGCGGCGAGTCCTCGGCCCCCGACAATGACGACAAGCAAGAAGAGGGATTCATGATCGAGATCGATGGTTCGGTCGGCGAGGGCGGCGGCCAGATCCTGCGCACGTCGCTCACGCTGGCCATGTGCACCGGCCAGCCGTTCACGCTCGTGCGCATCCGCGCGCGCCGCGCGAAGCCCGGCCTGATGCGCCAGCACCTGACCTGCGTGCAGGCCGCCGCGGCGGTCAGCGGCGCGACGGTGCAGGGCGCGGAGCTCGGCTCGGGCACGCTGGTGTTCGAGCCCGGCACGGTGCGCGCCGGCGAGCAAGCGTTCAGCGTCGGCACGGCCGGCAGCTGCACGCTGGTGCTGCAGACGGTGTGGCCGGCGCTGATGCTGGCCGATGCGCCGTCGCGCCTGAAGCTGAGCGGCGGCACGCACAACCCGATGGCGCCGCCGTTCCACTTCCTGCAGCGCTGCTATGCGCCGCTGCTGCGTCGTCTCGGCGCGGCGTCGGAGCTGTCGCTGCGCCGGCACGGCTTCTATCCGGCCGGCGGCGGCGAGATCGAGGTGACGGTTCACCCGGCCGCCGATACGCTGCAGCCCTTCGACCTGCTCGAGCGCGGCGCGCCGCTGGAGTCCTACGCCGAATGCCTGGCGCCCGCGCTGCCTGGCGCCGTGGCGCGGCGCGAGCTCGACGCGCTGTCGCGTGCGCTCGGCTGGGCGCCGGAGCAACTGCGCGTGCCCGTCGTGCGCCAGAACGAAGGCCCCGGCAACGCGCTGATGGCCACGCTCGCGCACGTGCACGTGTGCGAGCTGTTCACGCAGTTCGGCGAGAAGGGCACCAGCTCGGAGCAGGTCGCGCAGGCGCTGGCGCAGGAGGTGCGCGCCTATGGCGCCTCGACCGCCGCGCTCGGCCCCCACCTGGCCGACCAGTGGGCGCTGCCGCTCGCGCTGGCCGTCTGGAAGCGCGGCGGTGCGGCGGCCTACACCTGTACCGAGCTGACGGATCATGCGACGACCAACTTCCAGATGATCGAGCGCTTCCTGCCGGTGCGGTTCGAGACGAGCGACGTCGAGGGAGGCTGGCGTGTCGACGTCGCCCGGCGCTGAGGGATCGCGTATCGTGCGCGGAGATTCGAGCTTCCACTCCCCGGCATGCCATCTCCTGCGCTCTACCCCTGGCCCGAATACTTCCGCCCCTGGAAGCTGTTCACGCTGGCCGCCGGCATCGCCTTGCTGATCGTCGGCGCCGTGAAGCACATCGCGCCGGACTGGGACATCCCGATCAGTTTCATCATGGCGCTGCTTGCCTACCTGACCGCGCCGTGGAGCCTGCGCGTGCTGCTGCAGCGACGCTGGCGCCTGCTGCCGCTGGCGCTGCTGGCGACCTGGTTCACCGTCGACGGCTGCTATGCGCTGTACTGGCACTTCGTCGACCCGGCGGCGCTCGCCCTGATGCGTGCCTGGAACTTTCCCGCGTCGCTGGCGCTGTACGGCCTGTGCGGCGTGTTCTGGCTGTACCGCGGCAGCCTGCGCGAGCTGGCGGCCGCGATCGGCGAGGAACTCACCGGCGTGCGGCGCTGACGCGCAAACAGTGAATGCGCGCCATGGACGGCGGCGGCATGAATCCGCCGCGCCGTCCGCGCGCGGCGCAGCTTCGTACGACGGCTGCCGGCGCCCGGCCCGCTGCCGTACGTGTGCGCGTGCGAAGTTGCCCGGCGCGCCGGTGCCGGGCGTCGACGTGCCTTCCTGAAGCGGCCCGGCTGCCCGACAATGCCGTCTCCAACAAATACGCGAGGGAGTTCGCATGGACAATTTCGAAGCCTACGCGCCGCCGCGCGCCGTCGTCTCCGACGCGGAGATGGAGAAGCCGCAGATCCCGCTCGTCTTCAAGATCCTGCTGGTCGCCTACATCGTGCTGCACCTGCTCGGTTCGCTGCTGGGCGTCAGCGGCACCGGCATCGTCTGGGGCGGCGTGCTGGCGATCGCCGGCTGGAAGACGCTGGAGGGCAGCCGCCCGGCGTCGCGCGTGCTGGGCGTGCTGCTCTCGATCTCGGTGGCCCTCATGCTCCTGGGCCTGGCGGTGTTCGTGAGCCAGGGCAGGCAGGGCAGCGGCGTGATGGTCGCCGTCTTCCTGGTGATGGCGGCCTGGCTCGCCGTGCTGGTCGGCTTCATCTACTTCCACCCGGCCATGCAGGCCGTCTTCCGCAAGTCGGACGCGAAGAAGTGGAGCGGCGGATGAACGGCTCCGCAGCGTTGCGGGCAGGGCACAGGCCCGCCGGCGCAGGATGGCGGCAACGACGCGGACGGCCGTCCTGGCCTAATATCGCCGGGTGACTGCCACCGCCTACGAACACCACCTCGAACGCGCCCATGCGCTGCTGGCGCGCCGCGTGCGCGCCGGCGCCGCGGGGCTCGGCACCGACATCGCCGCCGCCCCGGTGACCCACGCCGCGCTGCGTGAACTTCGCGGCGAGGTCGCCACGGCGCTGGCGCGCATGCATGCGCAATTCGCCACGGCGTTCAGCGACGCGCTGCGCGAGTCGTTCAAGGCGTTCACGCAGCCGCCGGCGGCGCGGCCCTCGGGCCAGTGGCTCGATCTCGGCGCATTCGAGATCATGGACGAGTCGCGCATCCAGGACGAGATCGAGGTGGCGCAGGTGGTGCGCCTGCTCGAGGAGGACTGCGCGGTCGAACTGCGGCGGCTGATCAAGTTCGAGGGGGCGCTGCGCCGGAGCGAGGGCGTGCGCGTGGCGTCGTCGCCCATCGCCCCGCCGTGCCTCGCGCGGTCGCTGTGGACGGCGTCCGAGGTGCTGGGCCTGGCGCCGGCCGGGCGCGCGGAGGGCGCACGCTGCGTCGCGCGCTGGCTCGCGCCGCGGCTGGCCGAGATCTACGCCGCCGTGCGCCAGGCCGGTTTCGCCGACGCGGCGCTGCTGGAGGCCGATCGCGGCACCGAGCCCGACGACGACAACTCCACCGCGTCGCCGCCCACCGGCTTCGACGTCACGCGGCCCGGTGCACTCTACGAGCTGATGGACCTGGACGAGGAGCGGCCCGTCTTCCGGACGTCCACCCAGGCTGCGCCGCTCACGCTCATCCCGGACACGCTGCCGATGCCGCTCGAAGGCGACGGCGCGCGCATCCCCGGCCTGATCCACAGCCACCGCGAGGAGCTCGCCGCGCTGCAGGACGCCACCAGCACGCGCCTGGGCGGCGCGTTGATCGGCCACCTGTTCGAGCAGATCGTCGCCGACCCGGCGCTGTCGCCCGACGGCCGCGGCTGGATCGCCCGCCTGGAGCCCGCGGTGGTGCACCTGGCGGCGCACGACGCGTCGCTGCTCAAGTCGCACCGCCATCCGGCGTGGACGCTGGTCAACCGCGTGGCCACGCACATGCAGGGCGACAAGGAGGCGCCGGCGCCGGAGTTCGTGCAGTGGCTGGCGGAATCGGTCGCCCAGGTCGAGATCCAGCCCACGACGGCGACGTTCGAGGCCGCGGTGGAGCGGCTGTCTCAGTGGCAACGCAAGGAGGCGCAGAAGCGGCTCACCTCGGTGGAAGGCGCGCTGGAGCTGCTGCAGCGCAACGCCACGCTGGAAGACCTGGTGGCCGAAGCGAAGGCACGGCTGGAGCGCAAGCTCGATTCCGCGCACCCGCCGTCGCCCACCCGGCGCTTCATCCGCACGCTGTGGGCGCTGGTGGTGGCGCAGGAGTGGACGACGCTGCCGCCCGAGGCGCGCCGCAACTCGCCGGCGATGGATACCGCCGTCGACCTCATCTGGTCCACCGACAAGGCGCGCTCGCGCGCCGACGCGTCGACGCTGCTGGCGATGATCCCGCAGCTGGTGGAGCGCGTGACCGCGGGCATGACCACGGTCAAGCTGTCCGACGCGATGCGCAAGGCCTGGCTCGACCAGATCGCCGCCATCCACCTGCACGTGATGCGCCGGCCCGAGGGCGAGGAGCCCGCGGGCGGGCCGGTCACGGTCGACCTGCAGCTCGACGACGAACTTCCACCACCGCCGCCGCCCCCGCCACCGCCGCCGGTCGACACCGCGTCGCCGGTCGCCGGCCTGCAGATCGGCGACAGCGTCACGCTGCAGCTGCACGGCGAATGGGTCGACCTGCAGCTGCTGTGGGTCAGCGAGAACGGCTACTTCCTGCTGTTCGCCGGCGCCGGCGACGCCACGCAGAGCTTCACGCGCAAGGCCCTCGAGAAGATGGCCGCGCAGGGGTTGCTGCGCACCGCGGACGCGAGTTCGGCGCTGCAGCGGGCGGGAGACGAGCTGATTCGGCGCCGGCAATAGACGCGCCGCACGCGCGTATCGTGCGCTCGCGGGATCCGCCCCTGTCGCCGACTTGTCACGGCCGTTTCACGCCCGTGCCTCACGCTTGCGGCCTGTCCACATCCTGACCGAACGCCAGCGATGCCCGCTCCAATGATCCGCGCCGCCTGATGCCCGCCTCGTTCCTGTTGCTGCTGGCGGCGCAGTTCACCTCGGCGCTGGCGGACAACGCGCTGCTGATCGTCACCATCGACCTGCTGCAGCAGCGCGCGATGCCGGGCTGGCTGGCGCCGATGCTCAAGGTCGCGTTCATCGCCGCGTACGTGCTGCTGGCGCCGTTCGTCGGGCCGCTCGCCGATGCGTTCCCCAAGGCGCGGCTGATGGCGTGGATGAACGGGGTCAAGATCGCCGGCGTGGCGGCGCTGGTCGTGGGGCTTCATCCCGTCGCCGCGTTCCTCGTCGTCGGGCTCGGCGCCGCCGCCTATGCGCCGGCCAAGTACGGGCTGGCCACCGAACTCGTGCGGCCCGGGCAGCTCGTCGCGGCCAATGCGTGGATCGAGACTGCGGCGGTGTGCGCCGTCCTGCTGGGCACCGGGCTGGGCGGCTTCCTCGTCAGCCCGTGGCTGCTGGGGCACGCGAGCCGCATCGTGTCGGACGTGTGCGACCCGGTGCTGCCGTCGCTGCTGATCCTGCTGGGCACCTACCTGCTCGCGGGCGCGCTCAACCTCGGCGTGCCGGACAGCGGCGTGCGCCACGCGGTCGGCTCGCTGCACCCGCGCGCCATGCTGCGCGATTTCGCCCAGGCCAACCGCAAGCTGTGGCGCGACCGCGATGGCGGGCTGTCGCTGACCGTCACGACCCTCTTCTGGGGCGTGGGCGCCACGCTGCAGTTCGCCGTGCTGCGCTGGGCGCGCGAGACCATGCACCTGACCCTCGACCGCGCCGCCTTCGTGCAGGCCGCCGTCGCCGTGGGCGTGATCGCCGGCGCCGTCGCGGCGGGCCGCTGGGTGCCGCTCGCGCACGCCAAGCGCATGCTGTGGGCCGGCGTGCTGTTCGGCCTGCTGATGACGGTGCTGCCCTTCCTCACGCAGCTGCGCCTGGCCGTGGCGGTGCTGATCGTCGTGGGCGGCGTGGGCGGCCTGATGGTGGTGCCGCTGAACGCGCTGCTGCAGGATCGCGGCAACGCCTTGCTGAGCGCGGGGCGTTCCATCGCGGTGCAGGGCGGCAACGAGAACGCCAGCGTGCTGGTGTTCCTGGGCGTGTACTCGGCGCTGTGCGCGGTCGACGTGTCGCTGGTCGCGCTGATGATCGGCCTGGGCGCGTGCGTGTCCGCGGCGCTGGCGTGGCTGCTGCTGCGGGAACGGATGCGCGGACGCCGCGCGCCGGTTCAGGCCGAGGAGTGGCCCGCCGAGGCGAAGGCGTAGCCGGCGGGCTGCGCGGCCTTGCGCGCGATCACCGACGTCATCACGCCTTCCACCTGCGCCGCGATGCCGTCCCAGTCGAGCGCCATCACGCTCGTGCGGGCGCGGGCGCCGAGCACGCGGCAGTTCGCGAGGTCGGCCGCGGTGCGCACGGCGGTGGCCACGAAGGCCGTGCGCTCGTCGTACGGCACCAGCGCACCGTTCTCGCCCTGGACGATCACGCGCCGCGCCGCGGCGTAGTCGTACGCGACGACGGCCAGGCCGCTGGCCATCGCCTCGGTGGTGACGTTGCCGAAGGTCTCGGTGATGCTCGGGAACAGGAACAGGTCGGCCGACGCGTAGTGCGTCGCGAGATCGTCGCCCAGGCGCTGCCCTGCGAAGATCGCGTCGGGCCGGCGCGCCTCGAGCTCCTTGCGCATCGGGCCGTCGCCCACCAGCACGAGCCGGGCGCGCGGCTGCGCGCGCTGGATCGCGTCGAAGGCGTCGAGCAGCGTCGAGAGGTTCTTCTCGGGCGCGAGGCGCCCCACGCACGTGACGACCAGGTCGTCGGCCGCGACGCCCCATTGCGCGCGCAGCGCATGGCTGCGGTGCGCGGGGTCGAAGCGGCGCGTGTCGACGCCGCGCGCCACGGTCAGCAGGTCGCGGAAGCCTTCGCGCTGCAGCTCGTCGTGCAGTGCCTGCGTGGGCACCATCGTGGCCTGCGTGGCGTTGTGGAAGCGGCGCAGGTAGCCCAGGATCAGCTTCTTCAGGAAGCCCACGCCGTAGTGCGCGCTGTAGGCGTGGAAGTTGGTGCGGAACTCCGAGCAGACGGGCAGGCCGAGTGCCCTGGCCGCCAGCAGCGCGGAGCGCCCCAGCGGGCCTTCCGTGGCGATGTGCACGACGTCCGGGCGCTCGTGCCGCCACAGCTCGACCAGCTTGCCGGTGCACGGCAGCCCCATCTTCAGGCCTTCGTAGCGCGGGATCGGCACGCCGCGCACCAGGAAATCGCCGTCGACGGCGGCCACGGCCGCATCGCCGGCCTGGCGCGGGCGCACGACGCGCACGCAGTGCTGGCGCGCGCGCAGCCCCTGCACCAGGCGCGCCACCGTCATCGCCACGCCGTTGACTTCCGGCGGGTAGGTCTCGGTCACGCAGGCAATTCGCAGGGGCCGATGCAGGCCGGTCTGAACGTCCACGAGTGAAGCTCCGATTCGTTGCGGTCGCTGCCGATCATGGCGGCCTCAAGCAACAGATCGATGACAGTTCCGAGTCATTTCGAGGTACCGGCGGACACGGCCCTTTCATATTTCGACGTCACCATCCTGTCACGCCGCGGTCGCCACGCGCCGGGCGAATTCCTTCAGAGGATCTCCATGAACGACTTCATGCAAACGCTCCGCACGCTGCGCTGGGACGACCACCGCTTCTACCACCACAGCACGATCAACCAGAGCCTGCACCTGGTCAGCGCGATCGTGTTCTGCATCTCGTACGCGCTGCTGCTCGTCGACCCGGCGATCGCTGCCGTGCTCGCCTGGACGGTGTCGATGACCACGCGCCAGGCCGGCCACTTCTTCTTCGAGCCACGCGGCTATGACGATGTCAACCAGGTGACCGACGCGTACAAGGAAGAAGTCAAGGCCGGCTACAACATCCAGCGCAAGATCGTGCTGATGGCGGTGTGGGTGGCGATCCCGGCCGCGCTGTGGTTCGCGCCGTCGCTGGGCGGCCTGATCCCGCCGCACGCCGACTTCCGCGGCTTCGTGCACGACGTGGGCATCGCCTGGTTGTCGCTGGGCGCGGCCGGCCTGGTGATCCGCGTGATCCAGCTGTGCATCACGCGCAACCCGACGGAAGGGCTGGCCTGGGGCTTCAAGATCATCACCGACCCGTTCATGGACATCGTCCTCTACCACCAGGCCCCGCTCAAGCTCCTGCGCGGCCAGATGATCTCGTCCGTGGCGTCGCCGACGATGCCGACGGCCGCCCACTGAGAAGCCGCCAGCGCGACCGGCCGATCCATGGAACCGTCCACCATCGCCTTCTCCGCACTGGTGCTTGCCGCGCTGGCCGTCATGGCCCCGCGCATCAAGCGCCGGCTCGAACTCTCGCGTGCCAAGCACGCCTCGCTGACCGGCCATTCGAAGATGGCCAAGCGCGTGGCGGGCCTGCTGCCCGGCTACGCCTACGACGAGGCGCGCTTCTTCGGCTCGGACGGCGCGCCGGAGGAATTCCAGCGCCGGCGCCGCGCCGGCTTCGACAAGCTCGTGGCGTTGTACGCCGAACGCTTCCCCAGGAGCGCGGCGCTGACCGCCCAGGCCAGCACCGGCATCTCCGACCTGCAGTTCACCGGCAGCTACCGTGTGCCGTTCCAGTACAGCCCGTACCTGCGCAAGCACCTGAAGACGGGCAGCTTCCTGCAGTCGTCGTCGGGCGTCACCGTGCAGGATCTCGACGGCAACAGCTTCCACGACCTCACCGGCTCGTACGGCGTCAACCTGTTCGGCTACGACTTCTACAAGGAGTGCATCGCCGAAGGCGCCGCGCGCGTCGCCGCGCTCGGGCCCGTGCTGGGCGCGTACCACCCGGTGCTGCTCGACAACGTGCGCCGCCTGCAGCGCATCTCCGGGCTGGACGAGGTGTCGTTCCACATGTCCGGCACCGAGGCCGTCATGCAGGCCGTGCGCCTGGCCCGCTATCACACGAAGAAGAAGTTCCTCGTGCGCTTCTGCGGGGCCTACCACGGCTGGTGGGAGGACGTGCAGCCCGGCCCCGGCAACCCGTTGCCGCCGCGCGAGACTTACACGCTGGAGGAGATGAAGGCGCAGACGCTCCAGGTGCTGCGCACGCGCAAGGACATCGCCTGCGTGCTGGTCAACCCGTTGCAGGCGCTGCATCCGAACGCGGCGGCGCCGGGCGATTCCTCGCTGGTGGACAGCGCGCGTCGCGCGAAGTTCGACCGCGCGGCCTACACCGAATGGCTGAAGGCGCTGCGCCAGGTCTGCACCGAGCGCGGCATCGTGCTGATCTTCGACGAGATCTTCATCGGCTTCCGCCTCGCCCCCGGCGGCGCGCAGGAGTACTTCGGCGTGCAGGCCGACATGGTCACCTACGGCAAGTCGCTGGGCGGCGGCCTGCCGGTGGGCGTGGTGTGCGGCAGGCGCGCGCTGATGAAGCGCTTCCGCGAGGATCGCCCCGCCGACATCTGCTTTGCCCGCGGCACCTTCAACTCGCATCCGTACGTGATGGGCGCGATGAACGTGTTCCTCGAGCGGCTGGACCGCGACGACGTCAAGGCGATGTACGAGGGCGTGGACGAGCGCTGGAACGCGCGCACCGCGCGCTTCAACGAGCGGCTGGCCGCCGCCGGCGTGCCGGTGCGCGTGGCCAACATCCAGTCGATCTGGACCGTGCTCTACGAGCAGCCGTCGCGCTACAACTGGATGCTGCAGTTCTACCTGCGCGCGCACGGGCTGGCGCTCAGCTGGGTGGGCACGGGGCGCCTGATCTTCAGCCTGAACTACGGCGACGCCGACTTCGACGCGGTGATCGACCGCTTCGTGGCCGCGGCGGTGCAGATGCAGGCCGAGGGCTGGTGGTGGAACGATCCCGCGCAGAGCAACCGCACCATCCGGCGCGGGCTGCTGCGGGAGATGCTGCGCCAGCGCTTCAGCAGCTGAGGACGGCCGGAGCGCGCTCGCGTGGCGCGCCCCGGCGCCCCGCGCGCGGCCGACCCGGGCGCCGCTTGAATCGAGATCCGATGAAGAAACAATTCCGCAAGCTGCTCGCGCAGGAGAACCTCAACTTCCTGCTCACCAACCGCGTGCCGCGCATCGCGCTGACGCACTTCATGGGCAAGTTCAGCAAGATCCGCAACCCGCTGGTCAGCAAGGCCTCCATCGGCGTGTGGAAGCTGTTCACCGACCTCGACCTGAGCGATGCGCGCACGCGCAAGTTCCGCTCGATGCACGACTGCTTCACGCGCGAGCTGATGCCCGGCGCACGGCCGATCGACCCCGACCCGGGCGTGCTCACGTCGCCGTGCGACGCGATCGTCGGCGCCTGCGGGGCGGTGTCGGGCACCACGGTGTTCCAGGCCAAGGGCTTCCCGTACCGGCTGGAGGACCTGTTCGGCCCCGGCACCGATCCGGCCCCGTACCGCGACGGCCGCTTCATCACGCTGCGGCTGACGTCCGCGATGTACCACCGCTTCCATGCACCGCACGACGTCGACGTGAGCCACGTCAGCTACATCACGGGCGACACGTGGAACGTGAACCCGATCGCGCTCAAGCGCGTCGAGCGGCTGTTCTGCCGCAACGAGCGCGCCGTGCTGAGCGCGCGCCTGCGGCGCGGCAACCTCCCCATCGCGATCGTGCCGGTGGCGGCCATCCTCGTGGCGAGCATCCGCCTGAAGTTCACGGACGTGCTGCTGCACCTGAAGTACCGCGGGCCCAACGAGATTCCCGTCGCGGCGCGCTTCGGCAAGGGCGAGGAGATGGGCGGGTTCCAGCACGGCTCGACCATCATCCTGTTCGTGCCGCCGGGCTTCGAGTTCGTCGACGGCATCGCCACGGGCACGCGCATCCGCATGGGCCAGGCGTTGATGCGGCTGCCGGTCCAGGCGAGCGCCGTGGACGCGTCCGGACAGCGCCAGGCGCTCGCGCCGGCGGACGCGTGACGCGCGCGCGCGTCCGGGCGCAGGCTCAGAGCGGCAGCGGCGCGTAGCGACGCAGGTTGGGCGCCTGCGGGCAGGCCAGCGCGTCGTAGTGGCGCAGCAGGCCCGGGGCCAGCGTCGCCACCTCGGGCGACAGCAGGAAGGTGAAGCGCGACGCGGAGCCGCGGTTGATGAAGGCCGCGGCGCCCTGGGGCTGGCCGGCGTCACGCCAGGCCGAGCGCAGCGCGCGGACGAAGTCGACGGCGCGCGCCTGGCGCGGTTCGCGGTCGGCGATGATGACGCAGTACCAGTTCATGTCGATGCGGCGTTCGCGAGGGGCGATGCACCGATCCTGGACGCGCTCCGTGACGCTTGCGTGACGCCCCTGCTGCGCGCGCCGGCACCTGCTTCGCGACGGGCGGACGGCGACGAGGCGTCACAGCTCGACGATGGCGTCGCAGACGTCGACAAGGCGCTCCTGCGTGCCGCAAAGAAACGGTTCATCGCCGAAGTGCAGGGACGGCGTCCGTCCAGATCGGGTGCGGGACGCCGCCCGGAACGTCGATTCCCCTTGCCCCGTCATCCTGCGCGCAGTCGCAGGATCCACCCTGCCAGGATGTCTCGTCGGTATCGTGCGGCTGCCGCGAGCAGCCGGGGCCATGACGCACGCGGCGGCCCGGCAGCGGTGGATCCCGCGACTGCGCGCAGGATGACGGGTGAAGAGAGGAGCCTGCCCGGGAGGCGTGCCCCGGCCCCGCAAGCGACGTCGCCGGCAGCCTCCCCCGCGCCTCGGCGATGAACCATGAAAAAGGCCCGCAGCGCGGGCCCGACAGGCGGGTGAAGCCGGGGGATCAACCGTTGGCGCGGCGCGCGACCACGACGACGCGCTGCACGTCGGCGGATGCGAACAGCTGCGCCGTCTCGTGCGCCGCCACCGCGACGCGGTACTGGTGGCCGGCCAGCGCGTTCGTGGCGAACAACATGGCGGCGCTCAGCAGGGCGGCCAGGGCGATGGGGGCGGCTTGGGTGGCGAAGGTCTTGTTCATGAGGGGCTCCGGGGTTTGTTGCGTTGCGTGATGCGATGGTTGGACTTTAGGCAGGCGGGGCCGGCCGCGCGAGCGGTGTGCGACGACGCGCCAGCCGCGCCGGATGAACTGCAGGCAGGCGCGACGGACCGGCGCCGCACCGTGCGCCGAACGGTCGATTTCGCGGACGAATGGCGCGCTGCCGCCGCCGCAGGGCTTTCGGCGGGGTTGGCGGTCCGGCGCTTTCTCGACAGCCGCTGCAGAATGGCCGCATGACCGCCACCATCGCCACCCTGCCCGAAGGCCTGTTCTCCCACGACGACGGCGCGCTGCGCTGCCAGTGGTGCCGCGCCAGCGACGAATACCGCCGCTACCACGACGAGGAATGGGGCTTTCCCGTCACCGACGAGCGCCGCCTGTTCGAGAAGATCTGCCTGGAAGGCTTCCAGGCGGGCCTGAGCTGGCTCACCATCCTCAACAAGCGGCCGGGCTTCCGCAAGGCATTCGCCAATTTCGAGGCCGCGCAGATCGTGCGCTTCGGCGACGCCGACATCGAGCGCCTGGTCACCGATCCCGGCATCGTCCGCCACCGCGGCAAGATCGTCTCCACCATCAACAACGCCCGGCGCGTGCTGGAGCTGCGCCAGGAATTCGGCTCGCTCGCCGCCTACGCCTGGCGCTACGAACCCGACCCGGCCACGCGCCCGAAGAAGCTCCTGCCGGGGACGGCGCTGGGGCCTTCGCCGGAGGCGGTGGCGATGTCCAAGGACCTGAAGAAACGCGGGTGGACATTCGTCGGCCCGACCACGGTGTATGCGTTCATGCAGGCGATGGGGCTGGTCAACGACCACTACGAGCAGTGCCATGTGCGCGACAGGGCGCTGGCGGCACGCAAGCAGTTGAAAATGCCGGCGTGAGTCGCAGCCGCGACGGGTACGACGCACGGCAAGTTGACGGTCGGGAGCCCTGCCTGCCCTGCCGCACGCGTCATGCAGGCCAGCGCGAAGCGAGCACAGTCACCGCGAGACCGAGTCGCGCGCGCGCCGTCAGCCCGCCCGGCGCAACCGCTCGCGCGTGCGCGCCGGCGTCGCCCCGAACCACTCCCGGCACGCCCGGTTGAACGAGCTCTGCTCGCGATAGCCCAGCATGAATGCCACGTCCGTCAGGTTCAGCCTCGAATCGCGCAGCAGTTCCTCGGCCAGCGCCTGGCGGGCCGCGTCGTGCACGGCCTGGAAGTTGGTGCCGGCCTCGGCGAGCTTGCGCTGCAGCGTGCGGGTGCTGAGCGCCAGCGCGGCGGCGACGTCGTCGACGCGGGCCCGATCGTTGGCGAGCTGGGCGGCGACCTCGCGGCGGACGTCGGTGACGATGCGCGGCTCGGAGGTGGCGCGCAGGCGCGCGGCCAGCAGCTCGTCGGCGTGGCGCTGCAGCACCTTGAGCATGCTGCCGTCCGCGTTGGGCACGGGGCGGTCGAGCAGGGCGGCGTCGAAGCGCCCGTACGCGGCCGGCACGCCGTAGACCACCGACGGACCGAACACCTGGGCGTGGGCGGCGCGGATCGCGGGCTCGGGTTCGGGGTAGGGCAGGCCGAACTCATGCACCGGCAGGCGCTCGTGGGCCAGCCAGCTGACGAAGGTGAGGATGCCGGCCAGCACGCTGTCGACCAGGTGGCGCGCCTCGGCCGGCGTGCAGCTGGCCAGCCAGGGCGAGTCCCAGTAGTAGGTGGCGATGCCGGCGCGTTCGTCCAGGCGCGAGCGGCCCAGGTCGTGGGCCAGGCCTTCGTAGCGGCGGGTCTGCGTGAACGCGCCGCGCAGCGTCGTGCAGGCGCACACCACCAGGCCGTAGAACGGGTAGGTGGACAGCCGCGCGTGCAGGCCCGTGTGCAGGCCGAACACCGGGTTGCCCGCGAGCTGCTCGCCGGTGCCCAGCAGCGCGATGTACTCGGCCACGGTCAGGCTGTCGCGCGAGGCGTCGAGCATCTCCGCGGGCCAGCCCAGGTGCCCGCACAGTCGCGCGGCGTCCACGCCCATGGCCTGTGCGGCGGCGACGGCCGTCTGCGCGTAGGCCATGGCCACGCGCGCGTCGGCGGCCGGCGGGATCGGGCAGGGCGCGTCCGCGTCGTTCGGGGCGCTGCGGGGGCTGGGCGGGAGGGGCGTCGCCGCGGGCGGGACTGGCATGTTGTGGCAACTCGCCTGTCGGCGAAAGACAAGCCCTGGCGCCGCGTTCGCCGCACCATGGCGGCGTAGCGTCCGTAGGCCTTGCGCGAACCATTCGCCGGCGGCCGTCGACGCCTGTCGACCTGGAAAAACGAGTATAGCCACGATGACCACCGAACGACGCTGGAACGGCTGGGGCGACGCCCGCGTGCAGGAGGCGCTCAAGCTCGAGGCGCGTGCCTTTCTCGCGCAGGCCATGGGCGAGGGGCGGCCGGTGGCCGACGCGACGCTGGCCGCGGCCCTCGCGCAGGTCGAGGCGCAGCCGTCGCGCCTGCCGCCGCATCCGCTGGTGGACACGCGCGCCGACACGCGCCTGCGCGCCAGCTTCGGCCAGTCCATGCACGACTGGCTGCGCCTGCGCTTCGGCGTGCTGGGACGGGTGACGGACGGCGTCGCGTTCCCGCAGACCTCGGCCGAGGTTCGCACGCTGCTGGACTGGGCGCGCGCGCACGGCGTGCAGGTGCTGCCTGCGGGCGGCGCCACCAGCGTGGCCGGGCACCTGACGCCGGTCGGCCCGACGCCGGTGCTCACGCTCGGCATGGGCCGCATGATGCGGCTGCTCGACCTCGACCCCGTCGCGCAGCTCGCGCGCTTCGAGGCCGGCGTGGCGGGCCCCGACCTGGAGGCCCAGCTGCGTGCGCGCGGCTTCACGCTGGGCCATTTCCCGCAGAGCTTCGAGCTGTCGACGCTCGGCGGCTGGGTGGTGACGCGCTCGTCGGGCCAGCAATCGGCGCGCTACGGCCGCATCGAGCAGCTGTTCGCCGGCGGCACGCTGCAGACGCCCGAACGCGAATGGACGCTGCCGACCTTTCCGGCATCCGCCGCCGGCCCCGACCTGCGCGAATGGGTGCTGGGCTCCGAAGGCCGCCTCGGCGTGCTGACCGAGGCCTGCGTGCGCGTCACGCGCGCGCCGGCCGCCGAGCGGTTCGTCGGCGTCTTCTTCCCGGACTGGGCGAGCGCCACCGCCGCCGTGCGCCGCATCGCGCAGGCCCGGCTCGGCCTGTCGATGCTGCGCCTGGCCAATGCCGCCGAGACCTTCACCACGCTCACGATGGCCGGCCACGCCTCGGCCATCGCGTGGCTGGAACGCTACCTGTCCCTGCGCGGCATCGGCGAGGGCAAGTGCCTGCTGCTTGCCGGTTTCACGGGCGACGACGCCGGCGCGGTGCGCGCGATGCAGCGCGCGGCCGCGGCCGTGTGGCGCGAGCACGGCGGCGTGTCGACCGGCACGCTGCTCGGCAGGAAGTGGGCCGAACGCCGCTTCGCCAATGTCTACCTGCGCAATGCGTTGTGGGACGCCGGCTATGCCGTCGACACGATGGAGACGGCCTGCGACTGGCCGCGCGTCGACGCGATGGTCGACGCGATGGAGGCGGCCGGCCGCGCGGCGCTCGCGCAGCACGGCGAACGCACGCACTGCTACACGCACCTGTCGCATGTCTACGCCCAGGGCTCGAGCGTGTACTCGACGTTCGTCTATCGCATCGGCGCCGACTACGACACGGCGCTGGCGCGCTGGCAGTCGCTGAAGACCGCGGTGGGCGACGCGATCGTCGCGCACGGCGGCACCATCACGCACCAGCACGGCGTCGGCAAGGACCACGCGCGCTGGCTGGCGGCCGAGAAGGGCGCGACGGGGATGTCCGCCATCGCCGCGATGGTGCGCGAGTTCGATCCGCACGGCCTGATGGCGCGCGGCAACCTGCTGGGGGACGAATGAGCGCGGCGCTGCCGCACGGCGGCGAGGACCTGCATTGAACGACGTCGACATCCTGGTGATCGGCGGCGGCATCGCCGGCGCCGGCGTCGCGCTGGAGGCCGCGCGGCGCGGGCTGGCGGTGATGCTGGTCGAGGCGCGCGACTTCGCGTGGGGCAGCTCGTCGCGCTCGTCCAAGCTCGTGCACGGCGGCCTGCGCTACCTGCGCGAGGGCGCGTTCGGCCTGACGCTGGAATCGGTGCGCGAGCGCGGGCGACTGCTGCGCGACGCGCCCGGGCTGGTCGAGCCGCAGCGCTTCCTCATGGGCCACTACGCGGGCCGCCAGCCGACACGCCGCACGCTGGGCGTGGGCCTGGCGATCTACGACGCGATGGCCGGCGAGCGCGCGCGCTCGTTCCATTCGCCCGACGAGGTGCGCCTGCTCGCGCCGCACCTGGCGACCGACGGCCTGCTCGGTGCGTCGGGCTACCTCGACGCCAAGACCGACGACGCGCGCCTGGTGCTGCGCGTGCTGCACGAAGCGCAGCGCCATGGCGCGCGCGTGTTCAACCGCGCGGCGGTGAAAACGCTGCTGCGCGCGGGTGACGTGGACGTGCCGCCGTCCGCGCCCGGCGCGGACGGCGGCGCCAGGCTCGCGCCAGGCACCGTCGTGGGCGCGCGCATCGAGGGCGCGGGCTTCACGGGCCCTGTGCGGGCGCGCTGCGTCGTCAACGCCACCGGCTTCTGGGCCGACGGCCTGCGCCGCGGGCTCGGCGCGCCGATGCTGCGGCCGCTGCGCGGCAGCCACCTCGTGTTCCCGCTGTGGAAGCTGCCCGTCGCGCAGTCGGTGGGCCTGATGCATCCGCGCGACGGCCGCCCCGTGTTTGCGACGCCGTGGGAAGGCGTCGCGCTGGTGGGCACCACCGACCACGACCACCCGGACGACCCCGACATCGAACCGCGCATCACGCCCGGCGAGACGGCCTACCTGCTGGAGGCCGTGCGCGCCGCGTTCCCGCGGCTGGACCTGCGGGCCTCCGACGCCATCGCCGCCTTCGCCGGCGTGCGGCCCGTGGTGGACGACCGCGCCGCGGGCCGTGACCCGTCGAAGGCGCCCCGCGAGCACGTCGTGCGCGACGAGCAGGGCCTGGTCACCGTCACCGGCGGCAAGCTGACCACGTTCCGCGTCAACGCCCTCGATGCCCTGCGCCACGCCGCGCCGCACCTGGCGGCCCGCCCGCCGCGTGCGGGCCGCGTGCCCGGCCTGTCCGCGGACGACGTGCAGGACGACGGCGCGCACGCCGCGATGACGCCCGCCGACTTCGCGTGGCGCCAGGCCGACGCCATCTTCGCGACGGTGGCCGAGTCGCCCGCGCTCGCCGCGCTGCCGCATGGCCTGCGCGGCCGCCTGCTGGGACGCCACGGCGCGCAGGCCGCCGCGCTCGTGCGCGAATGCGCGCCATCCGATCTCGAGCAGGTGCCCGGCACCGCCACGCCCTGGGCCGAGCTGCACTGGGCGCTGCGCCACGAGCAGGTGCGCTTCCTCGACGACCTGCTGCTGCGCCGCACGCGCCTCGGCCTGCTGCTGCCCGACGGCGCCGCCGCGCTGCTGCCGCGCCTCGAGCCGGTCGCGCGCGAGGCCCTGCGCTGGTCTGCCGGAGAATGGCGCGACCAGTGCGAGCGCTATGCCCGCCTCATCGACCAGTGCTACTCGGTGCCCGCCCCATGACGACTGCCCGTTCCGACGACCTGCTGCTGTCCATCGACTGCGGCACGCAGAGCACGCGCGCACTGCTGTTCGACCCGAACGGCAACCTCGTGGCCAAGTCGCAGGTGGTGCTGGACGACTACGTCGTCGAGCGGCCCGGCTGGATGTCGCACGACGTCGAGGGCTTCTGGCTCGCCTGCGCGCGCGCCTGCCGCCTGCTGTGGCTCGACCATCCCGAGAAGGCAGCGCGGGTGCGCGGCGTGTCGGTGACCACGCAGCGCGGCACGATCATGCCGGTCGACGCCCAGGGCCACGCGGTGCTGCCGGCGCTGATCTGGCTGGACCAGCGTCGCGCCACGCGGCCGCCGCGGATCGGTGCCGCGTGGCGCGCCGCGTTCCGCATGGCCGGCGTGGCCGAGACGATCCGCTACTTCCAGCGCGAGGCCGAGGTCAACTGGTGGGCCGAGAACGAGCCCGACACCTGGGCGCGCACGTACAAGGTGTTGCTGCTGTCGGGGCTGCTGAACTTCAAGCTCACGGGCGAGTTCGTCGACTCCATCGGCTCGCAGGTGGGCTACGTGCCGTTCGACTTCAAGCGGCACGGCTGGGCCGGGCCGTCGGACTGGAAGTGGCAGGCGCTGGCGGTGCGCCGCGAGCAGCTGCCGGAGCTGCGGCCGGTGGGCTCGGTGCTGGGCCAGGTGAGCGCCGCGGCCAGCACCGCCACGGGGATCCCGGCAGGCACGCCCGTCATCGCCGCCGCGGCCGACAAGGCCTGCGAGGTGCTGGGCTCGGGCTGCCTCGCGCCGGACGTGGGCAGCGTGTCGTACGGCACCACCGCCACGATCAACGTCTGCACGACGAACTACGTGGAGGCGCTGTCGCTCGTGCCGCCGTACCCCGCCGCGCTGCCCGGCCACTTCGACAGCGAGGTGCAGATCTTCCGCGGCTACTGGATGGTGCGCTGGTTCAAGGAACAGTTCGGCGACCGCGAAAGCAACGCCGCGCAGCAGCGTGGCGTCGCGCCCGAGGCCTTGCTCGACGAGCTGGTGGCCGCCGTGCCGCCCGGCTCGCTGGGCCTGGTGCTGCAGCCGTACTGGACGCCCGGCATCCGCCATCCGGGCCCCGACGCCAAGGGCGCGATCATCGGCTTCGGCGACGCCCACACCCGGGCGCACGTCTACCGCGCGATCCTGGAGGGCCTGGCCTACGCGCTGCGCGACGGCCGCGAGCGCATCGAGCGCAAGACGCGCGTGCCGCTGGCGGAGCTGCGCGTGTCCGGCGGCGGCTCGCAGTCGGACGCCGCGCTGCAGCTGACGGCCGACGTCTTCCGCCTGCCCGCCAGCCGTCCCCACGTCTACGAGACGAGCGGCCTGGGCGCGGCCATCGACTGCGCCGTGGGCCTGGGCCTGCACGGCGACTTCGCCACCGCCGTCAAGGCGATGACGCGCGTCGAGCGCCGCTTCGAACCCGACCCGCGCAACGCGGCGTTGTACGACGAGCTCTACGAGCAGGTCTACCAGAAGATGTACGCGCGGCTCGCGCCGCTGTACGCGCGCATCCGGGCCATCACGGGCTACCCGTCGCGCGACTGACGGGTCGCCTTGGGTCGGTCTTGCGGGCGCAAGACCTGACCGCGGAACGCCCTCGCGCGCCGGCCATGCACCGTCACCAACGTCATGTCATCCTGCGCGCAGTCGCAGGATCCACGCGCCGCGATGACGGCCATGTCCGCAGTGCGACAGGCACGGGCGCCGCATCGGCGAACGGGGATCCTGCGACCGCGCGCAGGATGACGTGGTCCCGCTGGCGCGAGGGCGCGCCTCAGAAGCTGACGCCCAGCCCCAGGTCGACGCGCGTCAGGTCCGTGTTGGTGCGGAAGCGCTGGTAGTCGGCCTTGAGCACCACGTTCGGGTTCAGGTAGAAATTGGTGCCCAGCGTCCACACGTGGTCGCGCGGCGTCGGCCAGGGCTTGCCGTCCGAGGCCAGGCCGGTGGGCACCGGGGTGAAGCCCGGGGCGATGCCGGCGTAGCTGGCGCCCATGTCGTAGTGTTCCCAGCGCACGAACGGGCTGAGCTTGTAGCCGCCGCTCTCCCACACCTTGTAGGCGCCTTGCACGTAGTAGCCGAGGAACGACGAGGGCAGCGGGTTCGAGGCGCCGGCGTTGTCCAGGTTGTAGGTGGCCGTGTTCGAGAACGAGCCGTGCGCGACCACCGCCGAGATGTCGGCGTTGCCCGGCGTCCAGCGCGCGTGCGCTTCCCACAGCGTGACGCGCGACTGCGGCAGGTTGGCCGGGGTGTCGGGCATCGCCATGTTGCCGGTGAACGCGAAGCCGCCCAGCAGCAGGTTGGGCACGCCGGTGTAGTTCAGGCCGACGTACTGCGCCAGGTGCTGCACGTTGGCGTTCTGCAGTTCCTGGTGCGTGGCCTGCATCGGCGCGGCCTCGCCGAGATCGGACGCGGTGCGGTACAGCGGATCCTCGGGCGTCGGGTTCCAGCCGCCGAGGTTCAGCCCGGTGGTGATGCCGGCGTCCCAGCTCAGGCCGATGTCGCTCGTGCCGTGCAGGCCCAGGCCGCCTTCGCGCCAGGTGCTGGGGATGATCAGCGTCTCGACGAAGTTGCGGTGCACGCCGTAGAACGCGGTCGGTTCGTGGTGCTCGTTGATCAGGCCCGCCGGCATCAGGTACAGGCCCAGCCGGGCGTTGACGGAATTGGTGAGCTGGTGGTCGATGTAGAACTGCTCGACCTCGAACTCGCCGGAATCGTCGGCCGACGCGACCGCGTGCTCCACCTCGAACTCGGAGTTGAAGCTGGTCTTCTCGTCGAACTTGTAGCCGATGCCGAAGACGGCGCGGGCCAGGTCGGCGGTGGCCAGGCGATGGTCGTGCGTCGGGTTCGAGTAGTAGATCTCGCCGTAGCCCCACAGGCCCAGGTTGGGCGGGATCCCGCTGACGGGCGCGGCCGGCGGATGGTCGGCGTCCACGGCCGGCGCCGGTGCCGGCGGTGCGGCCGCCGCCTTGGCCTGCGCGGCGGCGAGCGCGTCGTTCTGCGCCTTGACGCGGGCCAGCTCCTGCTTCATCGCATCGAGTTGCTGCTGCATCTGGCCGATCTGCTGCGCGAGCTTGTCGGCCACGTCGGGGGACGGATCGGCGGCATGGGCCGGCAACGTCAGGCACAGGGTCAGGGCCGCGAGGGCCACGGAGGTCTTGTTCATGGGTTCAGCGGCTCCTGGAAGACGGGTTGGCGGCCGTTGCGTGCGCGGCGGCCTGGCATTGGGCGGGAAGCACCTGCGCGGCGGGACGGGCCGGATCGAAGCCGTCGGTCAGCGTGCACAGGAACGTGATGACGTCGTCGATCTCGTCGGTCGACAGCGCGGGCGTGTCGCCGATCGAGCGGTTGTACGGAATCTCGCCCGTGTTGACGTTGCCCACGTAGCCCGCGTCGCTGCCGACGACGCCGGCCTTGACGACGAACTGGCCGCCATAGGCCGCGGGCAGGTCGTCGAACTTGGTGACGGTGCCGTCGGCCGCGGTCGGGTACCACTCCTCGGGATGGGTGTCGCGCCGCACGTAGAAGCCGATGGCTTCCTTCAGCGTCGTGAAACGGCCGTTGTGGAAGTACGGCGCGGTCGCGGCGACGTTGCGCAGCGTGGGCACCTTGAACTGGCCGCAGCTGGCCGAGAGGCTGGCGGTGCCTGCGCGGAATGGCCCGCACACGCCCAGGTCGTAGTACGCGTGCACGCCGTCGGTGCTGTTGAACGGGGTGTAGCCCGGGGCGGAGGCGGCGTTGCCGGGGATCAGCGGGTTGCGCGGGATGCCGAGGTTGTCGTAGCTGAAGTCGGTGAACATGGGCGGCGTGGACCCGTCGGCCGACGTGCTGGGGTGGCACGCGCTGCAGTTGCCCTTGGTGGCGTTGTTGAACAGGCCGAAGCCGCGCAACTCCTGCGCCGTCAGCTGTGCCTGTCCGCGCTGGTAGGCGTCGAACTTGCTGGAGAACGGATCGAACGACGGCGCCTCCGACTCGAACGCGGCCAGCGCGCTGCCCAGGCGCGCGAGCGCCGTGTCGGGGTCGTCCAGCACGGCGTCGCCGTACAGCGCGACGAACTCGGCCAGCCAGGGCCGCGTCTTCACGCGCGCCACGACCTCGGTGGCGTCCGCGTTGGCCATCTCGAAGGACGAGGTGAACGGCATCGTCGCCTGCTCGGCGAGCGTGGCGGCGCGGCCGTCGCGGAAGAAGCCGCCGTTGGGGCTGCCGTCGCCGTCGAAGAAGAACGCGGGCGTCAGCGACGAGTACATCAGCGACGGCGTGTTGCGGAAGCCGGTGAGCGTCATGCCCGGGCCGCCGAGCGGCACCGGCGAGCCCTGGTCGACGCCGCTGGCCGACGCGTCCTCCGCGAAGGCGGCGTTGGCCACGTGGCAGCTGGCGCAGGATTGCTGGCCGGAGGCCGACAACGCCGTGTCCGCGAAGATCTTCTGGCCCAGCCGGGCGGCCGCCGACAGCGTGGCGGCGCCGCCACTGTCGCGCGGCGGGGGAGCGTCGCTGCCGCCGCCGCAGGCCGCGAGCAGGGCGGCCAGGGCGAGCGCGAGGCCCCGGGCGGGAAAGCCGGGCGCCGGACGGGAGCCGGGAGCGTTCATTGTCTTGTCGTGGCCGGCCGGACGGCGTCCGCGGCGATTCTTGATTGATGATGCAAGTGCGAGTGATTCGCAATTACGCGACACGGACTCTAGCGGGAACGCCGCATCCCGACAAGAACAAGGCGCTGAAAGCTTGATCTGGAAACCAGGGTGGCAAAGGGCTGTTGCTGCGTTGCAACATGCTGGTGGGCGGTGGGCGGACGGGCGATCGGCACGGGGCGGCGCCGACGCAAGTGCGCGCATGTCGTGACGACAACGCGCGGTGCCGCGCCCTGTCGAGCGCCCCGCCTCAATCCAGCAGCGCCACCGACTTGACCATCGCCCATACCGCGAGCCCCGGCGCGAGCGCGAGCGCGTGGGCACTGCGGCGCGTCACGCGCGCGAGCAGCGCGCTCGCGCCGCCCTGCGTGCGCAGGCGCACGAGCACCTGTGACGGGTGCGCGTCGTCGGCGATGGCCTCCACCACCGCGGGGAGCTGGTTGGCGATGCTGCTGCCCGGCTGCTCGGCCAGGCTCAGCGACACGTCGCGCGCCAGCACGCGCAGCCGGATCGGGTGGCCGACGGGCAGCGCGGGGTCGCGCGTCCAGAACGAGGCACCGGGGACGTCGAGCCGGGCCAGCTGCCATGGCGCATCGAGCGCGCCGATCTCGCCCAGCAGCACGACGCCGGCGTCCTCGCCGGGCGGCAGCGGCAGGTCGAGCCGGCTCAGGAGGTCGCCGACCGGGCCCGCCGCGACGGCCCGGCCGGCGTCCATCAGCACCACGTGGTCGGCCAGGCGCGCGACCTCGGCGATCGCGTGGCTGACGTAGACGACGGCGATGCCCGAGAGCGCGCCCAGGCGCTCGATCGCCGGCAGGATCTCGGCCTTGCGCGCCGCGTCGAGCGCGGCCAGCGGCTCGTCCATCAGCAGCAAGCGCGGGCTGACGGCCAGCGCGCGCGCGATCGCCACGCGCTGGCGTTCGCCGCCGGACAGGCGGGTCGTCGGCCGCGACATCAGCGCGCCGATGCCCGTCCACTCGACGGCCTGCTCGATGGACACGCGCCGCTGCGCCGGCGCGAGCCGCTTCCAGCCGAATTCGACGTTGGCGCGCACGTCCAGGTGCTCGAACAGGCTGGCCTCCTGGAACACGACGCCGACCGCGCGGCGATGCACCGGCAAGAAGACGCCGGCGGCCTCGTCCTGCCAGACCTCGCCGTCGACCACCACGCGCCCGCGCGGCGCGCGCTCGAGCCCCGCGAGGCAACGCAGCAGGGTCGTCTTGCCGCAGCCCGACGGACCGAACAGCACGCTCGTGCCGCGCGCCGGCAGGTCGAGCGCGACGTCGAGCGTGAATGCGCCGCGCGGCAGCCGCAGCGTGGCGGCGATCATGCGCGCGGCGCTCCGTCGGCGGGCGCGCCGACGAGCGTGCCCTGCGGCCGCAGCCGGTACACGCCCAGCAGCACCGCGAAGCTGAATGCCAGCAGGCTCGCGGCGAGCCGGTGCGCCTCGGGGTATTCGATCGCCTCCACGTGGTTGTACAGCTGCGTGGAGATCACGCGCGTCGCGCCGGGAATGTTGCCGCCGATCATCAGCACGACGCCGAACTCGCCCACGGTGTGCGCGAAGCCCAGCACCGCGGCGGTGACGACGCCGCGCCGCGCGAGCGGCAGCGCCACGTGCGCGAAGCGCGCCCACGGGCCGGCGCGCAGCGTGGCGGCGGCTTCGAGCGGACGTGCGCCGATCGCCTCGAACGCCGTCTGGATCGGCTGCACCACGAAGGGCAGCGAGTACAGCATCGACGCCACCACCAGCCCCGCGAAGCTGAACGGCAGCAGGCCGATGCCGAGCGCCTGCGTCGCGCGGCCGACGACGCCGTGCGGACCCATCAGCATCAGCAGGTAGAAGCCCAGGACGGTGGGCGGGAGCACCAGCGGCAGCGCGACCAGCGCGGACAGCGGCGCCTTCCAGCGCGAGCGCGTGTGCGCCAGCCACCAGGCGAGCGGCGTGCCGAACGCGAGCAGCAGCGCGGTGACGACGAACGCGAGCTTGAGCGTCAGCAGCACTGCTTGCGCGTCGTCCCCCCAGCTCATCGCCGCCGTGCCTCCACCGTCACCAGCCGTAGCCGTAGGCCTTGATCACCGCGCGTGCCTTGTCGCTCGCGAGGTAGTCGACGAACTGCGTGGCGGCCTTGTCGACCCGGGTGCCGGCGATGACGACGACGTCCTGCCGGATCGGCGCGTGGAGCCTGGCCGGCACCAGCCACATCGAACCGGCCGGCCTCGAGCCGTCCGGCGCCTGCACCTGGCCCAGCGCGACGAAGCCCAGCTCCGCGTTGCCGCTCTGCACGAACTGAAGCGCCTGGCCGATGTTCTCGGCGGTGACGACGCGCGGCTGCACGGCGTCGGCGAGCCCGAGCGACGCGAGCGTCTCGCGGGCCGCCTGGCCGTACGGCGCGAGCCTGGCGTCGGCCACCGACAGGTGCTTCCACGTGCCGGACTTCAGCACGTCGCCGTTCGCGTCCACCAGCGCGGGGTCGGCCGACCACAGCACCAGCTTGCCGATCGCGTAGGTGTGCAGCGTGGCCGGCAGGGCCTTGCCTTCGGCGACGAGCTTGCCGGGCGTGGCCTGGTCGGCCGCGACCAGCACGTCGAACGGCGCGCCGGCCTCGATCTGCGCGTAGAACTTGCCCGTGGCGCCGAACGAGAGCCTGACCGTGTGGCCGGTGTCCTTCTCGAACAGGGCGGCGATCTTCTGCGCCGCGCCGGAGAAATTGGCCGCGACGGCCACCTGCACCTCGTCAGCCAGGACCGGGAAGGCGAGGGCGGCGAGGGCGGCGGCGCACAGGCCGCGGATCGACGCAGTCTTCAAGAGGGGTTCTCCGGTTCATGGCACACGGCTTCGATGTTGTGACCGTCGGGGTCGCGCACGAAGGCGCCATAGTAGTCCGGGTGGTAGTGGGCGCGGATGCCCGGGGGGCCATTGCAGGTGCCGCCGGCGGCGAGCGCGGCGGCGTGGAACGCGCGCACCGCGGCGCGGTCGGCCACGCGGAACGCGACGTGGATGGCGGGGCGGTTGGGCGTGCCGGCGCTGATCCAGAAGTCGGGCTTGGGCGGCTCGCCGAAGCCGGCCACCGACACCGACCCGGTGATCTCGGGGCCGAACTCCATCAGCTTCGCGTAGCCGATGGCCGCCAGCGCAGCGACATAGAACGCCTTGCTGGCTTCGAAGTCGCTGACGGCGACGCCGGTGTGGTCGATCATCTCGGTGTCCTCCAGGGCCTGGTCGGCGCATTGTGCGACACGCCTGCATACCCCCCAGGACGAGCGATGCGCCGGGCCGCGCGCGAACGTAGACTGCCCCCGCCACGACAAGCGCAGGAGATGCCGATGTCCACCCGTTCGCGCGCCGCGCCGCCCCTCGCCGCGATCGCCCTCGCCTTGCTGGGCGGCTGCGCCGCCCAGATGCAGCCGGTCGCCGACTTCGGCGCCGCCTCCAGCCACCTGGCGACCGTCTACAAGCCCTTCACGTCGGGCCTGGCGGCCAGTTGCGAGCAGCGTGAGCGCTACATGGCCCTCGGCAATCCCGGCCCGTTCGACGATGCCGCGACCGATCGCGCCGCCTCCGCCAAGTGCCAGGCGCTGCGCGAGGCCGGCGCCACCGCGGCGCTGTTCGGCCAGGCGCTGGCGGACTACGCCGGCGCGCTGGCCAGGCTCTCGGGCGCCAGGCCGACGGTGTTCGACGGCGAGCTCAAGGGCCTGTCCGGCGCGGCCAAGGCCCTGGCCACGCGCGACGGCACGCCGGTCTTCGACAGCGGCAAGCTGGGCGCGGCCACCCGGATCGCGCGGGCCGCCGTGGCGCTGCTCACCGAGGCGAAGATCGAGACGCTCAAGCGCTCGACACTGGAAGACAACCAGGAGCCCCTGCGCATCGTCGTCGAGGCGATGAAGTCGTACGCCGGCAAGGTCTACGCAGGCCAGCTCACCGACACCCGCGAGGTCATGCGCGGCGAGCTGGGCCGACTCGTCACGGCGTCGAACGCGCCCACGCAGGCCGACGTCGAGGCGCGCCTGCCCTGGCGCTGGGCGCAGACGGCGGCGCGCGCCGACATCGCCGCCAATGAGCTGGAGGCGCGCCGCGTGCGCGCGTTCGACACGAGCGCCGACGCATTGCTGGCCGCGCATGCCGACCTGATCGCCAACTTCGACAAGATCGACGGCGCCCGCCGGCTCGAGCTGGTCGCGGCCTTCGTCGCCCAGGTGCAGGCGATCAACGACGACGCCGCGGCGTTGTGACTGAACGAACCAGGAGGCTCGCCATGACCGCTCCCACCGCATCCGACCTCGCCGCCGCCGCGCTGGCCACCGCCGCGGCGCCGTCCGACGCCGACACCGCCGACGCGGTCGCGCAGCTCGCCGACGTCGCGGGCCACGCGTCCACGGTGCTGTTCAACTGGCGCCGCGACAACCCCGCCGCGGCCGACGTCGACCGCGCGTTGAACCTCGAGATGACGCTCGACCAGCGCGCCATCGACCTGCGCTGCAAGGCCGTGAAGCTGCTCGGCGCGCAGGCCGGCGACGCCATCGCCCAGATCCAGGACGCCGCCCACGAGGTCGACGCGTTCCTCGGCACCGTGAAGAAGATTGGCGATCGCCTCGCGATCGCGAGCGCGGTGGTGGGCCTGGCCGGCGCCGCGCTGGTGGGCGACGCGGGCGGCGTGCTGCAGGCCGTGGTCTCGGTGCACGGCGCACTCAAGGACGCGCGGGCTTAGGCCACGAGCGTCGGCGTGGTGTTCGTCGGACGCGGTCCCTCCGCGTCCATGTCGGCGGCCAGCCGCTGCGGATCGACGATGTCCAGCACCTCGCCCATCCACAGCGCGTGCGACAGGTGGTCGGCGCGCTCGTTGCGCGTGTTCGTGTGCACCAGCACCGTCAGTCCCTGGCGATTGAGCATGAGCCACGGGACGATGGTGCCGAAGCTCGCGACGTCGAACGCCACCTGGTACATCGCGCGGGCATGCGGGCCGATCGGCCCGTCGTGCACGCGGCCCATCGCCACCGCGAAGCGCTGGCCGATCTGCTCGCGCAGCGCAAGCGCAGCCGCGCGTTGCGCGGGGCCGTCGAAGTAGACGTGGGCGTGGAAGCTGGCGATGGCGGCCAGCGGCTGGGGCGAGGACGACGTCATCCGCGCACTGTAGTCGCCCGTGCGGGCGGATGAAAGCGGCCCCGGACGCGTCGCCGCGGCCGGGGCCGTTCGATCGTCCGGATGAACGGGCGTCAGATCCCGCGTCCGCTGATCAGGCGGAACAGCACCGCGATGACCGCGATGACCAGCAGGATGTGGATCAGGCCGCCAAGCGTCACCGAGGTGAGCATGCCGATGAGCCAGAGGATGACGAGGATGACGGCGATGGTGTAGAGCATGGTTTTCTCCTGGATGTGTCCGACTACTTCTTGATGCTGGTGTCGTTGACGACGCTCTGGACGCCCTCGACGTTGCGTGCGACGGTCGTCGCGCGTGCCTGTTCATCGGCGCTGTCGACGAAGCCGCTCAGCTGCACGACGCCCTTGTGGGTGGTCACGGCGAATTGCGTGCCACGGGTCTGGTCGTCGGACATCAGCGCCGACTTCACCTTGACGGTGACGACGGAGTCGTCGAGCACGTTGCCCGCGGTGGACTTGCCGTCCTTGACCATCAACTTGTTCTGCACCGAGTGCACGCCCTCGACGCCGCGTGCCAGCTGCACTTCGCGGTCGGCCTGGGCCTGCGAATCGACGAAGCCGCTCAGGAGCACCTCGCCCTTGCGTGTCTCGACGCTCGTGTCACCGCCCTTGCCGACGTTGTCGGTCATCAGCGCGGTCTTGACCTTGGTGGTGATGACCGAGTCATCCAGCTCGGTGCCGGCCGTCACCTGCTTGTCGGCCGGCGTCTCCGACCGGCCGCAGCCGGCCAGCGCGAGGCCGGCGAGCGCGGCCGCGACGGCGACGCCCGACTTCAGCATTCCTGCTTGCTTGCTCATGGTTCGAGTCTCCAGCTTGGCCCTGAGGCCCCTGGGAGCGGTTCGGCAAGCACCGTGCCCGACAGTGGCTCCGCGCCGCCGGAGCGACCATTCGCCGGCCTGTCCCGTGGCCTCCCTAGCTCATCAGGCGAGCGACGCTGGCGCTACCCTCCTCCGAGGGATTCAATGACGGGAGCGCGGCCGCAGGCTGTGCCCTTGCCCTCACTCACGGGAGTTGCACATGACGGAATCCAGATTCATCGCGGTGCCCGGCAGCGAACGGACGCCGGCGTTCGGCGCCATGGCCACGCGCGCGTCCGACGCCGAGGCCTGGATCGAGGTCACGCTCAAGCTGGCGCGCAAGGCGCCGCTGCCTGGCGTCGACCAGCGCCCGTCGCATATCCTCGGCGCGGCCGAGCTGGGCGCGCAGTACGGCGCGTCGGACGAGGCGGTCCAGCGCGTGTCCGACACCTTCTCGGCGCTGGGCCTGACGGTGCTGGCCAGCAATGCGGCCACGCGCACGGTGCAGCTCGGCGGCCCGGTCAGCGCGATGGAGCAGGCCTTCCTGGTCAAGCTGATGCAGTACGACGGCATCCGCGGCCCGTACCGCGGCCGCGTCGGCGCGCTGCACGTGCCGGCGGTGCTCGAGAAGGACATCGTCGGCGTCTTCGGCCTGGACAACCGGCGCGCGGTGCGGCGCCGCCCGGACGGCGGCCGCAAGCGCCACGTCGTCGACCGCACGGCGGCCACGACCAGGAAGCGCCCCTGGTTCTTCCCGGCGGAGCTCGCGAAGGCCTACGACTTCCCCGACGGCGACGGCAGCGGCCAGACCATCGGCCTGCTCGAGTTCGGCGGCGGCTACTTCGCGGACGACCTCGCCGCCTTCGGCCGGGCCGCCGGCCTGGCCAGCCTGCCCACCGTGGTGCCGATCAGCGTCGACAAGATGCCCACCGACACCAACGACGAGGCCACCGGCGAGGTGATGCTGGACGTGGAGGTGGTGGCCGGCATCTGCCCGAAGGCGACGATCCCCGTGTGGTTCAGCCAGTTCACCGAGAAGGGCTGGGTCGACGCGCTCGACGCCGCCATGCACGACGCGAAGTACACGCCGCAGGTGCTGTCGATCAGCTGGGGCTACGCCGAGGACGTGTCGGTGTGGACGGCGGCGGCGGTCCGGCAGGTCGACGAGGCGCTGCAGGAGGCGGCGCTGATGGGCATCACCGTCTGCGTGGCCGCGGGCGACGACGGCTCGTCCGACGGCATCAACGACGGCCACGCGCACGTCGACTTCCCCTGCGCCAGTCCCTACGTGCTCGCGGTGGGCGGCACGCTGCTGCGCACGGGCCCCAGGCGCAGCGAGCGCGCGTGGAAGGATGGCGACGGCCTGCGCGCGGACAACGGCGGCTCCACGGGCGGCGGCGTCAGCGTGCGCATGGCGCGCCCGGCGTGGCAGTCGGGCCTGGACATCGCACCCGTCAACCCGGGCCAGCCGGCGGGTCGCATCGTGCCCGACGTCGCGGCCAACGCGAGCGCCAACACGGGTTACTTCGTCGTCGCGGGCGGGCAGCAGGAGATCAGCGGCGGCACCAGCGCTTCGGCGCCGCTGTGGGCCGCGCTCGTGGCGCGCATGAACCAGCACCTGGCGGCGGCCGGCGGCAAGCGCGTGGGCTACCTCACGCCGCTGCTGTACGGCGCGGCCTCAGGCGGCGGCGGGCCGCTGGGCAAGGTGGGCTGCAACGACATCGCGGCGGGCGACAACGTCACCGCGCATGTGGGCGGCTTCAGGTCGACGTCCGGCTTCGACGCCGTCACGGGCTGGGGCTCGCCCAAGGGCAAGGACCTGCTCGCGACGCTGGCCAAATTGCTGTAGCCCGCGCGGGCGCTTTCCGGGGACCGTAGACTGCGGATCCATGGAAGCGCCCGGGCCGCTGCCGCATCCTCGCGGGACGGTCGGCGCGCCGTCCCCGAGGTGAGCCTGATGGAATCGACGCCACGTCCCCTGAACGTCCTCGCGCTGTGCGGCAGCCTGCGCCAGGCCTCGATCAACGCCGCGCTGCTGCGCGCGGCCGCCCGGCTGGCCGCCCCGGCGGCCGACATCGAGGTGCCCGACTGGCTGGGGCGCCTGCCGCTGTTCGACCCCGACCTCGAGGCGGAGCCGCCACGTGTCGTGCAGGCGCTGCACCTGGCCGTGGCCAACGCGGACGCGATCCTGATCGCCAGCCCCGAGTACGCGCACGGCGTCAGTGGCACGATCAAGAACACGCTCGACTGGCTGGTCGGCTTCGAGCCGTTCATCCACAAGCCGGTGGCCGTCATCAACGCCTCTCCGCGCGCACGTCATGCCGACGAGGCCTTGCGGGAGACGCTGCGCACGATGTCGGCCGGACTGGTGGGCGAGCGCTCGTTCGTGGTCGAGTTGCTGGGCGCGCACCTGGACGAGCTCGCGATGGCCGGCTCGCCCGAGGTGGCCGCGGTGGTGGCCCAAGCCGTCGCCGCGCTGCGCGCCGAGATGGTGCGCCAGGCGACCGGCGACATCCCGGTATTTCCCCTGCGTTAGCGCGCAAGGCGCCGTCGCATACTTGGTGCATGGCTCTTCCCCATGCAAGCTCCGGACAGATCGTCGACATCCTGTCCACCGACGGCACGCTGCCGTCGCCCAAGTCGTACGCGCTCTTCAAGAGCAACCAGCTCGAGGTGATGCGCCTCGTGCTGCCGGCGGGCAAGGCGTTCCCGCCACACCGGGTGCAGGGCGAGATCACCGTGCAGTGCCTGGAAGGGCGGCTGGAGCTGGACATCGGTGGTGGCAAGCAGGTGCTCAACGCGGGACAGCTGT
>JBJMWE010000302.1:0-7061 GCA_045810285.1 Vitreoscilla sp. | reverse complement strand
GAGCTCAAGCTCGACTTCACGCCGCAGGGCACGCTGGCCGAGAAGCTGCGCGCCGGCGGCGCCGGCATCCCGGCGTTCTTCACCAAGACGGGCGTGGGCACGATCGTGGCCGAGGGCAAGGAAATCCGCGAGTTCAACGGCCAGCAGTACGTGATGGAGCTCGCGCTGAACCCCGAGGTGTCGCTCGTGAAGGCGTGGAAGGCCGACAAGTCGGGCAACCTGATGTTCCGCCGCACGGCGCGCAACTTCAACCCGAACGTGGCGCAGGCCGGCAAGATCACGGTCGCCGAGGTCGAGGAGATCGTCGAGACCGGCACGTTCGACCCGGACCAGGTGCACCTGCCGGGCATCTTCGTGCACCGCATCGTGCTCAACGCGCACCCCGAGAAGCGCATCGAGCAGCGCACCGTGCGCAAGTAAGCCCGCCGACATTCCCCGAACACACGCATTTCCGGAGCAACTGCAATGGCCTGGACCCGAGACGAAATGGCGGCGCGCGCCGCGAGCGAACTGCAAGACGGCTTCTACGTGAACCTGGGCATCGGCCTGCCCACGCTGGTCGCCAACCACGTGCCCGCGGGCATGGAGGTGTGGCTGCAGAGCGAGAACGGCCTGCTGGGCATCGGCCCGTTCCCCACAGAGGACGAGGTCGACGCCGACATGATCAACGCCGGCAAGCAGACGGTGACCACGCTGCCCGGCTCCAGCATCTTCTCCAGCGCGGACAGCTTCGGCATGATCCGCGGCGGCAAGATCAACCTCGCCATCCTCGGCGCGATGCAGGTCAGCGAACAGGGCGACCTCGCCAACTGGATGATCCCCGGCAAGATGGTCAAGGGCATGGGCGGCGCGATGGACCTCGTCGCCGGCGTGGGCCGCGTCGTCGTGCTGATGGAGCACGTGGCCACCAAGAAGGACGGCTCGACCGACCTGAAGCTGCTGCCCAAGTGCTCGCTGCCGCTCACCGGCGTGGGCGTCGTGAACCGCATCATCACCGACCTGTGCGTGCTGGACGTGACGCCGCAAGGCCTGAAGCTGGTGGAGCTGGCGCCTGGCGTGACAAAGGACGATGTGCAGGCGAAGACGGGCGCGACGCTGCACTGAGCCTGGGTCTGCACCCGTGGTCAGCGGTAGGGCGGGTTAGCCGCAGGCGTAACCCGCCATGTCGGCCTGTCGGAACGCCGGCGGACGGCGGGTTACGCCTGCGGCTAACCCGCCCTACGTCCGGAGTCCGGATGTTGCTCGGACTTCGGAGCACCCGTGCCGTGCCTCGTCATCGCTTGATGGCGAGCGCGGCGTCGCGTACGAGCCCGGAACCTTGGTAGATGAGGCCCGTGTAGATCTGCACGAGGTCGGCGCCCGCCGCTATCTTGGACTTCGCGTCCGCGCCCGACATCACGCCGCCCACGCCGATGATGGGGAACTTCGCGCCGAGTTCGGCGCGCAGTTGCTGGATGACAGCGTTGCTGGCCGCCAGCACCGGCGCACCCGACAGTCCGCCCGCTTCCTCGGCGTGCTTCATGCCCTTGACGGCGTCGCGCGAGATCGTCGTGTTGGTGGCGATGACGCCGTCCATGCCGTGGCGGCCGAGCGTGGCGGCGATGACGCGCACCTGCGCCTCGTCGAGGTCGGGCGCGATCTTGAGGAACATCGGCACGCTGCGGCCGTGCTCCTTCGCCAGCGCGGCGCGGCGCTGGGCCAGCGCGGCCAGCAGCGCGTCGAGTGCCTCGTCGCCTTGCAGCGCGCGCAGGTTCTTCGTGTTGGGGCTGGAGATGTTGACCGTCACGTAGTCGGCGTGCGGGTACACGCCGGCCAGGCCGGCCAGGTAGTCGTCGGTGGCGTTCTCGATGGGCGTCGCGGCGTTCTTGCCGATGTTCAGGCCCAGGATGCCGCCGCCCTGCCGGAAGCTGCGCGCGCGCCGGACGTTGGCCAGGAAGGCCTGCAGCCCGAGGTTGTTGAAGCCCAGCCGGTTGATCAGCGCGTTGGCCTCGGGCAGCCGGAACATGCGCGGCTTGGGGTTGCCCGGCTGCGGCTTGGGCGTGACGGTGCCCACCTCGATGAAGCCGAAGCCCATCGCACCCAGGCCGTCGATGCAGCGGCCGTTCTTGTCGAGGCCGGCGGCCAGGCCGACGCGGTTGGGGAACTTCAGGCCGGCGACGGTCACCGGATCGGCGACGCGCGTCTCGCCCCACAGGCACTGCAGCGGCGTGTTCTGCAGCCGCGCGATCGCGTCCAGCGTCAGCTCGTGGGCATGCTCGGGGTCGAGGCCGAACAGGAACGGGCGGGTGAGGGCGTAGGGGACGAGCGACATGGAGCGGCGGGGCAGGACGGATGCGGAGGCCGCATTGTCGGTCATCGCCCCGCGGCCTCACTGACGCATGACCTGGCCGTGTGTCTGCACCCGCTCGGGGATCGAGTCCTTCGTCTGGCGACCGACCAGGTCGTTGTGCAGGGTGCTGCCCAGCGCCTTGCGCGGCGGCTGGGTGATGAAGTGCGTGTTGAATTTCTCGGCCAGCGCCACGTCGCGTTCGTAGCTGTCGCGCAGCACCAGGTTGGCGCTGAGCTGGCACGGCGTCGTGCGCCAGATCTCCCCGATGTAGACGCTCTGGCCCGCCACGACGTCGAAGGACCAGGCCGGCACCTTGCTGGTGGGCTCGGACACCGGATTGGCCCACTCCGCGGTGATGATGTAGCGGCCCGGCGGCAGCGACACCGCACTCAGCGTGCCGAAGTGATCGGCGAAGTCGCTCTGGCGGGTGGCGTCGATCGGCAGCAGCGGGTGGTCCGGCACCAGGGTTTCGGTGCTGGCCACGTAGATCGGTGCCCACATCGCGGCGCCCACGCAGCGCTCCACGGCGCCGGTGCTCACCAGGACGACGCCGCGCGAGGCATCGGCGAACTGCGAGGCGCCCAGCTTGCTCGGGGAGAAGTCCGGGACCGCGCAACCCGCGGCGGCGGCGAGCAGGGCGGCGCTGGCGGCGATTCGGACGAAGTTCATGGCGGCACGGGTCGTGGAGGTGCCGGTATTGTCGCGGCAACGGGCGTCCGCGCGATCGGTGCCGGCGATAATCGGGCGATGACCCAAGACGAACTCAAGGCCCTCGTCGGCCAGGCCGCCATCGCGCATGTCCAACCCGGCAGCATCGTCGGCGTGGGCACGGGCTCCACGGTGAACCATTTCATCGATGCGCTGGCCAGGATGCCGGTGCGGGTGGCCGGCGCCGTGTCGAGCTCGGTGCAGAGCACGGAGCGCCTGAAGAAGCACGGCATCACGGTGCTCGAGGCCAACGAGGTGACCGGCCTGGGCGTCTATGTCGACGGCGCCGACGAGATCGACGGCCGGGGCTGCATGATCAAGGGCGGCGGGGCGGCGCTGACGCGCGAGAAGATCGTCGCCGACCTGGCGCAGCAGTTCGTCTGCATCGCCGACGAATCGAAGAAGGTCGACGTGCTGGGCCGCTTCCCGTTGCCGGTCGAGGTGATCCAGATCGCGGTGCCGCAGGTGATGCGCCGCTTCGAGGCGATGGGCGGGCAGCCGAGCGTGCGCGCGGGCGTGCTCACCGACAACGGCCACCCGATCGTCGACGTGCGCGGGCTGTCCATCACCGACCCGGCGGCGCTGGAGCGCGAGATCAACCAGTGGCCGGGCGTCGTCTGCGTGGGCATCTTCGCGCGCCATCGCGCGAGCGTGTGCCTGCTGGGCACGGCGTCGGGCGTGCAGACGCTGGCCTACGACAAGGGCTGAGGATCCGGCGCGCCCGCTCGCCTCGCGTCGAGGGTGCGCGCCCACCCCTTCACGGGTTGCGCGGCGTCCTCGGCGCGATCGCCGCGCCCAGGCCCAGCAGGGCGCCCCCCAGCACCACCAGCGGCGGCGCCAGGCCGGTCGCCGAGACCAGCGCGCCCAGGACGGTCGGCGTGGTGGCCGCGCTCAGGCCCAGCACGGCCTGGCGCAACCCGAGCACCTCGGCCCGCCGGCCATCGGGCGTGCGCGATTCCAGCAGCGCCATCATCGACGGCAGCGAGCTGCCCAGGCCGCAGCCGAGCAGTACCTGCAGCAGGTAGTGCAGGGACATCGCCGGCAGCAGCGGAAGCAGCGCCAGCACCGCACCGCTGCCCAGCAGCGCGCGCGTGACCGCGCCCCAGTCGCTGCCGCGCGTGCGCCACGCGTGCGGCAGCGCACGCACGGCCAGTACCGCTGCGCCGAAGACGCCCAGCAGGTTGCCGGCCACGTCCGCCGGCCAGCCGTGTCCGTGCACGACGAGGGGCACGACGAAACCGTTGGCGTTCCACGCGAGCGCCATGCCCAGATCCGCGAGCAGCAGTCGGCGCAGGCCCGCGAGGCCGCGCAGCGACGCCGAGGCCGGCGCCGCGGCGGGCGAGTCCGCATCCCGGTCGGCGACGGACAGCAGCCGCGCCGCGCTCCACGCGCCGGCGGCGAGGGCCAGGCCGGACACGGCCGCCAGCATGCCGAAGGTCGTGGTCGCGCCGTCGTGCGACATGACCTGCCCCGCCAGGAACGGGCCGAAGCCGCTGGAGGCCGCGGTGCCGGTCGCGAACGCCGTGAACCCGGCGCGGCGCGCCGGCTCGTCGCGGTCGCGCGCGATCTCGGACTGCAGCGCGATCAGCGATGCCGTGTAGCCCAGGCCGATCACGCCCGCCGCCGCGGCGAGCACCGCCTCCGTCGGCCACAGCGCCGAGATGGCCAGCGCGAGCGACGTCAGCGCCATGCCCGCCAGCGCGGGCCGGCGTGCGCCGATGCGGTCGACCCAGCGCCCCAGCGGCAGCGCGCCGAGCGTCGAGGCGAGCGCGAACGGCGCGAACATCAACCCGAGCACCAGCGCGTGCACGCCCAGCCGCAGCCCCTGTTCGACCAAGGCCAGGCGGGCACCCGACAGGGCGACGTGGTTGAGGATGCACAGCGCGACGAGCGTGCGCACGGGCAATGGCCTGGAGGGGTTCATTGCATGGATGTTGCCCGCGGCGCTAGCATCGGGGAAGTTGAGAATCCTGCAGCAAGCTATCAGGAAACATGATGAGAGAACTGAACCTTGACCAGCTGCGCACGTTGGTGGCCGTCGTGGACCTCGGCACCTTTTCCGCCGCCGGACGCGCACTCCATCTCGCGCAGCCGACCGTCAGCCTGCACGTGAGCGAGCTCGAGAGCCGCCTCGACACCCCGTTGCTGCTGCGCGGCGCCCGCCGCGTCACGCCCACCGCCGCCGGGGCCGACCTCGTCGCCCGCGCGCGGCGGCTGCTGCGCGAGGCCGACGACGCCGTCGAGGCGGTCGAACGCCACCGCGACGGCCAGGTCGGCCGCGTGCGCCTGGCCTGCACCGCGGGCGCGGTGACCTACCTGCTGCCGCAGCTCATCGCGGCCTTCGAGGCGCGGCATCCCGACATCGACGTGCAGCTCGTGCTCGGCACCTCGGCGGGCCTGATGCGCGGCCTGTTCGTCGACGACTTCGACCTCGCGCTCGTCGCGCTGCCGCAGCCCGGCTACGCGGCGCTCGAGGTGACGCCGCTGCGCCGCACGCCCATGCTGGCGATCCTGCCGGCCGGCATGCAGGCGCCGGCCGCGGTGACGCCGGCATGGCTCGCCAGGCATCCGCTGATCCTCGAGGAACCCGACACCCACATCGCGCAGACGGTCACCGCATGGTTCGCCGCAGCGGGCCTGCGGCCGCGGGCCCGCATCGAGGTGACGATCAACGAGATCACGCGCCAGCTCGTGGCCACCGGCTACGGCGTTTCCGTGCTGCCCTTCGAGCACCCGGACGAGACGCTCGGCGGCCGCCTGCAGGTGCGGCCCCTGCGGCCTGCGCTCGTGCGCCGCATGGGCGTGGCGCACCGCCCGCGCGCGCAGCTCGATGCGCCGGTGCGCCGGGTCCTGGAGACGCTGATGACGTTGCGCGACGCGAAGCCTTGAGACGGCTCAGCCGGGCCGGCGCGACGCCCGCACGGCGCGCGCGGCAAAGCGTGCCGGGTCGAGCGCATCGACCAGGTCCGAGGGCAGCGGGTACGGCGCGTCCGCGATCCAGCTCGCGATCAGGCGGCCGGCCAGCGGCGCCCAGGTGAGCCCGCGCGAGCCGAAGCCCGACGCGACGAACAGCCCCGGCGCGCGGGGCCAGTGGCGCGGCTGGTCGGGCAGGGCGGCGGCGTCGTCGGCGGGCTGCAGCGGCACGGCGCCCACCAGCGGCAGGCGGTCCACGGCCGTCGCACGCCAGCCCACGCGGCCATGCAGCTGCCCGCGCGCCACCAGCGTGGCGGCCAGGTGCGTGTCGTCGTCGGCTGTCTCCACCCACTCGGGCCGCGGGGCGCTGAACGCGGAGCCGGTGACGGCCGCGAGCTGGCGCAGGTTGTGCGCGTGGTCGGCGAGGCGCACGTCGGTGTCGGGATCGTCGGCGTGCGTCGTGGCGCCGCACAGCACGTCGCCGTCGGGCAGCGTCAGGGCGTAGCCCGCGCCGGCGAGGGGCCACTTCGGCGCGCGCAGGCCCGGCGTGGCAGCCGCGACGATGCTGACCTGCCCGCGCGTGGACGCGAGCGCGGGGACCCAGCGGGTGTCGGCGGCGAGCGGGCGGCCCGCGGCGTCGCTCGCGCGCGACCACAGGCTCGTCGCGTCCGCGGCGTTGGCGAAGACGACGGCGTCGACCGTGGCCAGCGCCGTGCCCGCGGCGTCGAACAATTCCCATCGATGGCCGTCATGCCGCAGGCGCGCCACGCTGCAGCCGCCACGCCACGCGATGCCCTCGCCCTGCAGCCACCAGCGCACGAGCTCGCCCGGGGCGATCCAGCCGCCTGCCGGATAGAACCAGGCCGGATGCGCCGGCCCGCCCGCGGCCTGCACCTGGTCGGGCCGCCACGCCTCGAGGTAGGCCGGCGGCAGTCCGCTGCGCGCCAGGGCCGCGGCGAGCGGCGCCTCATCGGCGTGTTCGGGCACCAGGCGCAGCAGGCCGTCCTGGCGGCCGGCGACGCCGTTGGCCATCGCGCGCCCGTACGCACGCGCGGCGGCGAGCGCGGCCGCGCGGTTCTAGATCGGTTGTTCGACGTGTTGGGTATGTTTG
>JBJMWE010000301.1:0-31377 GCA_045810285.1 Vitreoscilla sp. | reverse complement strand
GGTCATGTGCGGCTGCCGCGAGCAGCGGGGTCTATGACACACGCGGCGGCCCGGCAGGGGTGGATCCTGCGACTGCGCGCAGGATGACAGGGTCAAGGGATGAGCCTGTCCGTGAGGCGATGCCCCCGCCCGGCAGCCACGTTGCCGGCCGCCTGCCCGCAGATCGGCGAAGAACCTTTTTCATTGGCGCGTGGCCTGCGCGCGAACGCCTGCGGCGTCCACGGCAGCGAGCAACGACAGCCCGGACGCAGCGCCCCGGGCACCGACCGGGCGGCCGGATGCCGGCTGCGTCATGAATGCGTCACATGTTGCTCAGGGTCGGGTCAGCTTGAATTAAGCGTTAGCCCAGCCATACCCTACCCGGTAGGGTATGTACCCGACAAGCCGGTGTTCCGGGCCCGAGAGAATCGATGCGCTCTCGGGAGACTGGCCGTGGCCTGGAAGTCATTTGGCCCCGTCTCGTCCCCGGTGAGCGAAGAGCTGGCGGAGCCGCCACGGCCGCTCCGCGGCGCACACATCAATCCATCGGGAGAGAACAATTCATGATCAGATCGAACATGGCGGCGCGCCTTCGCGCCGGCACCGCGCGCAAGCGGTTGAAGGTGCTGCCTGCACTGCTGGCCTGTGCATTCGCGGCCTCCGTGCAGGCCGCCGCCGCACCGGCCTGGGTGGCAACGGCGACGCGGGCGCATGACCCGCAAGGCGCGGTGCACCTCGCGCCCATGCGCGCGGGCGAGCTGGTGCACGTCGTCGTGGCGCTCAAGCTGCGCGACAAGCCGCAGCTCGATGCGCTGACCACCGCGCTGCGCGCCGGCAGCGGCACGCCCCTGACCTCGGCGCAGTTCCTCGAGCGCCATGCCCCCACGGCGGCGCAAGCCCGGGCCGTGGCGGACTACCTCCGTTCGCAAGGCTTCATGAACGTCACCATCGCCGGCAACCGGTTGCTGGTGGAGGCCGACGGCAACGCCGGGGCCGTCAAGAACGCGTTCCGCGCCGACCTGCATTCCTACGACGTCGACGGCCGCTCCGCGTACGCCAACGTCTCGGACGCCCAGGTGCCCGCCAGCCTGGGTGGCATCGTGTTGAGCGTCGGTGGCCTGCAGACCGTTCACGTGGCCAGCGTCCATGCCAAGGTGGCCGCCTCGACCGATGCCGTGCATCCGCTGAGCACCATCGCGGGCATCGGCATCCCGAACTTCGCGGCGATCTACGGCGCCAGTTCGCTGCCCAGCGCGACGAACGCGACGATCGGCATCATGACCATCGGCTCGCTTGCGCAGACCCTGACCGACCTCAACGCCTTCGCGGCGCAGGCGGGCTATCCCGCGCCGCCGGTCACGACGACGGTCATCAGCACCGCCAGCGGCGACACCTCGGGCCTGGTGGAGTGGAACATGGACACGCAGTCCGCCCTGGCGACGGCCGGCGGCACGATCAAGTCGATGATCCTGTACAACGCCGCCGGCTGGACGAACGGGGCGCTGACCGCCGGCTACAACCGGGTCGTCACGGACAACAAGGCCAAGGTCATCAACGTCTCGCTCGGCGAGTGCGAGACGAGCAACAAGAACGACGGTTCGGAGGCGGCCGACGACCAGATCTTCCAGACAGCGGTGGCGCAGGGCCAGACGTTCTCCGTGTCATCCGGCGACTCCGGTGCCTGGGAGTGCGGGGCGGCGGCAGCCAAGTCTCAAAGCTTCCCGGCGGTGTCTCCGTGGGTGATGGCCATCGGCGGCACGACGCTGAGCACCAACAACGGCAACCAGTGGGCGGCCGAGACGGCCTGGTCCTGCACCAGCGCGTCCTCGTGCCAGCAGAGCTCCCTGGGCGGCGCCGGCGGCGGCCCGTCGCTGACCGAGTCAGCAGCCAGCTGGCAGCGCAACGCGGGCGTGCTGGGCAGCTCGACCGCGCGCGGCGTCCCCGACATCTCGTTCGACGCCAGCCCGCAGAGCGGCGCGCTGGTGCGGGTCAACGGCGGCCTGCAGCAGATCGGCGGCACCTCGCTGGCAGCGCCGCTGTTCACGGGCTTCTGGGCGCGCATCCAGTCGGCCAACAACAACACGCTGCCGTTCCCGGCGGCGACGCTCTACCAGGGCGCAGCCAGCCACCCGAGCTGGTTCCACGACGTGACCCAGGGCAACCAAGGCTATCCGGCGGGCGTGGGCTGGGACTACGCCACGGGCTACGGCTCGCTGCAGGTCGCCAACTTCGCGACGGCGTTCACGCCGGCGCAGACGGGTCCGACCGCCGCATTCACGGACACGGTGTCCGGCCTGACGGCCACGTTCACCGACCGGTCGACCGACGTCGGCGGCACGATCAATTCGTATGCGTGGAATTTCGGCGACGGCGGCACGTCGACGGTGAAAAGCCCGGTTCACGCGTATGCCGCAGCCGGGACGTACACCGTCACCGAGACGGTGACCGACACCAACGCCAAGACGAGCTCGAAGGCGGCGTCCGTGACGGTCTCGGTGCCGCCGCAGTTCACCATCTCGCTGCCCGACGGCGCCACGCTGACGTCCATCTCGTCGCCCTACTATGACCCGTCGGCCACGCTGACGCTTGGCGCGAACGGCACCGCGTCGGCCTCGGGCTACACGGGTGACGGGATCGGCAGCTTCTCGGCCAGCCCGTCGGTGAGCTCCTGGGCCAGCAACGCACCGTCGACCAATGGGGGCGGCGTGGAGGTGATCGCGAACCAGGTGGGCGGCAATGCCTCGCCGTCCGGCAGCGCGCTGGGCGCCTGGTTCAACCTCGGCGGCGGCTCGAGCTGGACCGTCAATGCCTACCATGCCAACGGTTGCGACACGATGTACTCGACGGTGCTGCAGCTGCAGTTCCGCGACGCGTCGACGCACACGGCGCTGGGCACCCGCAGCGTGACACTGCAGGCCGAGTGCGATTCGTCGCTCGGCAACTGAGGGCCGCGGCTGGCAACGGACGCCGCGCGCCGCGCGGCGTCTTTTTTTTGCAGGAACGGAGCGGGCGCGACCGCGCCGGCCGCTAGCGAAAGCCCGTGCCGCCCGGACGCGCTTCCGCGGGTATTCTTGCCCTCGATGCTGCCGTTCATCCTTCGCCGACTCGCGCAGGCCGTGCTCGTGATGCTGGTCGTGGGCCTGGGAGCGTTCTCGCTGTTCCAATACGTCGGCGACCCGGTCAGCCACCTGGTGGGCCAGGACGCCACGGCCGCGCAGCGCGCGCAGCTGCACGCCGAGCTGGGCCTGGACAAGCCGGTGCCGGTGCAGTTCGCCCGCTTCGTCGGCCATGCGCTGGCGGGCGACTTCGGAATCAGCCTGCGCCAGGGGCGCGAGGTCTCCGCGCTGATCGGCGAACGGCTGCCGGCCACGCTCGAGCTGGCGGTCGTCGCGGCGCTGATCTCGGTGGCCGCGGGCGTGCCCCTGGGCGTCTACGCCGCGCTGCGCCGGCGCCGCTGGGATGCGAAAGCCGTGATGGCCGTCTCGCTGCTGGGCGTGTCGCTGCCGACGTTCCTGGTAGGCATCGTGCTGATCGAGGTCTTCTCGGTGCTGCTGGGCTGGTTGCCCAGCTTCGGTCGCGGTGCCACCGTGCAGCTGGGTGGCTGGAGCACGGGCCTGCTGACCCTGGACGGCTGGCGCCACGTGCTGCTGCCGGCCGTCACGCTGGCCGTCTACCAGCTCGCGCTGCTGATGCGTCTCGTGCGCGGCGAGATGCTGGAGGCACTGCGTTCGGACTACGTGAAGTTCGCGCGCGCCCGTGGCCTGCCCGATCGCGTGGTGCATTTCGGCCATGCGCTGCGCAACGCGCTGATGCCCGTGCTGACGATCTCGGGCCTGCAACTGGGCAGCCTCATCGCGTTCTCGGTCATCACCGAGACGGTGTTCGCCTGGCCGGGCATGGGCAGCCTGTTCATCCAGGCGGTGCAGTTCCCCGACGTGCCCGTGATGGCGGCCTACCTGTGCTTCATCGCCCTGGTGTTCGTCGTGATCAACCTGGTCGTCGACCTGCTCTACGCCGTCGTCGACCCGCGCCTGCGCCCGCACGGCGCGCGCGCGGAGGCCGCGCCGTGACGCTGCGCGCACCGTCGACGCCCGAACGCGCCGCTGCCGGGGCGCCGCGCCGCGCGCGCTGGAAGCGCTGGTGGGCCAGCGACCTGCGGCATGATTTCGTGCGTTCGCCGACGGCGCTGCTCGCCGCCGCCATCGCCGTGCTGTGCCTGCTCGGCGCGCTGTTCGCGCCGTGGCTCGCGCCGCAAGACCCGTCGGATCTCGCGCACCTGGATCTGGCCGACTCGCACCTGCCGCCCGCCTGGATGGCCGACGGCCGCGCCAGCCATCCGCTGGGCACGGACGACCAGGGGCGCGACATGCTGTCCGCGCTGCTGTACGGCCTGCGCATCTCGCTGATGGTGGGACTGAGCTCGGTGGCGCTGTCGGTCGTGATCGGCGTGACGGCCGGCCTGCTCGCCGGCTTCGCCGGCGGCTTGGTGGATGCGGCGCTGATGCGGCTGTCCGACGTCATGCTGTCCTTCCCGCCGATCCTCATCGCGCTGCTGATCGACGGCGTGGGTCGTACCATCTTCCCGCACGCGCGCGACACGCTCGCGTTCGCCGTGCTGGTCCTCGCGCTCACGCTGACGGAGTGGGTGCGCTACGCGCGCACCGTCCGCGGCTCGACGCTGGTCGAGCGGCACAAGGACTACGTGCAGGCCGCGCGCCTGGCGGGCGTGCGTCCCTGGCGGCTGCTGCGGCGCCACGTGCTGCCCAACGTGCTCGGGCCGGTGCTGGTGCTGGCCACGATCCAGGTGGGGCAGGCCATCGTCGCGGAGGCCACGCTGTCGTTCCTGGGCGTGGGGGTGCCACCCACCGCGCCGTCGCTGGGCACGTTGATCCGCATCGGCAACGATTTCCTCTATGCCGGCGAATGGTGGATCACGCTGTTCCCGGCCGCCGCGCTGGTGCTCGTCGCGTTGAGCGTGAACCTGCTGGGCGACTGGCTGCGCGACGCGCTCAACCCGAGGTTGAGATGACCGGGCCGCTGCTCGAAGTACGCGACCTGCACGTCGAGTTCCCGACGCGCCACGGCGCGCTGCGCGCGCTCGACGGCGTGACGTTCGACGTCGCCGCCGGGGAGATCCTGGGCGTCGTGGGTGAATCGGGCGCTGGCAAGTCGGTCACCGGCGCGGCCATCATCGGCCTGCTGGAGCCGCCGGGGCGCGTGTCCGGCGGCCAGGTGCTGCTGGAAGGCCAGCGCATCGACGACCTGCCGCGCGAGGCGATGCGCCTGGTGCGCGGCCGGCGCATCGGCGCGATCTTCCAGGATCCACTCACGTCGCTGAACCCGTTGCACACGATCGGCCACCAGCTGGTCGAGACGCTGCGCACGCACCTGCCGCTGGACGCCGCGCAGGCGCGCGAGCGGGCGATCGAGCTGCTGCGCCAGGCCGGCCTGCCGGCCGCCGAGGCGCGTCTCGCGCAATACCCGCACGAATTCTCCGGCGGCATGCGCCAGCGCGTCGTGATCGCGCTCGCGCTGGCGGGCGAACCGCGGCTGGTCATCGCCGACGAGCCCACCACCGCGCTGGACGTGGCCATGCAGGCGCAGATCATCGGCCTGCTGCGCGACGTCACGCAGGTGCACGGCGCATCCGTGATGCTGATCACGCACGACATGGGCGTGATCGCCGAGACCTGCGACCGCGTGGCCGTGATGTATGCAGGCCGCATCGTCGAGATCGGCCCGGTCGACGAGGTGATCCGCCGTCCCGCGCACCCGTACACGGCCGGACTGATGGCCGCGGTGCCCACGCTCGACGGCGACCTCGCGCGGCTCGCGCAGATCGCGGGCGCGCTGCCCGACCTCGACGCCATCCCGCCCGGCTGTGCCTTCCATCCGCGCTGCCCCAAGGCGAGCCCGCGCTGCGCCGAGGAGCGGCCCGAGCTGGCCCTGGTGCAGCGCACGCGCGCCGCCTGCTGGTGGCCGATCGTGGAGGGCACGCCTGCATGAGCGGCGCCCGGCCGCCCGCAGGCGCTCGCACCGCAGCCCGAAGGGCGGAGGTTGCCATATGAGCGGGGGGCGCGCGCCTGGACCGGAGCGTCCCGCCATCGCAGGCACGGTGGGGGTGGAGGCGCGCGGCCTGGGCAAGTCGTACGCGCTGCGGCGGCCCCTGACGGAGCGCCTGCTGCGTCGCGACGCGCCGCGCACGATCGCCGCGGTGCAGGACGTAAGCTTCACCATTGCCCGCGGCCGCACGCTGGCGCTGGTGGGCGAGTCGGGCTGCGGCAAGACGACGCTGGCGCGCATGATGGTGGGGCTGGAGACGCCGACGCAGGGCAGCGTCCGCGTCGAGGGCGTCGACGTCCAGGCGACGCTGGCCGGGCCGGCCGCCGCGGCGCGTGCGCTGCGCCGCCGCATGCAGATGATCTTCCAGGATCCATTCGCCAGCCTCGACCCGCGCTGGCGCATCGGCGACATCGTGGCCGAGCCGCTGCTGGAGCAGGGCCTGATCCTGCCGGCGCAGGCAGGCGAGCGCGTCGCCGCGCTGCTGGCGTCGGTGGGCCTGGAAGGCGTGGACGTGCGCCGCTTCCCGCACCAGTTCTCCGGCGGGCAGCGCCAGCGCATCTCGATCGCGCGCGCCATCGCCACCCGCCCCGAGTTCCTGGTCTGCGACGAGCCCACCTCGTCGCTCGACGTCTCCGTGCAGGCCCAGGTGCTCAACCTGCTCGCCGACCTGCAGCACGAGCGCGCGCTGACGATGCTGTTCATCTCGCACAACCTGGTGGTGGTGCGCTACGTGGCCGACGACGTGGGCGTGATGTACCTGGGCCGGCTGGTCGAACTCGCGCCGCGCGGCGAGCTCTTCGGCGCGCCGCGGCACCCGTACACGCGCATGTTGCTGGCGGCGGTGCCCGATGCGCGCGGCACGCGCCGCGAGCGCGCGCCGGTGCAGGGCGAGGTCTCGGATCCGCTCGCGCCGCCGCCCGGCTGCGCGTTCCATCCGCGCTGCCCGCACGCGAACGAGCGCTGCCGCGTCGAGCGGCCGGAACTGCGGGATTCGGGCGCGGTGCGCGTGGCGTGCCACGCGGTCGAGGAAGGCCGCCTCTGAGCGGACTAGGGCCGCCCCGGCGAGCTGGCGCCCTGCAGCGGCGCGGGCGGGGCGACCGGGCGGCCGTCGTCGGGCGCGCTCGGCAATCGCGCCACCGGCTTGGCCGCGCCGCCGGCCTGGGCCGGCATGTACAGCGGCCCCTTCTGCCCGCACGCGGCCAGCGCGAGCATGAGCGCCGCGGCGCACGCGGCCAAGACGCCACCGCGCGCAGGGCGGCGACGCTCCGCTAGACTCGATCCCTGGCTTCCATTCATCCCACGGATTCTATCGACCATGTCGGCCTCGACCTTGCAGGACACCGAATACCAGGCCGCCGCCGAGCGCGTGCTGGCGGCCATCGAGCGCCAGTGCGACGCCTGGCTGCAGCAAGGCGTCGTCGACATCGACACCAACCGCGCCGGCGGCCTGGTGGAGCTCGAGTTCCCGAACGGCAGCAAGATCGTCGTCAACAAGCAGCCGCCGCTGCACGAGATCTGGCTCGCCGCGCGCAACGGCGGCTTCCACTTCAAGTTCTCGGAACAGGGCTGGCGCGACACGCGCGACGGCGTGGAGTTCTTCGCGCGCCTGTCGGACGAAGCGAGCCGCCAGGCCGGCCAGGTGCTGGCGTTCACGGCCTAAAAAGAACCCGTGGACGAATCCGGCACGCCCGCTCGCCACGCGTCGCTCGAGCGTGCCGGATTCATTCACGGCTTCTGACGTGGCCACTGTCCTCGTCCCGCTCCCGCGCCAGGACTTCGACCCGACCGAGACCGGCGTGCCCTGGCGGGTGCTGACCGAGGCCGGCCACGCGCTCGTCTTCGCCACGCCCGACGGCGCACCGGCGCAGGCCGATCCGCGCATGCTGCACGGCACCGGGCTGGGGCTGCTCGCGCCCCTGCTGCGCGCGCAGGGCAGCGCGGTGGCCGACCACGACCGCATGGCGCAGTCGCCGGCCTGGTGCGCGCCGATTCCGTGGGGCGACATCGCCGGCGGCGTCGCTGCCGGCCGCTTCGACGCGCTGCTGCTGCCCGGTGGCCATGCGCCGGGCATGCGCGAATACCTCGAATCGCCGCTGCTGCAGTCGGCCGTCGCGGGCTTCTTCGAACGTGGCCGCCCTGTCGGCGCGATCTGCCACGGCACCGTGCTCGCCGCGCGCTCGCGCGTCACGCACGGGGACGACGCGGGACGCAGCGTGCTGTACGGCCGCCGCACCACCGGCCTGACGCGCCAGCTCGAGATGCTGGCCTGGCGCCTCACGCGCCGTCGCCTGGGCGACTACTACCGCACGTATCCGCAATCGGTGCAGGACGAGGTGGCCGCCGCGCTGCGCTCGCCGCGCGACTTCCTCGTCGGGCCGCCCGCGCTGCTGCGCGATTCCGATCGCCTGCGGCGCGTGGGCTTCACGGTGCGCGACGGCAACTACCTGTCCGCGCGCTGGCCCGGCGACGCCCATCGCTTCGCGCACCAGTTCGCGGGCATGCTGGCCTGAAGCGCCCGGCGCGCGGGGCGCCGCCTCAAGTGCCGGTCTTGAAGAGGTCGAGGATGCTCTTCTTCTCGTCGTCGGTGCTCTGCGCCGGCGACTTGTCGTCCAGGCCCAGGCCGCTCACGCCATTGGCCGGCCCGAACTCGTCGTAGTACCACTCGCCATTGACGTTCATCACGCCGGTGGGCGCCTCCAGCGGTGCCTGCGGCACGTCCTTCAGCGCGGTCTGCATGAACTCGATCCATACCGGCAGCGCGAGGCCGCCGCCGGTCTCGCGGTCGCCGAGCTTGCGCGGCGTGTCGTAGCCGATCCAGACGATCGCCGCGAGCGAAGGCTGGAAACCGCAGAACCAGGCGTCCATCGAGTCGTTGGTGGTGCCCGTCTTGCCGTACAGGTCGGGTCGCTTGAGCACCGCTTGCGCGCGCGCGGCGGTGCCGCTGCGCGTGACGGTGTTGAGCAGCGACTCCATCATGAACGCGTTGCGCGGCTCGATGGCGCGCATGTCGTCGCTGAACGGCCGGGCCTTCTCCTCGTGCAGCACCTTGCCGCGCGCGTCGGTCACCTTCGTGATCAGCATCGGGTTGACGCGGTAGCCGCCGGTGGCGAACACACCGTACGCCGTGGACATCTGGATCGGCGTGACCGAGCCCGAGCCCAGCGCCATCGTGAGGTAGGGCGGATGCTTCTCCGGATCGAAGCCGAAGCGCGAGATCCACTGCTGCGCGTAGGCCGGGCCCACCGACTGCAGGATGCGGATCGACACCATGTTCTTGGACTTCGCGAGCGCCGTGCGCAGCGGCATCGGACCCTCGAACTTGCCGTCGTAGTTCTTCGGCTCCCACGGCTGGCTGCCGGTGGTGCCGGCGTCGAAGAACAGCGGCGCGTCGTTGACGATCGTCGACGGCGTGAAGCCCTTCTCGATCGCGCTCGAGTAGATGAACGGCTTGAAGCTGGAACCTGGCTGGCGCCAGGCCTGCATCACGTGGTTGAACTTGTTCTTGCCGTAGTCGAAGCCGCCCACCAGCGCGCGGATCGCGCCGGTGCCCGGCTCGGTGGCGACGAAGGCCCCTTCGACCTCGGGTTGCTGCGTCAGCGTCCAGTCGCCCTTGTCCGTCTTCATGGCGCGCACGATCGCGCCCGGACGGATCTGCACCTTCGGATCGGCCTTGGGCGACAGGCCCGACGTGACGGGCTTCAGGCCCTCGCCGGTCACGGTGATCGCATCGCCGGACTGCAGCACCGCCACCACCTTCCTGGGCGACGACTCCAGCACGACGGCGGCCTTCAGGTCATCGTTGTCCGGATGGTCCGCCAGTGCCTCGGCCACGCGTGCGTCGACCGCCTTCGGATCGGCGGGCAGGTCGACATAGCCTTCCGGGCCCCTGAATTGCTGGCGCCGCTCGAAGTCCATGATCCCGCGCCGCAGGGCGTGGTAGGCGGCCAACTGGTCGGTGGAATCGACGGTCAGAACGACGTTGAGCCCGCGCGTATAGGCCTCGTCGCCGTATTGCGCGTAGACGAGCTGGCGCGCCATTTCCGCCACGTATTCCGCGTGGATCGGCGACTCGCTCGGCGCCCGGTATGTCAACACCTGGGCGTGCGCAGCCTTGCGCTCGTCTTCGGTGATGAATCCGTTTTCGAACATCCGGTCGATGATGTACTGCTGCCGGACCTTCGCGCGTTTCGGATTCGCGATCGGGTTGTAGCTCGACGGCGCCTTGGGCAGGCCGGCCAGCATCGCGGCCTCGCCGATCGTGATGTCCTTGAGCGGTTTGCCGAAATAGATTTCGCTCGCGGACTCGAATCCGTACGCCCGCTGGCCCAGATAAATCTGGTTCATGTACAGCTCCAGAATCTGGTCCTTGCTCAATTGCGCCTCGATCTTGAGCGCCAGCAGGATTTCGTAGAGCTTGCGGGTGAACGTCTTTTCGGTCGACAGGTAGAAGTTGCGCGCCACCTGCATCGTGATGGTGGACGCGCCCTGGCTGCGCGCCTCCCCGACGTTGGCCAGCCCGGCGCGGATCACGCCGAGGTAGTCGACGCCGCCGTGGTGATAGAAGCGCGCGTCCTCGATCGCCAGCACCGCGTCCCGCATGACCTTCGGGATCTGGCCGATCGGGACGAACTGTCTCCTTTCCTCGCCATATTCCCCCAGCAACACGCCATCAGAAGAAAAAACCCGTAACGGTAATTTCGGGCGGTAATCCGTCAGGGCGCTCAGCTCGGGGATCTTTGGATACGCGACTGCAAGCCCGATGGCCGCGCAGATTGCAACACCGAGTAACAACGCCAACACCCCGCCGGCAATTGCCATAAGGCCGCGCAGGGCGGCTCGGCCGGCCCGTCCGGCCCAATGTCCAGCAGGCGCCCCACGGGGCGTCGGGGAGGGGAGTTTCGCGGGCGTGCTGTCGGGTTCGCTCATGAATGTAGGCCGGGATGTAAGCGCCGATTATAGAAACCGACAAGCGCGGCTTAAGCGTTCCGACCGCGGGGTCGAAGTGCATGCAATGGCGGATATGCGATCGTCCGCGCAGTTTCCACCATGACTTATGGTGACCAAATGCCGGGAAAATGCGGGCATTCCCGCACACTAACTTTGTTTTCCTGTCGTTCTTGCTGATAGGATTGCCGCAAAATATCAACCCGGCGCTTCCATTGGAGCGCTGTCGGAGCATGTCCTCGTGTCATTTCTCGATCGCATCTTTTTAAGGACGCATCCGCCCATGATCGGGCTGGATGTCAGTTCCTCCAGCGCCAAGCTGGTCGAGCTGGGTCAGACCCCGTCCGGGGACCTGGTACTCGAGCGATTCGCGAGCGAGCCGTTCGAAAAGGGCTGGATCGCGGACGGCCAGATCGAGAAATTCGATGAAGTGGCCGACGCCGTGCGCCGCCTGGTCGCCAAGAGCGGCGCCAAGACGCGGGACGTGGTCATGGCCATGCCGCAGTCGGCGGTCATCACCAAGCGCATCGTACTGCCGGCCGGTCTCCGCGAAGACGAGATGGAGATCCAGGTCGAGTCGGAAGCTCATCAGTACATCCCGTTCTCGCTCGACGAGGTCAGCCTCGATTTCTGCGTCATCGGCCCCAGCGCCACCTCGACAGGCGACGTCGACGTGCTGATCGCCGCGTCGCGCAAGGATCGCGTGCAGGACCGCCAGGGCCTGGCCGAAGCTGCCGGGCTGAAGCCGGTCGTGCTCGACATCGAGTCGCACGCCTCGCGCCTGGCCATGGGTCGCGTCATCTCCAGCCTGCCCGAGCAGGGCAAGGACATGCTGGTGGCGCTGTTCGAGATCGGCGCGGACACCGCGGGCCTCAAGGTGCTGCGCGGCGACGAGATGCTCTACGACCGCGACCAGACCTTCGGCGGCGCCCAGCTGACGCAGCTGATCTCGCGCCAGTACGGCTTCTCGTTCGAGGAAGCCGAGCAGAAGAAGCTCGCGGGCGACCTGCCCGAGGATTTCGAGTCGACGCTGCTGATGCCGTTCGTCGACAGCCTGGCCCACGAGATCGGCCGCGCGCTGCAGTACTTCTTCACCAGCACGCCGCACCACAAGGTCGACTACGTGATGCTGGCCGGCGGCACGGCGTCGCTGGCGGGCCTGCGCGAGCGGGTCAAGGAAGTGACGGGCTTCGCGTGTCGCGTCGTCAATCCGTTCGAGAACATGAAGTTGGGGAGCGCCGTGCGCGAAGGCAAGCTGCGGCGCGAGGCGCCCTCCTACCTGACTGCCTGCGGGCTGGCCATGCGGAGGTTCGTGCAGTGATTCTGATCAACCTGTTGCCGCACCGCGAAGCGCGGCGCCAGCAACGCAAGCAGGCATTCTTCGCCGGCATCGGCTTCGCCGTGCTCGTCGGCGCTGGCGTCGTCCTGGCCTGGTACACGTTCGTCAACACGCAGATCAGCACGCAGGAGGAGCACAACCAGTTCCTCTCGAGCGAGATCAAGCGCCTGGACGCCCAGATCGCCGACGTCGCCACCCTCAAGGCCGAGATCGAGGCCCTGAAGGCGCGCCAGAAGGCAGTGGAAGATCTCCAGGCCGACCGCAACATGCCGGTCTACCTGCTCAACGAACTCGTCAAGCAGACGCCCGAGGGCGTGTTCCTGACAAGCGTGAAGCAGGGCGGGCAGCAGGTCGCCATCACCGGCGTCGCGCAGACCAACGAGCGCATCTCCGAGTTCCTGCGCAACACGGCGAGCAATTCGCCGTGGCTGGAGAAGCCGCAGCTCGTCGAGATCCGCGCGCAGACCATGCAGGTCGCCGGCAGCAAGGACCAGCGGCGCATGTTCTCCTTCATCATGGGCGTGACGCTCAAGCGTCCGCCGGCTCCGGGCGCTGCCGCCTCAGGCGCCGCGGGTGCGGCTTCCGGCGCGGCTGCCGCTGCCGCAACGGCTTCGGCCGCTTCGACGGCGACGAGGTAAGCATGGCTACTGCAAAGAACAAGGGCCCGGATTTCGGCGCCGCGATGCGTGGCGGACTGAGTCAGTTCCGCGACCTGAACCCCAACCAGCCCGGCCAGTGGCCGCTGCTGCCGCGCCTGACCGTGTGGATGGTCGTGGTCATCCTGGTCGTGGTCGTTGGCTGGTTCGTCGAACTCAGCTCGCAGGCAGACGACCTGCAGGCCGCGCGCGACAAGGAACCGGCGCTGAAGGCCGAGTACAAGACCAAGCTCGCGCAGGCGATCAACCTCGATGCCCTGAAGAAACAGAAGGAAGAAGTCCAGACCTACGTCACGCAGCTCGAGAAGCAGCTGCCGGGCAAGGCCGAGATGGACGCCCTCCTGACCGACATCAACCAGGCCGGCGTCGGCCGCGGCCTCGTCATCGACCAGTTCATCCCTGGCCAGACCGAGACCAAGGAGTACTACGCCGAGCTGCCGATCGCGATCCGCGTCAGCGGCCGCTTCCATGACATCGGCGCCTTCGCGGCCGACATCGCGGCGCTCTCGCGCATCGTGACGCTGCACAACCTGTCGATCAGCCCCGATCCGAAGTCCGCCGGCGGCGGCCTGTCGATGGAGGCCCTGGCGCGCACCTACCGCTACCTCGATCAGGCCGAGGTCGTCGAGGCTCGCAAGGCTGGCGCGAAGGACAAGAAATGAACCGTCTTCTCTGCATCACGGCGGGGGCGCTGCTGTTGTCCGGCCTCGGCGCATGCACCGCCGACAACGACGAGCTGATCCAGTGGATGGAGCAGCAGCACAAGGAAATCAAGCCGAACATCGCGCCGATCTATCCGCCGAAGAAGTTCGATCCCCAGCCCTACCTGGGCGTCACGGGCGTCGAACCGTTCGGCACGCAGAAGCTGATCCCCGTGGGTGGCGCGTCCAACGGCAAGGGCAGCGCGCTGCTGGCGGCCGCGAAGGCGCATGCGACGCAGGAGCTCGAGTCGTACCCGCTCGACAGCATGACGATGGTCGGCTCGCTCCAGCAGGGCGGCAAGTCGCACGCACTGCTCATGGTGGAGAACCGCCTTCACGACGTGAAGGTGGGCGACTGGATCGGCCAGAACTACGGCCAGATCACCGCCATCACGGACACACAAATTGCCTTGCGGGAAACCGTGCAAGACCCCACGGGTGAATGGATAGAGCGCACCAGCACCCTCCAGCTTCAGGAGAAGGCGCGATGAACAGCAGTCAGGAGAATCGGACTATGCGGAGTTGGACCGCGGGAGCAGCGCTTGTTTTGGCGTTGGGTTTGCCGCTGACGTCGTGGGCGGAGCCCAAGATCACGTCGGTGACGGGGATGCAGCAGGGCGGCACGGATGTCGTGCGCGTCGAGCTGAGCGAGGCGCTGTCGGCCGTGCCGGCGGGCTTCGCCGTGCAGGCGCCCCCGCGCGTCGCGATCGACCTGCCGGGCGTGACCAACGCTTCCGGCAAGTCCAGCGTCGAGGTCAACCAGGGCAACATCCGTTCGGTCAGCCTGGCCAGTTCCGGTGAGCGCACGCGCCTCGTCCTGAACCTGAAGACGCCGTCCAGCTACCACGCCGAACTGCAGGGCAAGATGCTGCTGATCGCGCTCGACATGGCGTCCCCGGTGGCCGCGGCCGCCGCGGCCCAGCCTGCCGCCGCCGGCGACACGCACTTCGCCGCCAGCCAGAACGCCGACGTGCAGGAACTGCGCGACATCGACTTCCGCCGCGGTGCCGACGGCGCCGGCCGCATCGTCGTGAACCTCCCGAGCAACCAGGTCGGCGTCGACCTGAAGCAGCAGGGCAAGGATCTGGTCGTCGACTTCCTGCGCTCCAACGTGCCGGCGCGCCTGCGCCGCCGCCTGGACGTCACCGACTTCGGCACTCCGGTGCAGAGCGTCACCACCACGCAGGCCGGCGACCACGTCCACATGGTCGTGACGCCGACCGGCTCGTGGGAGCACAGCGCCTACCAGACGGACAACCAGTTCGTGCTCGAAGTGCGTCCGGCCAAGGTCGACCCGAACAAGCTCGTCCCGGGCACGGGCTACACCGGCCAGCGCCTGTCGCTGAACTTCCAGAGCATCGAGATCCGCGCGCTGCTGCAGATCATCGCCGACTTCAGCGACTTCAACGTCGTCACCAGCGACTCCGTCACCGGCACCGTGACGCTGCGCCTGAAGGACGTGCCCTGGGACCAGGCGCTGGACATCATTCTCCAGAGCAAGGGCCTGGACAAGCGTCGCTCGGGCAACGTGCTGCTGATCGCCCCGAAGGACGAACTGGCCGCCAAGGAGCAGGTCGACCTCGAGGCCAAGAAGAAGATCGCCGAGCTCGAGCCCATGCGCATGCAGGCGTTCCAGCTGAACTACACGAAGGCGCTCGAGGTGGCCAACGGCCTGACGGGCACCGGCGCCGCGGCTGCGGGCGGCGGCACGCGCATGCTGTCGCTGCGCGGCTCGGTGATCGCCGAGACGCGCACCAACCAGCTGTTCGTCACCGACGTGCCGTCCAAGCTCGAGGAGATCCAGGCGCTGATCGCCCGCATCGACATCGCGCAACGCCAGGTCATGATCGAGGCCCGCATCGTGGAGGCCAACGACAACTTCGGCCGTGCGCTGGGCGTCAAGCTGGGTGGATCGGCCTTCAACGCGTTCCATGTGGGCGGCAGCCAGTACGTGAGCCCGGGCGGCAACTACGAGGCCGTCGGCTACCAGACGGGCCAGATCGCCGGTACCGTGCCGTACACCGACTCGCAGTTCGTGAACTTCCCCGCGCAGGCCGGCATCGTCTCCAGCACCGCCACGGCCGCCACGTTCGCCCTGTCGCTGTTCAGCGCGAGCGCCAGCCGCTTCCTGAACCTCGAGCTGTCGGCCCTGGAAGAAGACGGCTCGGGCCGCATCATCTCCAGCCCGCGCGTGATCACCGCCGACCAGGTGCAGGCCGTCGTCGAAGCCGGCGAGGAACTGCCCTACCAGCAGGCCACGTCCAGCGGCGCGACCTCGGTGGCGTTCCAGAAGGCGCAGATCCGCCTGCAGGTCACCCCGCAGATCACGCCGGAAGGCAACGTGATCCTGGACGTCGAGGTGAACAAGGACAGCGTGGGCCGCAGCACCAGCGCGGGCTTCGCGATCGACACCAAGCACATCAAGACCACGGCGCTGGTCGAGAACGGCGGCACGGTGGTCCTGGGCGGCCTGTTCCAGCAGATCGAGAACAACGTCACCGACAAGGTGCCGTTCCTGGGCGACATCCCGTTCCTCGGCAACCTGTTCAAGAGCACGTCGCGTCTGCAGACCCGCACCGAACTCCTTATCTTCATCACGCCGCGTATCATCTCGGATCGCACGTCGGGGCATTGAGGCCATGAAAATGAATTACCAGGGAATCCAACGCATGAAGACGCTCCTCGCCGCGATGGCGATGGGTGCAGCTCTGGCCGCTTGCAGCGCAGGCGGCACGGACCCGACCAAGACGACAACCCCGCCGACGACCACGCCGTCCGCAGCGGCCCTGAGCATCTCGCCCAGCAAGACTTCGGTCACGAGTTCTGGCAGCGACACGGCCTTGATCACCGTCACGGCGGTCGACGCCAAGAACAACGTGGTGGCCTCCGCGCCGATCACCTTCCAGTCGGACGGCGGTGTGCTCACCACCTCGGGCGCGACGACCAACTCGAGCGGCGTCGCCACGGCCACGCTCAGCATCGGCACCGACCATACCAATCGAGCCATCAATGTCCTGGTGAAGTCCGGGTCGATCACGAAGACCCAGACGATCCAGGTGACCGGCGACACCCTCACCGCCACGGTCACGTCCACGACTGCGGGCTCTGCAGCGTCGATCAAGTACACGCTGCTGGACGCCGGCAGCCAGCCGATCGCCAACCAGGCGATCACGGTGACCATGGCGGGCCAGGCGGACGTCGCGGGTGTCACCGACGTCAACGGCAAGTACGAGTACGACTACACGATGCCCAGCGCGAGCACGACCGTGACCGCCACGGCTGCGAACGTGGCGACGACGAGCACCGTCACTCCGACGAACGGCACGACGGTCATCCCGGATGCTGCCGCGGTGACCTCGGCGTCGCTCGCGGCCAATCCGACCAGCGTCTCGACGGGCAAGCAGGCCGAACTGCGCGCGCTGTTCATCGGCGCGAGCAACGCGCCGATCCAGTACGTGCGCGTCCATTTCATGATGGACGACTCCAACAGCATCGGCGGTGCGCTCTCCACCGACGCCAGCAACGGCACCCACAACGTGGTCTACAGCGATGCCAACGGCGTTGCGCGCTCGACCTACACCGCGGGCACCCGTGGCGGCGTGATCACGCCCAAGATCTGCTGGAGCTCCGTTGATTTCACCACGGCGGACTGCACGGGCGCCAACGAGCACATGGCGGCCGCGTCGTCGCTCACCGTCGTCGCCAGCGGCGTCAGCCTGGCGGTGTTCACGAACGGCACCATCTCCGTGGACAACACCAAGAACGTCTACACGATGAGCGTCATCGTGCAGGTCGTCGACGCGTCGAACCAGCCGATCTCCGGATCCACGGTCACCGGTGCGGTCGACATCCCCCGGTTCTATCGCGGCATCTACGGTCGGGGCGTGAAGCAGTGGGGGCAGGGCATCTATGTTCGCAGCGGATCACCGGGCGCCTACACCTACCTGCCGAGCGCCACGAACGCGACCGAGGCCTGCGACAACGAGGACGTCAATCGCAACAACATTCTGGAGAGCGGCGAGGACCCCAACAACAGCGGGACGTTGGAGCCATTCAAGGCCAGCGTGACGATTGTTCCGACCAGCGCGGGCAGCAACGTGACGGACAGCTTCGGCAAGGCCTACTTCCTGCTGCAGTACGGCCAGAACTACGCCAGCTGGGAAGACGTGGTCATGTCGTTCAGCACCTCGGTGGAGGGTACGGAAGGCCACGCCACGTATCCGTCCACGCTGCCGGTGCCGTCGGATGCGCTGACCAACCTCACGTCCACGCCCCCGTTCTTCGTCAGCCCCTTCAACGTGCCCAACGACAACGCCATCGACACGCCGTGGATCGTCGGCACGACGCCGGTCACCAACCCGGGCGTGATCTATCCGGCGACGACCACGTTCAACCTCTGCAAAGAGCAGAAGTGAACTACCGGATCTGATTCAGGGGACTTCACCGTTCAAGCAATCACCCTGGTGGGAATGCCCGGTTGTGGAAAATCCACGATCGGGCGACAACTGGCGCGCATGCGCCAGTTGCCATTTCTGGACTCCGATCACGAGATCGAGCGCTACCTCGGCTGCTCCATCCGCGAGTTCTTCGATCGCGAAGGCGAGGAGGCGTTTCGCGACGTCGAGGAGCGCGTGATCGGCGAGACGCTCGCGGTTCCCCAGGCGCGCGTCGTGGCCACGGGCGGGGGCAGCGTGTTGCGGCCCGCGAACCGCGCCGCGATGCAGGCCCACGCGACGGTCGTCTACCTGCACACGCAGGCCGATGACCTCGCCCGCCGGCTCAGCCGCGACACGGCACGTCCGCTGCTGCAGGTGGCCGACCCGCGCCAGCGCCTGCGCGAGCTGTACGCGGTGCGCGACCCGATCTACCGCGAGGTGGCGCACATCGTCGTGGACACCGCCCACAAATCCGCGGCGATGCTGGTCAACCTGATCTCGATGCAGCTGGACATGGGCGCGGGAGCGCGCGAGGACGCAAAATAGCGTCCGATGCCCACGCCCACCGAACTCCTCCGCACGCCGCCCACCCAGGTCCGGATCGACCTGGGCGAGCGCAGCTATCCCATCCTGATCGGCGGCGCACTGCTGTCCGATCCGGCCACCTGGGCGCCCCAGGCGAACCGCAAGGCGGTCGCGCTGATCGTCACCAACGTCACCGTGGACGCGCTGTACGGCGCGGCGCTCGCCGCGGCGCTGGCGCCGCACTTCGCGCGAGTGCGCACGCTGGCGCTGCCCGATGGCGAGGCCTACAAGGACCTGGCGCACCTGAACCTGGTCTTCGACGAGCTGCTGGGCCAGGAGGCCGATCGGCGCACCGTGCTGTACGCGCTGGGCGGCGGTGTCGTGGGCGACATGACCGGCTTCGCGGCCGCCTGCTACATGCGCGGGGTGCCATTCGTCCAGGTGCCCACGACGCTGCTGGCGCAGGTCGATTCGTCGGTCGGCGGCAAGACCGCGGTCAACCATCCGCTGGGCAAGAACATGATCGGCGCGTTCTACCAGCCGCGCCAGGTGGTGTGCGACCTGGACGTGCTGGACACGCTGCCCGATCGCGAGATGTCGGCCGGCCTGGCCGAGATCATCAAGTACGGCGCGAGCATCGATGGCGAGTTCCTGGCCTGGCTCGAACGCTGCATCGACGACCTGCGCGCGCGCAAGCGTGACGCGCTCGCGCACGCGGTGCGCCGCAGCTGCGAGATCAAGGCGCATGTGGTCGGCGCCGACGAGAAGGAAGCCGGCCTGCGCGAGATCCTGAACTTCGGCCACACGTTCGGCCACGCGATCGAGGCGGGGCTCGGCTACGGCCAGTGGCTGCACGGCGAAGGCGTGGGCTGCGGCATGGTGATGGCGGCGGCGCTGTCCGCGCGCCTGGGCACCGTCGATGCCGCCTTCGCGCGCCGCATCGAGGCGCTCGTCGCGCGCGCGGGCCTGCCCGTGCGCGGGCCCGCGAGCCTGGGCCCGCAGCGCTACCTGGAGCTGATGCGCGTGGACAAGAAGGCGCAGGGCGGCGATATCCGCTTCGTGCTGCTCGATGGCGAGAGCCGCGCCAGCGTGCGCACCGCGCCGGAGGCCGACGTCGTCGAGGTGATCACGGCGTTCACCGCGGCGGCCTGAAGGCGACGTTCGACGTGATCGCCCGCCCGCTCGTCGAACGTCCTCCGTATGCCAGCGACCCCGCGCGATCGCGCAGCCGTCGCGTGCCCGAGGCCGCGGCGCCCACCCGCACCAAGTTCTAGCGCGACCGCGACCGCATCGTCCATTCGACGGCCTTCCGCCGCCTCGTCTACAAGACCCAGGTTGACGCAGCGATAGACCAACCTCGCTCGGGAATTTCGGTAACCCGTTGAGTTCCCGAATCGGGTCACGCTGACACCCACTATTCATGCGGGCTGGATTGCGATCCTGATTCCGCAGAAATTGCATCAGTTCATCAGCCGATAGTTATGTAGTTCAGGCGGTGGAACCCTCAGCGGTCTTCGGTCAGTTCAATGCCGAAGAATCGAGTCGGACACGCGCATCCAAACTCCTCGGCGTACATCCTGCGGTACTTGGCTACTGCAACAGCGCGGCGTCGGAATGGCCCAATGATCGAGAACGATCCATCCGGATGCTTGAACCGGAGATAGAAGTGCTTTGTAGGGTCGGGCGAAGTTGTCATTAGGGTATTTATCGACCGCTGTATCACCCGCCCGAGCAACCGCGTGTGGGCGCTGACCCTATAAATATGTCCCACACGACCTGTAGGACTCACATGCACGACGACCACCTCATCAAGACAGTAGGCGATCTAGCCGCTGCATCAATCTCCGTTTTGACCATCGCCAACTGGCTTCCCGCAATTGCTGCCGCCTTCTCCATCGTGTGGACGGCGATTCGAATCTACGAGTGGGTCAAAGGCAAACTGGTTTGACCTACGGCAGTTCCTTGTCGGCCCGAGCGAGGAAGACAACTGCGGCGGCAGTCTGATGAATGGCGAAGCCAGCGATTGATGCGGGTACTTGGGTGACCGTCCCACCTTGACCGTGTCCGCCCAATCGATTCCGGCCAGTTGGAACACCACTTTCAAGCATCGATCGAAGTCCGCCAAAGTGAGTCGCCCAGAACTGTGGGATCAGGCCCTTGTCGAACATCAGCTTAATCAGAGGCTGCGCAGTGTCGTTTGGCGGATGAGCCCACTTCCGCTTCTTCGCGATCACCTTGATCGTGCTCTCGATGGTCTTTAGGCACTCGGCCAGGCACTCCTTGTTGTGCCCACTGCGATAGTGCTCGTGAGCCTTCCTGAACTCAGCTTCAGCACCCGCGTAAGCCTTGTCGTGCAAAGCGACCAATCCTGGTGTCAGCGACCGAGCTTCGATGGACGCGTTCAAAAACGCCGGGGGGCTGAACAACCAGAACATCTGGCATGGCTTCAAAGCGCTGCAAGTGAGCACGATGTACGACAGCAATGGCAAGCTGGCGATGCTGGAGATGGGGCTGATCAACAGATCGATGGAGGAGTCGTACTCGCAGCCGTCGTTCAACAACCTTTCGAAGGCCCTGATCGCTGAGTGTGGGAGCGATTGGTCACAAGGCGGCACGATGGGCGGCGGTGCAAAGCCGTGTCCCCTTCCGGGAATACGTGCATGGTGACCGAGACGCCTAGTGTCGTGAAGTATCGATTTACACGAAGGCAGGCGCGAGCTGACGCTTGGCCTGCGGACGAAGAGAGAGCCTCATGAAGAGGCTCTTTTCATTTCAGTCAGGGTTGTTGCGCACGTGCTCGCTCATTCCCTCGTAGTGCTTATTCAGCTCTGCCAACAGTGCGAAGGCGTACTTGTCGTCGTCGCACATCATTACCTTCTCACGCTCGCCTTGCCTCCCTCACCGGCGCGCATCAATGCGATCACAGCTTCCATGTCCAACCTTCTGCGAGCTCGCTTTCAAAGCCGTTGAAAAAGTGCACACTTTTGAATCCAAGCTCGCGCGCCTGATCGATGACGCCCGATTTGCTCAAGTCATTTGCGGCCACTCGGGACGCCAACACCCACTTGATCGACAAGGTGGTGCTCTTGTTACCGATCGCGGTGACAGTCGTGTCCATCCGTTGTTCGAGGAACTGCTGCTCGAGTTTCGTCGCGAACTCCTTGCGCGCGGCGATTTGTAGAGGCTCCAGCGTCTTTGCCAACGCTGCGGCTTGCTTCTTATCTTCCGCTTCCTTCTGTCGCTTGCCTTCGGCCATCTTTTTGTCAGCTGCCGCCATGGATGCAAGCACAGACTGCGCGTCCTTGTAGTTCGCAGACGCCCTATTGAAGGTCTTCAGGCGCTCCCTCGTAGCATCCCAGACACTGTCTCGTGTCTGATCCGCAGGACTTGCTGGGTTCTGTGCTGCGACAAGCTTCTTCGCCTCGCCAACGACCCATTGCTCCTGGGCCTGCTGTCGTTCTTCGGGAGACATTGCCGCTTGTCTGTTGATCTCCGCCACAGCGCTAGCAGCTTTGGCCTTCTCTTCGGCAGTCGGCGCGGGCAATGGGTCACGAGAGGATGCAAGCTGTACTGCCTGAGGCTTGTTGCCGTCTCCAGCAGTCAGTCCGATCAGGCCGAACAGGACCAGTGGCGTGCCCACGACCCACATGAAGCGGCGGGTCGGCTTGTAGACAACGAACGCAGACCGCCAGCGGTAGATCGCGTAGAACAGGCCCGCAAAGATGGCAGAGCCAAATGCTGAGGTGAGCAACGACTCAAGCAGGCCCATGAGTCCGCTGCCCTGCAGGAACCGGCCGAGTCCTTGACTGAAGCCGGTCACGAATAGGATCGCAAAGACCGCTCCGGCGTACCACTGTCTCTTGATCATTCGACTCCTCCCTGTTGAGTCGAATGCTAGCAACGAACGGTTACATGCTGTCGAGGAAAACCCCGTATGGCTATGGTTCGCCGAACTCTTTGGCTGCGTAGTAGATGTGCCACCACCAACCAGTCCGCGTTTCCACTGCCTTCATGCATTGGTAGTCATGCGATCCCGGAAGCATCTTGTCCTGGCACATGCCCACGGCCATGGCGTAGCGCTGGTTCTCGACACGCACCAAGACCATTGCCAGCCACGCGATCACGATGACAGCGATAAGTAGCAAGAGCCGCTCGGCCATTCGAGGTGCAGCAGCGGCCATAGTTAGATCGCGAAGTCGTCCAGCGTTTTGCCTGATTCGATCGCCTGGGCCAACCACTTCGGCTTCAGACCACGGCCAGTCCAAGTGGAACCAGTCGCCGGATCGCGGTACTTCGGTGCGACCTTCGAGCCTGTCTTGACGCCCTGCTTTTTCGGCGCCGAGGCCAGGTCTGCCACGGTCAAACCATGCTCGGCCATCAACTGTTGAACTCGTGCGACTGCTTCTGCCTTCGCCTTTGATTGCGCTTCTCGAATCTGCCGTTCGAGCGCTTCTTTCCGTGCGATCAGGTCGGTAAGGGAAACAGCCATGCTCAAGTTTTCGTTTCGGTGAGTGGGCTGTGAGTATGAGGCAGTTTGCTCAACCGTGTGTAAACCTCAAGCAAATTATTTCAATGGCCGGAGATTATTCACGACCATGCAATTTCGCTCGGAGTATTGGTCGAACCTGAGAAACACGTGGCAGGGCGTCAGCATGTTCTTGATGACCTAGTTGGAGAACTGCCGCGGTTCTCCTCGTGGCGCCGGCACTTCTGTCTCATGTGCGGCATCGTGCCAGGTTGTCCAGCTCCTCGGTGATCTTGAAGAAGCCGTTGGCCAGCGTGACGGTGACTCGCTCTGAGGATGTAGAACTGCACGTAGTCCAACAAGCGGTTCTTGCCCGCCTGTAGCGACACAGAGGTGTTCTCGATCTTGTGCACCATGCCGTCGTGGTACAGACGGCTGGCGGTGTCACTTGTGCAGGAGGGCGACAGCTGTGGCGAGAGAGGCAAGGACGATCACGACCAGAGAGGCAAACGGGTGCTTCTCGATGGACGAGAGCAAGCGCTCGACCTTTCCAGGATCAGGGAGGCGGGCAGGCATCGTGGCTCCGGTTCGTTACAAGATTTCTGCGACGATCTTGAGCACGAATTGTGGATTTGTGAAGTGGACAGCCCTGTGGATAGCTCGGCGCCTGTGGATAGCTTTGTGCATAACCGAGCATTCTTTGCAAAGGGACTGATGAGCCCCGCCTGAGTCACTTGTGCAGGCAGGCGGCGAGCGTTCCGCAGACCGTCAAGACGACGATCACTAGGGAGGCGAAAGGGCGCGATTCGATCGCGGTCAGTACGCGCTCTACGTAGGTGGCGTTGGGCAGCTTTGGGGTGGGCATGGGTGGCTCCGGGCGGGATGTGAAGTCGACGCGGCCGAACATGTGTTGGACGAATTGGTCGACACCGTGACCTCAATGATAGGGACGTTGCCCGACACCTCCGTCTGGTTCCTGAGACCTCCTCTATTCCCTAACACTACTTTTCTGACTGGCTCACCTCAGGAGCCAGTGGACGAATAGCGCCCCACCATCACCATCCCTGCTCCAGCGAATAGGTCAACGACGCTCCACCGCATGAACAGCGGGATTGAAGCGCCATCAAAATCGCGAGCAGAACGATTGCGGCCAGCTTTAACCTATTGATTTCACAGCGAAAAAGGGTCAAAGCTTGAAATGCGCAGCTTAAGTAGCTAGCATCACCCTAAATGAGCTGCCGAATAGTTGGGTATTGTGTTCACACCAGCAAATACACCCAGCGCGCCTCTCACCAAATTGTTGGGACGTCATCCTTTACCTGAGTGCGTCCGCTACCTCGTCGAACTCTGTAGTCAGCTCGCAAAGTTTCTCCGGTCAAGCTGGTGCAGTTGCTTCCTTTACAAGCTCGGGAAGCGGCTCGCAGACATTCAGTGGGAATGCGCGAGCAACGGCCTTGTCCTCCAACGCAGCCACCTCCTTGCAGTCGTATGCGGGTCAGGCTCGAACGTCTGTCTCGTTGTCGAGCTCAGCTACTGGATCGCAGTCCTACGCTCTGACGCTCATCGCTTTGGCATCAAGCAGCAACAGCACGGCCAGCAGCTCCCTGTATACGCCTCTGGCAGCAGCCCAAGGTCCGTACGTAAATGGACTTTTCAGTGCCCAGGCCTATTCTCCGACGAGCAACGGCAATGAGCCCGGAACACTGCTCATAACAATCGGCTGGAACCAATGGGCCATGAATTCTGACGGCACCATCCAGTTGAACGCGAGCAGCAATACGTCGGGTGTCTCATTCAAAGCCGAACTTTCAGGCGCCCATTGAGGCAGCGCTCGATGTACGGGCCTCGGTTCAATCAGTCCTCTCATTGACCGCCGTCGCTGACGCTGCTCAGTCAGTCACAGTGATGGTCGCTCCGGCTTTGTGAGCTTGTCCTCTCAGCGAGGTTCTTCGGGAGCTTGACGCTTTCGGAGGACTCTCATGAAGTTTGCTTTGGGCAGGATCGTTGCAACCCGTGGCGCGATCGACGAGATGGAACGGCTTGGCGTCAACCCAGCTGAACTAGTCACCCGGCACGTGATGCTCGATCAAGGTGCACTGTGCTCGGAGGATCACAAGCAGAACCAACATGCTTTGGTGGAAGGAAGTCTGATCTTCTCGTCGTTCGAGTACCACGGCGTCAGGCTGTGGGTGATCACCGAATGGGACAGGTCGGTGACCACTATCTTGCTTCCCGACGAGTACTAACAAAGAGGCCCGAAGGGCCTCTTGTTCATTGCCGATGCTTGAGATCCCAAGCGTGGGCCTGCGTGCGGCGATCCTCCTCGCCTTTGGTGCGGATGGCTCTCGCTCCGAGATAGGCGCCAAGCACCATGATCGCGATTTCGCCAACCATTTTTAGGGTTGTCAGCGTGGCGGGGTGACTCCAGAACGAGTCGGGACGATTTTGAGACATGAAAGTTTTTCCATAAAAACTGGTGGTAGCAGTAGTGCCCGACGTGCACTGTGGAGACCGAGAAGATGCAGCACGCCTTTCCATCTTTCAAGAGCGGCGTATCAGTCCAAGAAAAATCCCCATCAGAATCCGTATCAGTCGCATCACAATCGCCTCATGCTCAAGCCCTACGCGTCTGACCCCAATAAGTCTAGAGGCAGGAGAATCGCAGAAATAGCGGCTCCGACGAGGAGTGAATACCAACGAGACAGGGATAGGATCGTCCATTCGACCGCCTTTCGCCGCCTCGTCTACAAGACCCAGGTGTTCCTCAACCACGAGGGCGACCTGTTCCGCACGCGGCTCACGCATTCGCTCGAAGTCGCGCAGCTCGGGCGCTCGGTGGCGCGCACGATGGGCTTCGACGAGGATCTGGTCGAGGCCATCGCGCTCGCGCACGACCTGGGCCACACGCCGTTCGGCCACGCCGGCCAGGACGCGCTGGACGACTGCATGCGCGACCACGGCGGCTTCGAGCACAACCTGCAGAGCCTGCGCGTGGTCGACGAGCTCGAGCTGCGCTACCCGGAGTTCGACGGGCTGAACCTGACGCTGGAGACGCGCGAAGGCATCCTCAAGCGCGTCACGCTGGCCCAGGCGCAGGCGCTGGAGGCCGTGGAGCCGGGGGGCGTGGGCCACCGCTTCGTCGCCGGCCTGCAGCCGGGGCTCGAGGCGCAGCTCACCAACGTCGCCGACGAGATCGCCTACAACTGCCACGACATCGACGACGGCATTCGTTCCGGCCTGCTCGATCCCGCGCAGCTGGAGGACGTGCCGCTGTACGCGCGGCTGCGCGACGAGGCGCTGGCCGCCCATCCGCGGCTGCGCACGCTGCCGCCGCGTCGCACGGTGCACGAGACACTGCGTCGCATGCTGTCGCAGATGATCTACGACCTGATCGGCACCAGCCAGGCCGCGATCGATGCCGCCGCACCGGCCAGCGCGCAGGCGGTGCGCGCGCTGCCGCTGCTGATGCGCTTCAGCCCGACGATGCGTCACGAGAGCAGCGAGCTGAAGCGCTTCCTGTTCGCCAACCTCTACCGCCACCCCGCCGTGACGGCCACCACCGACCGGGCGCGCGACGTCGTGCGCGCGCTGTTCGCCATCTACCTCGAGCGCCCGTCCGAGATGAGCGACGAGTTCCAGCTGGCAGTCGACCGGCCCCGTGCCGTCGCCGACTACATCGCCGGCATGACGGATCGCTTCGCGCTGAAGGAGCACCAACGCCTCACCGGGCAGGCGCTGTTCGGCGAATGGTCGTCGCTGGGGCGCCCGGTGCCCTGAGTCCCAGGGTTCGCCACCGGTCCGGTGCAAAAGGGGTCAGCTAAACTCGCCGCATGGCCCGCCTGACCCGCCTCTCGCTCCCCGGCCTGCCGCACCACCTGATGCAGATCGGGAACAACCGGCAGCCCATCTTCGTCGACGACGAGGATCGCCAGGCCTGGTGCGCCCACCTGCGCGAGGCCAGCCTGGTGGCGCGGGTCGACATCCATGCCTACGTGCTGATGGCCAACCATGTGCACCTGCTGGCCACGCCGCGCGACAGCGCCGACGGCCTCAGCACCATGATGCAGTCGCTCGGCCGCCGCTACGTCGCGGCCTTCAACCGGCGCCACGGCCGCACGGGCACGCTGTGGGAAGGGCGATTCCGCGCGGCGCTGGTCGACCCCGACGACTCGCTGCTGCCCTGCATGCGCTACATCGACAGCCATGCCCAGCGCAGCGGCCTGGTCGCCGAGGCCCCCGAGTACGCCTGGTCAAGCTGTGCGCACCACCTGGGACGCCGGCGCGATCCGCTGATCGTCGATCACGCCCGCTACTGGGCACTCGGCAATACGCCGTTCGAGCGCGAGGGCGCGTACCGGGGCTTCCTCGACGAGGGCGTCAGCCAGCGCGAGGCCCAGGCCATCTCGCAGGCGACACGTCGCGGCTGGCCGATCGCCGGCGTCGAGGGCCAGCGGCGACTCGCCGCCCAACTGGGGCGGGAGACGGTGCCGCGCCCGCGTGGCCGGCCCCGGCGCATGGTGGTCGCGCCCGGCACCTGAGGTCCGGCGCCCCGAGTGCCAGGACAGCGGGCCGCCACACGGTCCGCGAATCAATACCCGAGCAATTCGCTGGAGCTGGACGCGAGCGCGACCGGCTGATGCCTGCGCACGACGATCAATATCCAGTCCGGCCGCCCTTGCCGCACCCAAATTCACCGCGCTGGTGCATTGCAGGGGAATTCAACCGATGAATTGACTATGTCCCCAATAAAAACCGCACCAACCATGCGCAGCGCAACTAAATAACACTGACCCCTATTTAATGGCTTTGCCGGCGCACGGCGCGTCGTTTAGGCTTCGGGTTTTCCAGCGCCAGCAAGGACCCGCCATGAGCAAGGCCGCCCAAGACCAAGCCAACACGCCGATCGACATCGCCTCCGCGGCCGCGGGCGGTCTCTACGACCCCGCCAACGAGAAGGACGCCTGCGGGGTCGGCTTCGTGGCGCACATCAAGGGCCAGAAGGCGCACTCGATCGTCAAGCAGGGCCTGAAGATCCTGGAGAACCTCGACCACCGCGGCGCCGTCGGCGCCGACAAGCTGATGGGCGACGGCGCGGGCATCCTCATCCAGATCCCCGACGAATACTTCCGTGCCGAGATGGCCGCCCAGGGCGTCGAGCTGCCGCCGCCCGGCGAATACGGCGTCGGCCAGATCTTCCTGCCCAAGGAACACGCCTCGCGCCTGGCCTGCGAGCAGGAGCTCGAGCGCGCGGTCAAGACCGAAGGCCAGGTGCTGCTGGGCTGGCGCGACGTGCCGGTCGACCGCGAGATGCCGATGTCGCCCACCGTGCGCGCCAAGGAACCGGTGCTGCGCCAGATCTTCATCGGCCGCGGCGCCGACGTGATCGTGCCCGACTCGCTGGAACGCAAGCTGTACGTGATCCGCAAGACGGCCTCGGCCGCCATCCAGGCGCTCAAGCTGACGCACAGCCGCGAGTACTACGTGCCCAGCATGAGCTGCCGCACCATCATCTACAAGGGCCTGCTGCTGGCCGACCAGGTGGGCAAGTACTACAAGGACCTGGCCGACCCGCGCGTGGTGTCGGCGCTCGCGCTCGTGCACCAGCGCTTCTCCACCAACACCTTCCCCGAATGGCCGCTGGCCCACCCGTACCGCATGGTGGCGCACAACGGCGAGATCAACACCGTCAAGGGCAACTTCAACTGGATGCGCGCCCGCGAGGGCGTCATGAAGTCGCCGGTGCTCGGCGAGGACCTGAAGAAGCTGTATCCGATCAGCTTCGAGGGCCAGTCCGACACCGCCACGTTCGACAACACGCTCGAGCTGCTGACGATGGCCGGCTACCCGCTCGCCCACGCCGCGATGATGATGATCCCGGAGGCCTGGGAGCAGCACGCCGTGATGGACGTGCGCCGCCGCGCGTTCTACGAATACCACGCCGCGATGATGGAGCCGTGGGACGGCCCGGCCGCGATGGTGTTCACGGACGGCAAGCAGATCGGCGCCACGCTGGACCGCAACGGCCTGCGCCCCGCGCGCTACATCGTCACCGACGACGACCTCGTGGTGATGGCCTCCGAGTCGGGCGTGCTCGACATCCCGCAGAACAGGATCATCAAGAAGTGGCGCCTGCAGCCCGGCAAGATGTTCCTGATCGACATCGAGCAGGGGCGCATCGTCGACGACGAGGAGCTCAAGAGCCAGTTCGCCTCGGCCAAGCCGTACCGCCAGTGGATCGACAACGTCCGCGTCAAGCTCGACGAGGTGCCGGTGCTCGCATCGCCCGCCAGCGAGGACGCGGCCGCCACGCTGCTCGATCGCCAGCAGGCATTCGGCACCACCCAGGAAGACATCAAGTTCCTGCTGAGCCCGATGGCCACGCTCGGCGAGGAAGGCATCGGCTCGATGGGCAACGATTCGCCGCTGGCCGTGCTCAGCGACAAGAACAAGCCGCTGTACAACTACTTCAAGCAGTTGTTCGCGCAGGTCACGAACCCGCCGATCGACCCGATCCGCGAAGCGATCGTGATGTCGCTGAACTCGTTCATCGGCCCGAAGCCCAACCTGCTGGACATCAACGCGGTGAACCCGCAGATGCGCCTCGAGGTCTCGCAGCCGGTGCTCGACTTCGACGACATGGCCCGCCTGCGCGCCATCGAGAAGCACACCTTCGGCAAGTTCAAGCCGCACGAGATCGACATCGTCTACCCGATCGCGTGGGGTCGCGAAGGCGTGGAGGCCAAGCTGGCGTCGCTCTGCGCGGAGGCGGTCGATGCCATCCGCGGCGGACACAACATCCTGATCATCACGGACCGCCGCGTCGGCAAGGATTCGGTGGCGATCCCGGCGCTGCTCGCGCTGTCGGCCATCCACCAGCACCTGGTGCGCGAGGGCCTGCGCACGTCGGCCGGCCTCGTCGTGGAGACGGGTTCGGCGCGCGAGGTGCACCACTTCGCCGTGCTCGCGGGCTACGGCGCGGAAGCCGTGCACCCGTACCTGGCGCTGGAGACGCTCGCGTCGCTGCACGCCGAGCTGCCGGGCCAGCTGTCGGCCGAGAAGGCCATCTACAACTACATCAAGGCGGTGGGCAAGGGCCTGTCCAAGATCATGTCCAAGATGGGCGTCAGCACGTACATGTCGTACTGCGGCGCGCAGCTGTTCGAGGCCATCGGCCTGGACACGGGCGTGGTCGGCAAGTATTTCCGCGGCACCGCCTCGCAGGTGGGCGGCATGGGCGTGTTCGAGATCGCCGAGGAAGCACTGCGCATGCACCGCGCCGCGTTCGGCGACGACCCCTTGCTGGCGGAGATGCTGGACGCCGGCGGCGAATACGCCTGGCGCACGCGCGGCGAGGAACACATGTGGACGCCGGACGCGATCGCGAAGCTGCAGCACAGCACGCGCTCGAACAAGTTCGACACCTACAAGGAATACGCGCAGATCATCAACGACCAGAGCAAGCGCCACATGACGCTGCGCGGCCTGTTCGAGTTCCGCATCGACCCGAGCAGGGCCGTGCCGCTGGAGGAAGTGGAGCCGGCGGCCGAGATCGTGCGTCGCTTCGCGACCGGCGCGATGTCGCTGGGCTCGATCTCGACCGAGGCGCACTCGACGCTGGCGATCGCGATGAACCGCATCGGCGGCAAGAGCAACACCGGTGAAGGCGGCGAGGAGCCCGCGCGCTACCGCAACGAGCTGAAGGGCATCCCGATCAAGCAGGGCACCAAGGTGTCCGACGTGCTGGGCGACGGCGTCATGGTGGCCGACTTCGAGCTCCAGGAAGGCGACAGCCTGCGCAGCAAGATCAAGCAGGTGGCGTCCGGCCGCTTCGGCGTCACGACCGAGTACCTCGTGTCGGCCGACCAGATCCAGATCAAGATGGCCCAGGGCGCCAAGCCGGGCGAAGGCGGCCAGCTGCCCGGCGGCAAGGTGTCCGACTACATCGGCAAGCTGCGCTACTCGGTGCCGGGCGTGGGCCTGATCTCGCCGCCGCCGCACCACGACATCTATTCGATCGAGGACCTGGCGCAGCTGATCCACGACCTGAAGAACGTCGCACCGCATGCGTCCATCAGCGTGAAGCTGGTGTCCGAAGTCGGCGTCGGCACCATCGCGGCCGGCGTGGCCAAGTGCAAGTCCGACCACGTGGTCATCGCGGGGCATGACGGCGGCACGGGCGCGTCGCCCTGGTCGTCGATCAAGCATGCAGGCAGCCCCTGGGAGATCGGCCTGGCCGAGACCCAGCAGACACTGGTGCTGAACCGGTTGC
>JBJMWE010000300.1:0-16582 GCA_045810285.1 Vitreoscilla sp. | reverse complement strand
GCTGGGCGAATACATCGACCACCACGTGCGCGAGGAGGAGAACGAGCTCTTCCCGAAGCTGCGCAAGTCGGCGCTGGACCTGCAGGACATGGGCGCGCGCATGGCCGAGCGCAAGAAACAGTTGATGGCGATGCCGGAACCTTCCTGAAGCTGAACGCGCCGGCGGCGCGCGCATCCCCAGAACACGGTATGGGGTATGGCGCCGGGCATCGCGCGCGACGCGCTCTCCCATAGGCGAAATCGCGCGAAAAGCAACACGGCGAGCGGAACCGGGGGACCGGCCTTACCCGCTGTCTCCTGTCATGTGCCGGTGCTCGAATCCCAGGTCGGCTGCGCGCCACGAGCGCGCGAGCCGCATCACAAACCCTGGAGATCCACGAGCATGCAACCGTCCCATGTCCTGCGCCCGCTGCTGGCCGGCGCCTTCGCCGCCCTGGCCGCCACCCTTGCGCCCGCTGCCGCCCGCGCCGCTTCGCCCATCGAGAACTACGCCCTGGCCATCAGCTGGGAGCCGGCGTTCTGCCTGCAGCACTCGTCCAAGCCCGAATGCGCCAGCGAGACGGCGTCCCGCCACGATGCCCGCTACTTCTCGCTGCACGGCCTGTGGCCGCAGAGCGGTTCGTACTGCGGCGTGAGCGCCAGCCAGAAGTCGGCCGACCAGGCCGGCGACTGGGCCGCGCTGCCGGCCGTCGTCCTGCAGCCCGACACCGAGTCGCTGCTGCAGGTCGACGAGCCCGGCACGCAGTCCTACCTCGAGCGCCACGAGTGGACGGAGCACGGCACCTGCTCGGGCCTGTCGCAGCAGGGCTTCTTCGCGCCCACGCTGTCCATGCTGGACGGCATCAACGCGAGCAACCTCGGCGCCACCGTCAGCGCCAACGTCGGCGGCCACGTGACGCTCGCGCAGCTGCAGGCGGCGGCCAAGCTCGACTACGGCACCTACGCGAGCATCGACATCGAGTACCTGTGCATCAGCTCGGGCGGAAGGTCGTACATCGAGGAGGTGCGCTTCCACATGCGCCTGCCCAACCCGCTGCCCTCGACCGTGCAGTCGTCGTACATGGCCAAGCCGATCAATCCGGCCTCGTCCGGCCAGCTGTGCAAGAGCTCGGCGCCGATCTACATCAAGGCCGTGAACTGAGTCGCCCGGCAACGTCGGCCGGCGTGCCCCGCCCACGCCGGCTTCCCCTACACTCGACGCGACAGGGAGCCGACTCCACGAGAACCGGAGGCCACGACGTGCCAGGCGTGCAGGTGCGGGATACCGGACGCGTCCAGCGCCGCGTCTGGTTGCGGATCACGCTCGCCGCGCTGCTCGCCTCCCTGGCGGGCGTGGCCGCGGTGACGCTGCGGTTCGCCGCGCAGGCCGAGCGCTCGCTGGAGGACGTCGACCGGCAGGCCGCGCTGTCGGCACGGGGGCGCGATCTGGACGGCGTGCTGCAGGCGCTGGCCGACGCCGAATCCGCCCAGCGCGCCTGGTTGATGACCGGCGACGCGACCTGGCGCGCGGCCTGGCGCGACGCCGTCGACCGCCTGCCGCCGCTGATGCACGCGCTCGACGCCGAGGCCGGCCACGACCCCGCGAACGCCGGCCGCGCCGCCGCCGATGCGCGCGTGGCCATCGCCGACAAGCTCGCCGAGCTCACCGAAGGCATGCGCCTGCAGGCCGCCGGCCAGCACGCGCAGGCGCTCGCGCTGCTGGCCAGCGACAAGAGCCGCGACGCCGCCGCCCGGGCGCTCCGCGCCGTCGACGACATGCGCGAGGCGGTGCGCGGCACGCAGGACGCGATCGGCGCGCGCATCGCCGCCGGCGTCACCAGCATCCGGCGGCTGCTCGTGGCCGCGGTCGCGTCGCTGGCGCTGTTCATCGCGCTGGCGCTGGCGCAGACGCTGCAGACGCTCGGCGCGCGCACGCGCTTCGAGGCGCGGCTCGGCGCCAGCGAGGAGCGCCACCGCGCGCTCGTCGAGGACCAGAGCGAGCTCGTCTCGCTGGCCCGCGAGGACGGGACGCTGGTGTACGTCAACCCGGCCTATGCGCGCGCCTTCGGCCGCACGCCCGAGGCGCTGCTGGGCACCAGCCTGTACGACCTGGTCGAGCCGTCCGAGCGCGACGCCGTGCGCCAGCAGGTGGCCGGCGTGATGCGCACGGGCCGCGAGCGCGACGGCGAGAATCGCAACATCGGACCGGACGGCATCGAGCGCTGGGTGGGCTGGACGAACAAGCGCCGCCAGGAGCCCGAAGGCGCGCTGCTGCATTCGGTGGGCCGCGACGTCACCGAGCGCAAGCGCGCGGAGCGGGGGCTGCGGGCGAGCCAGGCCTTCCTGCAGCGCACCAGCGAACTGGCGGGCATCGGCGGCTGGGAGCTCGACCTGCGCAGCGGCGAGTTCACTTGGTCCGAACAGGTGCGCCGCATCCTGGAGATCGACGACGGCCACACCCCGACGCACGAGGAGGTCGTGTCCGGCTATGCGCACGAGGCGCGCGACACGCTGCGCCAGGCCATGGACGACTGCGTCGAGCGCGGCGTGCCGTGGGACCTCGAGCTGCCGCGCGTGGCCGGCGGCAACCGTCGCACCTGGGTGCGCACGGTGGGCAGCCTCGAGCTGGAGCGCGGCCAGCCGCGGCGCATCGTCGGCGCGCTGCAGGACGTCACCGAGCGCAAGCGGCTCGAGCAGCGGCTGGCCGACAGCGAACGTTTCGTGCGCCAGGTCACCGACCACCTGCCGATGCGCATCGCCTTCTTCGACGCCCACCTGCGCTACCGCTTCGTCAACGCGGCGCACTGCCGGCGCTATGGCCGCCCGCGCGAGGAGATCATCGGCCGCACGCGCGCCGAATTCTCCGGCGGCAGCGGCGACGCCGCGATCGAGCCGTATGTCGCAGCCGCGCTGCGCGGGGAGCCGCAGGATTTCGAGTACGACGAGACGCTGCAGGGCGTGACGCGGCGCATGCACACGCAGCTGGTGCCCGACCTCGGCGAAGACGGCCGGGTACGCGGCTTCCACGCCACCAGCATCGACGTCACCGAGCGCGCGGCCAGCGAGCGCCGGCTGCGCGAACTGACGCAGATCGCCGAGCTGAGCCCCGACTACATCCTGCAGGCGACGCGCCAGGGCGCGATCGAGTACCTCAATCCCGCGTTGCGGCGCGCGCTGGGCCTGGCGCCCGGGGCGTCGCTGGCCGGCCTGCGCACCGAGGACCTGGCCACGGCGGAGTCCGACGCCCGCCATGCGGACGACGTGCAGCCGGCGCTGCGCGCGCACGGCTCGTGGCGCGGCGAGACGACGTTGAAGCTGGCCGGCGGCCGCTGCACGCCGGTCAGCCATCTCGTCATCGCCCACCACGGCGCCGACGGGCGCGTGGAGCGGCTGTCGGCGGTGATGCGCGACATCTCGGGCGAGGTCGCCGCACGCGACGCGCTGACGCTGCAGACGGCCACGCTGCAGTCGGTCATCGAGGCCCTGCCCGCGCTGGTGGCCGTGGTGGGCACCGACGGCCGCTACCGCTTCGTCAATGCCGCGTTCGAGCGCTGGGCCGGCCTGCCGCGCACGGCGCTGCTGGGCCGGGGCGTGCCCGAGGTCGTCGGGCCGGCGCTGCACGCCGCCTGCGAGCCCTGGATCGCGCGAGCGCTGGCCGGCGAGACGGTCAGCCTCGAGAGCGTCGACCCGTCGCGGCGCCTGCGCGATCTCGCCGTCACGTACATCCCGCTGCGCACCGGCGGCGCCGTCGACGGCTACGTCGGCGTCGGACAGCTGCTGCTGCGCCCGGGCGAGGTGCCGGGGACATCGCCGACGCTCGCGCGCCGCGACGCGCTCACCGGCCTGCTCGACCGCCCCGGGCTCGAGGCCTGGCTGGCCGCCCACGACGGCGAGGCGCTGGCGGGGTCGCTGGCGCTGGTGTGCGTCGACCTCGACGGCTTCCGGCCGGTCAACGACGCGTGGGGCCATCCTGCCGGCGACCGCGTGCTGTGCGAATTCGCGCGCCGCCTGCAGGCCGTGGTGCGCCCCGGCGACGCGGTGGCGCGCCTGGGCGGCGACCGGTTCGCGCTTGCGCTCGCGGGCGTGCGCGAGCGGGCGCACGGCGAGGCGCTGGCACGCAAGGCGATCGCGGCCGCGGCGCAGCCATTCGAGGTCGACGCGCAGGTCGTCCGCGTGGGCGCCAGCGCGGGCCTGGCCTGGCGCATCGCGCGCGACGGCGACACGCCGCCCGACCTGCTGGCGCACGCCGTCGTCCGCCTGGTCCAGGCCAAGGCCGGCCATCGCGGCAGCGTCGCCTGACCGCCTGTCCGCCTCGCCGCGCTGCGCGAGCCCGCAGCGCTACGCCTCGATCGTGCCGCTGCCGCCCTCGGCGGGCTTGTCGCCGCCGCCCAGCAGCTCCCCGATGGCACGCAAATCTTCCGCGCGGTCGCAGATCGCCTTCAGCGCCATCAGGATGGGCGTGCCCAGCAGCAGGCCCCACACGCCCCACAGCCAGCCCCAGGCCAGCACGCCGATGAACACGACGACGGCATTGAGCCGGCTGGTGCGGCTGGTGAGCCACGGCGTGATGACGTAGCCCGAGATGACGTGCAGCACGATGGACACGCTGCCCACCGCGAGCGCCATCTGCAGCGTGCCGAACTGCAGCAGCGCGACCAGCGCCGACGCGCCGCAGATCACCACCGTGCCGACGTACGGCACCAGGTTCAGCACCCCGGCCAGCACGCCCCAGACCGCCGCGTTGTTGAAGCCCAGCGCCCAGAACGCCAGCCCGGTGGCCACGCCAACGACGACGCTGGTCAGCAACTGCACCAGCAGGTAGCGCCGGATCTGCTCGGTGATCTCGTCCAGGGCCTGCACCGTGATCTTGCGCTTGGCGAAGTTGGGCCCGGCGATGCGCGCCAGCTTGCGCCGGAACGTGTCGCCCGCGCACAGCAGGAAGTACGTGATGAACGCCACCACCAGCGCCTGCGCGGCCGCCTCGGCGGCACGCACGGTGCCCGTGAGCAGGTAGTCCTGGATGTTGAACTGCGGCTTGACGATCTGCACGCGGGCCACGCCCGGCGCGAGCCGCGTGTTGTCGGTGGCCTGCGCGATGGTGGCCGCGGCCTTCTGCACCTGCTCGATCGTCGACGGGGCCGGGTCGCGCTGGCGCCGGTACGGCGGATGCAGCGTGTCGCGCAGCTTCTGGGCCGCGCCCGGCAGCGATTCCATGAGGTCGTTGGCCTGGTCCGTCAGCGACCAGGCCCCCCACGCCACGCCGCCCACCAGCGCAGCCATGACGACGGCCGCCCCCAGCGCGCGCGGGATGCGCAGGCGCACCATGCGATCGACCAGCGGCGACAGCGCGTAGCTGAACAGCAGCCCCATCAGCACGGGAATGACCACGGGCGCGGCCCAGCGCAGCGCGTACAGCCCCAGGAGCGACGCGATCACGATCGCCGAGGTGCTGCGCACGTCGACGGGCACGTGAAGCTGCACGGGCTCCTTCTCGGGCGGGTCGCCGCCCTCGGCCGGCCGCTCGACGGGCACGTCCCGGGTGTCGTCGGACGGAAACACGTGGATGGCGCTCACTGGACTACCCTCCGCCTGTCGGCTGCGGAGCGAGCGCCTTCGGGCCGGCTTGGGGCGGTCCGGCGCCGTGATGCGTCTGCGCGGTCTGGCGCCATCGTCGTCTCCGTCGTCATTGTCGAGTCGCCCCAGTGTGGCCCGGCGGTGGGCGGGGTCGGGTAGGCCGACCCCATCAACGCCTGTAGGAGAGCCGGCAAGCGGTCTGCCCGCACACGACGGTGGAAACCCCGGGCCACTGCCATAATCCGGGCAGATCCATCGTCCCCGGGCCCGCTGCCGCATGTCCAACGTCCCCAGTCCGAGCGACTCCCCGTCCGCCGCTTCCAGGCGCGTGCTGCTGGTCGACGACAACGTCGACGCCGTCGAATCGATGGAGATCCTGCTGCAGGCCTTCGGCTACGAGGTGGCCACCGCCCTCCACCCGGAGCTGGCGCTGGGCCAGATCGACACGTTCGCGCCGGCGGCGGCGGTCATCGACATCGGCCTGCCCGGAATGGACGGCTACCAGCTGGCCGCGGAGATCCGGCGCCGGCTGGCCGGCAAGCCGATGCGGCTCATTGCGTTCACCGGCTACGGCAGTCCCGAAGACATCGCGCGTTCGCGCGCCGCCGGCTTCGATGCGCACCTGGTCAAGCCCGTCGAGATCGAGAGCCTGCTCGCGGCGCTCGGCGGGGCATGACGCCACGATGCCCGTGGCGCGCCGCCCCCGCCGCCAGCGCGAAATGAAGCGCTCCCCACCGGCACTTTCACCGACACGACATTGCAGCGCACGCTACATTGCCATCGGCGCTCGCGTCGATTGACCAGCGCGGGCCGCCAGCGTAGCGTCGCGGGCGGTACGCTCGTGCAAGACGGGAATGACAGCCGCGGATCACGCGGCGAACCGGGAAGGCGCGCCGCGGCAGGAGTCGTCGCGGCGATGGTTCAGGGAGAACAAGGCATATGGCAAGAATCTATCTGATCGACGACCACCCGATCGTGCGGGCCGGCCTCAGCGCACTGCTGCAGGGCGCGGGCCACACGATCGTCGGCGAGGGCGAGGACGTCACGCAGGCGCTGTCGGAGGTCAACCGGCTGGCGCCCGACGTCCTCATGCTCGACCTGAACCTCGACGGCCGCTCCGGCTTCGAGGTGCTGGCCGAGATGCAGCGGCGCCAGCTGGCCACCCGTGTGATCGTGCTGTCGATGTCCGACCAGCCGCGCAACGTCGCCGAGGCGCTGCGCATGGGCGCCTCGGGCTACGTGCTCAAGGGCTCGGCGAGCGTCGAGCTCGTCGCCGCGGTCGACGCCGTGATGCAGGGCCGGCGCTATCTCGGCGACGGCCTCACCGACATCGCCGTGCAGGGCCTGACCACCGACGCCGAGCGCGGCAACACCTTGTCGCCGCGCGAGCGCCAGATCCTGGTGATGGTGGCCAGCGGCAAGTCCAGCGCCGCCATCGGCGAGGAGTTGCACCTGTCGCCCAAGACGGTGGACACCTACCGCAGTCGCCTGATGGCCAAGCTCGAACTGGCCGACGTGCCCGCGCTGGTGCGCTGGGCCATCCGCGAGAAGCTGATCGAGCTCTGAGGACGAGCGGCCGCGGGCGCCCCGGGAGGGCCGCCCTGCCCCCGCGCCGCTTTCCTGACGAGCAGCAGCAAGACTTCCCTACAGGCGATCGCTCATCAACATCCGGTGACCTCCGAATATCCGGCAACGAGGGTGCGTCTCGACACCCCGCCCGCAGCGAAGAGGACGCCATGCACGACGACGACGCCATCACGGCCGCCAGCCCGGATTCCGAATACCTGTGGCTGCGCGACGGCAGCCTGCCGCGCGCCCGCGAGGATCGCATCGCGGAGGCCCTGGCGCTGGCCGCGCTGCTGTTCTCGCTGGGTATCGGCATCGTCATCGCGACGCTGCCCGTGTCGGCCAGGGCCGCCGCGTCGGCCGAGGCGGCGCTGGGGCCCTCGAGCGTGCACATCGTGGCCGTGGATCCGGCGCGCCGGCCCCGCCTCGACGCCGTCCGCGACTGATCGGTCGCCTCGCGCGTCACGCGCCCCCGGCCGGCGCCGCAGCGCGCGTCCGGGCGACGATGGCCAGCGCGAGCGACGTGTACAGCGGCCGCGCCACCCAGCGCGAGACCAGGCTGGCGCCCAGCGCTGCCGCCATGAGGCTCAACACCATCGCGTGGCCGCCCACCATCTCCATCACGATGATGAAGGCGGTCATCGGCGCCTGCGTCACCGCCGCCAGGAAGCCCGCCATGCCCAGCGCGATCAGGGCGGACGCGTCGGCCGACGCCCCGGTGAAGGCCGCGACGTCGTGGCCGACGCCGGCGCCGATCGCCAGGCACGGCGCGAAGATGCCGCCGGGCACGCCCGACCACACGGCCAGCCACGTGGCCACGACGCGCAGCGTGACGTACAGCAGCGGCACGTCCAGCTGGCCCGTCAGCAAGGCGCGCGTGTACTCGTAGCCGCTGCCGAAGCTCGCGCCCTGGCTGACGACGCCGATGACGCCGGCCGCGAGCCCGCAGGCCCCGGCGAACGCAGCCGGATGCGCCGCGCGCCAGCGGCTGATGCGATCGCCCGAGCCCGTGATGGAGGCGTGCAGCAAGCGCGCGAACACGCCGCCCAGCGCGCCGCAGGCGAGCACCAGGAGCAGCGCCGGCCACCACAGTGCGTAGTGCAGCGCCGGCACGCCGATGGTGCCGAAGTAGGTGGCATTGCCGAAGAAGGAGACGCCCATCAGCCCGGCCAGCACGATGGCCGCGATGATCAGGCCGCTGCTGCGCTGCTCGAGCGTGCGCGCCAGTTCCTCGATCGCGAACATGACCCCGGCCAGCGGGGCATTGAACGCGGCCGCGATCCCGGCCGCGCCGCCGGCCACCAGGAGCCCGTGCTCCGAGATGCCCAGGAGCCTGTTGGCCGCCTGGCCCTTCCCGTCGCTGTCCCCCGCGGGAGCGCCCGGACGGCCAGGCGAGCGACCCGCGCTGCCCGCGATCAGCGGCAACCAGCGTCGCGCATGCTGCATCACGCCGGCGGCGATCTGCACGGACGGGCCCTCGCGGCCGATCGCGAGGCCGCCCAGGATCGATCCGGCCGTCAGCACGGCCTTCCAGGCGCTCAGTCGCAGCGAGGCAAAGCCGGATCGCGCGCTCGGCGGCACGTCGGGATCGAGCGCCGCCATCACCTGCGGGATGCCCGAGCCTGCGCCGCCCGGCGCGAAGCGCCGCGTCAGCCATACGATGCCCGCGGTGCATGCGGTCGTCCACGCCAGCGGCGCCCAGGGATGCAGCGCGCGCACGGCCGCGAAGCCGCGCTGGGCGAACTCGCACAGTTCGTTGAAGCCGACCACGGACAGCCCGGCGGCGGCGGCGTACGCGAGCACCACGATCCGGGCGAGCCACTGCCGCCAGTCGGCGAGATCGCCGCGCATCGCGGCGACGACATCGGGCTGGGGCGCGTGGTGCGGATCGGGCGAGGTCATGCGGGCAGTTCTCCTGTGTTCGGTGCCATGTCGACCGTGGCGCTCGCGCGGCCAGGTCCCGTCGGCCCGGCCGGGCCGGTGACCAGGCCTCGGGATCCGGGCCGGCGCTCCTGTCAGTAGTGCGGCGGGATGTCCTCGCGCGGGTCGCGCGTGGCGCCGCCGGTGCCGGTGTCGGGTGCGCGGTCCTTCAGCTTGCCGACTTCGCGGATCAACAGGTCGATCTGCGACTGCTGGCGCGCCACCAGGTCGTTGAGGTGGTCGACCAGGTCCTCGGTGAAGCTCGCCTTGACTTCGAGGTCGGTGAGACGCTTGTCGACGGCGGCGGCGATGGGGTCGGGATCGGGATCGGGCATGGCCGCCATTGTGGAACAGCGCGCGGCGCCCGGCGCGCAAACAGGCGCTTGCCGTGTTGCTGCCGGGTCAAGCGTTTGAATCTGCAGGTGATGTTGGCGCATCAGGGTCAACTCATGTCGCCGGGGGCTCGTTGAGCCGGTACGAACCGCACGCCAGTTCGCTTCCGACACCACACACACCACAGGAGCAACGACATGAACCGCAACCTTCTCGTGACCGCCCTCGTCGCCACCGCGGCCTTCGGCGCCAGCTTCGCCGCCTCGGCGCAGACGAACGCGGCCAACACCACGCAGCGCGACGTCCACCAGGAACAGCGCATCGAGAACGGCCTGCAGAACGGCTCGATCACGACGCGCGAGAACAGCGAGCTGCAGCGCGAGGAGGCGCACGTCGACCGCATGCAGGCGCACGACATGAAGGACGGCTCCATGTCGCCCGCGGAGAAGGCGAAGCTGACGGCGGCGCAGGACAAGGTCAGCCACGACATCGCGCAGGCCCGGTCCAACGGCGTCAACGGCAACCCGATGTCGGCCTCGTCGCAACGCGCGCAGGCCGACGTGCAGCGCGACGTCAACCAGCAGCAGCGCATCAACAACGGCGTGCGCGACGGCAGCCTGACGAACCGGCAGGCGGCGAAGCTGGAGCGCGGCCAGTCGCATGTCGATGCGCGCGAGGCGCGTGCCGGCGCCGACGGCCACATCGGCGCCCGCGAGCAGCGCGGCATCCAGCGCGCAGACAACCGGCAGAGCAAGCGCATCTTCAACAAGCGCCACGACGGCGTCGCCAAGGGCTGATCGCAGCCCGCGGGGTGGCGGGGGAAACCCTCGCTCGTCCCGCCCCGGGGAAAACGACAGGCGAAAAAAGGGCCGCAAATTGCGGCCCCTAAAATTTCACCCCGGAACATCACCTCAGGAAGTACTTCGTGTGCCTGGCGTCGTGAGACGTCCGGTGCACGATCGCATTCGACCCTGCCCTCCAGCGCGTCGAAAAGCGAATGTTCCGGGGGCAATTGTTGACGAGGACGGGCGCCGCGCGATCCGGTGTTTTCCCTCTGTGCGGGCCACGCGCCCGCATGCTGCGCGCGATGCGGCCCTGCGGCGCCGCCGCGCATGCGATTTGCCCGGCCGCGGCATCCGACAAGGAGCCTGCATGCCGATTCCCGGCCCTCGCTCGCGCGCCGCCGCGCTCGTGCGTCATTCCCGCATGACATCCGGCGCCCGCGGGTCGCCGCGCCGCGGATGAGCGCCGTCTTCTCGCCGCGCGCGGTCCTCGTCGTGCGCCTCGTCGTGCTCGCGCTGCTGGGCCTGTGCGTGGCGACGGTGCTGTTGTTCGTGTGGCGTGCCCGCGCGTACGAACGCCTTGGTGAACCGATCGCGCAGCCGATCCCGTTCAGCCACAAGCACCACGTCGGAGACGACGGCATCGATTGCCGCTATTGCCACACGACCGTGGAGACCGCCGCGCACGCGGGGCTGCCTTCCACCGCCGTCTGCCTGGGCTGCCACTCGCAGCTCTTCCGCGACCAGCCGCTGCTGGCGCTGCTGCACCAGAGCGCGGCCAGCGGCCGGCCGATCGCGTGGCAGCGCGTGCACGTGCTGCCGGACTTCGTCTACTTCAACCACGCGGTGCACGTCGCCAAGGGCGTGGCCTGCGTCGAGTGCCACGGCCGCGTCGACCAGATGCCGCTGGCGTGGCGCGCGCGTCCGCTGCAGATGCAGTGGTGCCTCGATTGCCACCGCAACCCGGCCGCGCACCTGCGGCCGGCGTCGCAGGAGTTCGCCATGGATGCCCCACTGCCGCCGCCGGCGGTCGCGGGCCAGCTCGCGCGCGAGGCGCACCTCGAGAGCGAGCGCCGCATGACCGACTGCTCGACCTGCCACCGCTGACGCCCATGCATCCCCACCCGCACGCTTCCGACGACGACCCGCACGTGATCCACGTCGACCGCGGCGCCGGCGTCAACCGGCGCCAGGTGCTGGCCGCGATGGCCGCGTCGATGGCGCTGGCCGACACCGCCTGCTCGCCGCCGCCGCGGCTGCAGGCGCATCCGTACGTCGACCTGCCCGAGGCCGGCGGCGGCAACCTTCCGCTGTACTACGCGAGCGCCTTCGTGCGCGACGGCTTCGCGCACGGCGTGCTGGTCGGCACGCAGGAGGGCCGGCCGGTCAAGGTCGAGGGCAACCCGTCGCATCCGTCGAGCCTGGGCGCGACCGACGTGTACGCGCAGGCCTCGGTGCTGCAGCTGTGGGATCCCGACCGCTCCCGCGTCGTGCGCCAGCGCCTCGCGCGCGCGGGCGACGCCCGCGAGCCGCCGCAGGTCGCTTCGTCGACCTGGAGCGCGTTCGAGGCGGCGTGGCGCGAGCGAGCGGACGCGCAAGCCGATCCCCACGACGGCGCGACGCTGCGCGTGCTGACCGGCCCGATCACGTCGCCGACCGAGCGCGCCCTGCTGGCCGCGTTGCTGGCGCGCGGGCCGCGCGCGCGCTGGCACGTGCATGCGCCGCTGGCGGACGCCGCGGCCGCCGACGGCGGATGGCTGGCCTTCGGACGCGTCGTCTCGCAGGTGCTGCATGTCGACCGCGCGCGCTGCGTGCTGGCGCTCGCGGCCGATCCGTTCAGCGACGGCCCGGGCGCGGTACGCCATGCGATGGACTGGTCCGCCGCACGCGCCGCGCTGCGCGAAGGGGGCGCGGGCGCGGCGTCGCTGTTCGCGGCCGAGGCCACGCCGGGGCTGTTCGGCGCGCGCGCCGACCACCGCGTCGCGCTGTCGCCGGCGCGCATCGAAGGGCTGCTGTGGCGCGTCGCGGCCCACTGGATGCCCGAGATCACGCCGGCCGACGTGGGGCTGGCCGATCCGGCCGTGGCGACGTTCGAGGCGCGCCTGGTGGCCGCGCTGCGGGAGGCGGCGCCGGCGGCGCTGGTGATCGGCGGCGCGGGGCTGTCGGCCGAGGCGCACGCCCTCGTGCTGGCGCTGAACCAGCGCCTGGGCGCGATCGGCCGCACGCTGACGCTGATCGATCCGCCGGAGGCCGCGCCGGGCGCGGGCACGCTGGCCGACCTCGTCGACGCGCTCGACACCGGCACGGTCGACACGCTGGTGGTGCTGGGCACCAACCCGGCCTACGATGCGCCGGCCGCGTTCGACATGCCGCGCGCGCTGCGCCGCGCGAAGCTCCTCGTGCATGCCGGCCTGCACGTCGACGAGACGGCGCTGCTGGCAGACTGGCACCTGCCGCTGTCGCACGCGTACGAGCAGTGGGGCGACGCCCGCGCCCACGACGGCAGCGCCACGCTGCTGCAACCGGCGATCTCGCCGCTGTACGACACGCGTTCGGCCGCCGAACTGCTGGCCCTGTTGTCCGGCGATCCGCTGCGCGACGGCCATGCGCTGGTGCAGCGCCAGTGGCGCGCCGGGCGCACCGAGGGTTTCGACGCGTTCTGGCGCGACAGCCTGCGCGCGGGCACGATCGCCGGCACCGCGTCCGCGCCGCTGGAAGTGCGTGGCGCGCGCCTGCCGCCGCGACTCGCGCTGCAGGCCGGCGCGGCCACGACGCTGCTCACCGCGCTGTTCGTGCCCGATGCCGCCGCGCACGACGGCAGCTTCGCCAACAACGCCTGGCTGCAGGAACTGCCGCGGCCGTTCACCAAGCTCACCTGGGACAACGCCGCGCTGCTGGGCCCCGCCACGGCGCGGCGGCTGGGCGTGGCCACGGGCGACATCGTGCGGCTGCAGGTCGACCGGCACGCGCTCGACGTGCCCGCCTGGGTGCTGGCGCAGCAGGCCGAGGACGTCGTCACCCTGCCGCTGGGCTGCGGCCGGCGCCACGCCGGGCGCGTGGGCGACGGCGTCGGCTTCGATGCCAACGCGCTGCGCCCGGCCACCGCGCTGAGCGCGCCGGCGACCCTGCAGGCGACCGGCCGCCGCCACGCGTTCGCCGTGACGCAGCAGGAGATGTCGCAGCACGGCCGCGAGCTGCTGCGCACCGTCGCCGCCGGCGCGGGCCTGCCGCGCGAGAAGCCGCACGAGCGGCTCTACCCGCCCTTCGCCAGCCCCGTGCATGCCTGGGCGATGGCGATCGACCTCGATGCGTGCATCGGCTGCAACGCCTGCACGATCGCCTGCCAGGCCGAGAACAACATCCCGGTGGTGGGCAAGGCGGAGGTGGCGCGCGGGCGCGCGATGCACTGGATCCGCATCGACCGCCACGACCTGGACGATGCCGGCGCCAGCGGCTTCCAGCCCGTGCCCTGCATGCACTGCGAGCAGGCGCCGTGCGAGCTGGTGTGCCCGGTTGGCGCCACGGTGCACGACAGCGAGGGGCTCAACGTGCAGGTCTACAACCGCTGCGTCGGCACGCGCTTCTGTTCCAACAACTGCCCGTACAAGGTGCGGCGCTTCAACTTCCTGCAGTACGCGGACACGACGACCGAGACGCTCGAGGCCCAGCGCAATCCCGAGGTCACCGTGCGCCAGCGCGGGGTGATGGAGAAGTGCAGCTACTGCGTGCAGCGCGTCGCGCGCGCACGCCAGCACGCCGAGCGCAGCGGCCAGCCGCTGGTCGACGGCGACGTCGTCACCGCCTGCCAGGCCGCCTGCCCGACGCGCGCGATCCGCTTCGGCGACCTCAACGACGCCGGCAGCGAGGTGCGCAAGGCGCGCGCCTCGCCGCGCCACTACGCGATGCTGGCCGAGCTCGACACCAGGCCGCGCACCACCTACCTGGCCCGCATCCGGCCGGCGGACGAGGCGTGAACGATGGCCGAGGCGCCCCTCTCCCGCGACGCCGGCGTGCTGCGCCCCGGCTGGGGCTACGCCAGCATCACCGACAAGATCGCCGGCCTGGTGCTCACGCGGCCGGTGCGCTGGCCGTGGCTCGCCGCTTTCCTGGCGACGCTGGCGGGCACCATGATCTACCTGGGCGCCATCACCTGGCTGTTCGTCGAGGGCGTCGGGCTGTGGGGCATCCGCATCCCGGTCGCCTGGGGCTTTGCCATCGCCAATTTCGTCTGGTGGATCGGCATCGGGCATGCGGGCACCTTCATCTCGGCGGTGCTGCTGCTCCTGCGCCAGCGCTGGCGCACGTCGATCAACCGCTTCGCCGAGGCGATGACGCTGTTCGCGGCCGGCATGGCCGGGCTCTTCCCGATCCTGCACCTGGGGCGCCCGTGGTTCGCCTACTGGCTCGCGCCCTACCCCGACCGCATGAACCTGTGGCCGCAGTGGCGCAGCCCGCTGGTGTGGGACGTGTTCGCGATCTCCACCTACCTGACGGTCTCGGCGCTGTTCTGGTACCAGGGCATGCTGCCCGACCTCGCGACACTGCGCGATCGCGCGACGAGCCGCGGCAAGCGCGTCGCGTACGGCCTGCTGGCGCTCGGCTGGCGCGGCGAGGCGCGGCACTGGGCGCGCCACGAGACGGCCTACCTGCTGCTGGCGGGCCTGGCGACGCCGCTGGTGGTGTCGGTGCACTCCGTGGTGGCGATGGACTTCGCCATCGGCAACACGCCCGGCTACCACTCGACGATCTTCCCGCCCTACTTCGTGGCCGGCGCGCTGTTCTCCGGCTTCGCCATGGTGCTCACGCTGGCGATCCCGCTGCGCAAGGCGTTCCAGCTGGAGGACTTCATCACCGAGGTGCACCTCGACCACGCCGCCAAGGTGCTGCTGGCCACGGGCGCGCTCGTCGCCTATGGCTACCTGGTCGAGGCCTTCATGGCCTTCTTCAGCGGCGACCGCTACGAGATCGCGACGACCGTCGACCGGTGGACGGGCTTCTACGCGCCCGCGACCTGGACGATGCTCGCGTGCAACGTGCTCGCGCCGCAGGTGCTGTGGTGGCGCGCCGCGCGCCGCAACGCAGGCCTGCTGTTCGCGCTGTCCATCGTCGTCAACATCGGCATGTGGATGGAGCGCTTCGACATCGTGGTGCAGAGCACCTCGCACGACTTCATGCCGTCCGCCTGGGGCCGCTTCGTCCCGACCGGCTGGGACTGGATCTTCCTCGTCGGCTCGATCAGCATGTTCGCCTGGCTCTTCCTGCTCTTCATCCGCCTGCTGCCCGCGATCTCGATCTCGGAGATGCGTGAGCTCGTCAAAGAGGAGAGCGCATGAGGTCGCCCGCACTGCAGCTCGCAGCCCGCAGGGCGCAGGTTCCATCATGACCGACGCGCGCTGGGCCCTGATGGCCGAGTACGAGACCGCCGAAGCCCTGGTGGCGGCGGCGCAGGCCGCGCACGACGCCGGCTTCCGCGCGATCGAGGCCTATGCGCCGTACCACGTCGAGGGCCTGGCCGAGGCGGTGGGTTTCCACCGCAGCCGCCTGCCCGCCGTCGTGCTGGCCGGCGCGATCGCCGGCGGGCTCGGCGGCTACTTCCTGCAGTGGTATGCGGCGGTGCGCTCGTATCCGATCGAGGTGGGCGCGCGGCCGCTGCACAGCTGGCCGATGTTCGTGCCGGTGACCTTCGAGATGACGATCCTGGCCGGCGCGTTCGCCGCGTTCTTCGGCGCGCTGCTGGCCAACGGCCTGCCGCGGCTGGCGCATCCGATCTTCGACGCGCCCGACTTCGACCTCGCCACGCGCAACCGCTTCTTCCTGTGCCTGCGCACCGACGACCCGCGCTTCGACGAGGCGCAGGCCGGCGCGCTGCTGGACGCGACGCAGCCGATGCGCCGCGCGGAGGTGACCCGATGAGATCGCGCGTCGCGCTGCTGGCCGTGGCCTGCGCGCTGGCGGGCTGCGAACGCACGATGAAGGACATGTACGTGCAGCCCAGGCTGGGCCCGGACGCGGCCAGCCCGCTGTTTCCCGACGGCAAGGGCTCGCGCCCGCCGCCGCCCGGCAGCGTGGCGGTGGCTTCCGGCGAGCTCGCCATGACCAGCAGCGGCCGCCATGGCCGCGACGCGCTCGCCGCGCGCGAGGCCGCGCTGGCCGCGAGCGGGCCGCCGGCCGCCGACCTCGCGCTGCTGCGCCGCGGCCAGTCGCGCTACGACATCTTCTGCGCGCCCTGCCACGGCCTGCTGGGCGACGGCGACGGCCGGGTCGCGCGCCGCGGCTTCCCACGCCCGCCCACCTTGCACCAGGCGCGGCTGCGGGACGCACCCGATCGCCACGTCTTCGACGTCATCGGCCAGGGCTACGGCGCCATGCCGGCCTACGCCGACCGCTTGGCGCCGGCCGACCGCTGGGCCGTCGTCGCCTACGTGCGC
>JBJMWE010000299.1:0-4793 GCA_045810285.1 Vitreoscilla sp. | reverse complement strand
GTTGAAGGTCGCGCCCTTGATGGACGCGTTGTCGTGTTCAGCGATGACGAGGGCGGTCATGTTCCTTCTCCTTGTTCGATGACGAATGACTTCGCTCCGCTCAATGACGAATGACTGGATTCGTCATTCGTCATCGCGCCGCGAAGCGCGCGGTCATTGGTCATCAGATGACTTTGGCTTCGGTCTTGAGTTTCTGGACCAGCGTCGCCACGTCGGGCACCTTCACACCGGCGCTGCGCTTGGGCGGCTCCATGACCTTGAGGGTCTTCAGGCGCGGCTTGACGTCGACGCCCAGGTCCTCGGGCTTGAGCGTCTCGAGCTGCTTCTTCTTGGCCTTCATGATGTTGGGCAGCGTCACGTAGCGCGGCTCGTTCAGGCGCAGGTCGGTGGTGATGATGGCCGGCAGCGACAGCTTCAGGGTCTCCGAGCCGCCGTCGACTTCGCGCGCGACGGTGACGGAATCGGCCGCCAGTTCGACCCTGGAGGCGAACGTGGCCTGCGGCAGGTCGGCCAGCGCGGCCAGCATCTGGCCCGTCTGGTTGCAGTCGTCGTCGATCGCCTGCTTGCCCAGGATCACCAGGCCCGGCTGTTCCTTGTCGACCAGCGCCTTCAGCAGCTTGGCGACGGCCAGGGGCTGCAGCTCGGCGTCGGTCTCGACCAGGATCGCGCGGTCGGCGCCGATGGCCATGGCGGTGCGCAGCGTCTCCTGGCATTGCGTGACGCCGCAGGACACGGCGATGATCTCGGTGACCACGCCCTTCTCCTTCCGGCGCACGGCCTCCTCGACGGCGATCTCGTCGAAGGGGTTCATGCTCATCTTGACGTTGGCGATGTCGACACCGGTGCCGTCGGACTTCACGCGGACCTTCCCGTTGTAGTCGACGACGCGTTTCACGGGCACCAGAACCTTCATGACGCAGAACTCCTCAGGGACGATTGACGTTAACGTAAACGGAATGCGGGTTGATTCTAGTGGTCTGGCGCCGGGGGCACCCTTCTTCCCGAAGCAACTTTCCAAGAATAAAACGAACGGTCGTGCTATTTTAGATGAAACGCTCCAGGATTCCAATAGACTTCGTGGCCATGTCGCGCCAAGCCAACCCTGTTCCCGCCTCGCCGTCCGCCGTGCCCCAGCCAGTGCGCATCGGCATCTTCGATTCCGGCGTGGGCGGGCTCTCGGTGATGCAGGCGGTGCGCGAGCGCCTCCCGCACGCCGAGCTGCTCTATGCGGCCGATGGCGCCAACGCCCCGTACGGCGACCGCACCGAGGAGTTCCTGTGCGACCGCTCGGAGCGCATCGCGCGTTTCCTGTGCGAACAGGGCGCGCAGATGGTCGTGGTCGCGTGCAACACCGCCACGGCCGCCGCCGTCGCGCGGCTGCGCGCGACCTGGCCCACGCTGCCGGTGGTGGGCGTCGAGCCCGGCGTGAAGCCGGCGGTCGCGCTCAGCGCCGCGCAGCGCGTGGGCGTGCTCGCCACCACCCGCACGCTGGCCAGCGAGAAGTTCCGTCGCCTCGCCGAGGCCCACGCGGGCGGCGCGCAGCTCGTGCTGCAGCCCTGCCCCGGGCTGGCCGACGCCATCGAATCGGCCGACGGCGCCGCCATCGAGGTGCTGGTGCAGCGCTACTGCGCACCGCTGCGCGACGCCGCCGTCGACGTCGCCGTGCTCGGCTGCACGCACTACGTCTTCGCACGCACGCTGTTCGAGCGCGCCCTGCCCGGCGTGCAACTGGTCGACACGGCCGAGGCCATCGCGCGCCAGACGGCCCGCTTCGCCGACGAGCTCGTCGCGCGCGGCGCGGCCGACGCCGACGCGGCGCGCCCGTCCGTCCTGCGCGCCTGGAGCAGCGGCTCGCCGCACGTGCTCGCGTCGTTCGCACAGCGCTGGCTGGGCCTGCAGGTCGACGTGCGCGACATGCGCTGCTGACGGCTGCGCGTGCGCCGTCCCACGTGTCCTCGCCTGCATCCGCCCCGGCGCCCGTGACGCGCGCGACGCGTCCCGCGCACGCGCGCCCGTCCACGGACATGCGCCGGGCGCGCCATGCGCCGCTCGGCCGCTGCATGTACTGCCTCGCGGCCGGCGGGCCGGGCATCGTGCTCACCGAGGAGCACCTGGTGCCGCGCGCACTCGGCGGCCGGCAGACGCTGCGCGACGCCGTCTGCGAGCCCTGCCGCCGGCTCACCGGCCGCCTCGAGCAGCTCACCCTCGATCGCGAGTTCGCGGTGCCCCGCACGCTGCTGGCCCTCAAGCGGCGCCGGGCACGCGCCAAGGGCCCGGGCCGCCTGCCGCCGGTCGCGCTCGAAGGCGCCGCCGGCACGCTCGTCACGCTGCCTGTCGACGCCTTCCCGCGCACGTTCGCGCTGCCCGCCTTCGAGCGCGCCGGACTGCTGGCAGACGTCGATCGCGCGGCCACCCCGCGGCGCGTCGACTTCGTCGCTTGCACGCTGGCGCTCGGCCCGGTCGCCCGCCACACCGTCGCCGCGCCGCCGCCCCTGCCCGACCCCGTCGCCTACGCGCACGCGATCGCCAAGTGGGCCTACGCGCTCGCGGTCGCCGAACTCGGCCTGGACTGCTGCGACACGCGACCCATGCGCGACCTGATGCTCGGACGGCGCGCCGACATCTTCGCCTTCGTCGGCACCGCGCCCGGTCGGCTGCCGGCCGGGCGCGACTGGCTGCACGACGTCGCCTTCCACGAACGCGCCGGCTGGCTGGTGGCGACGCTGGCGTTGTTCGCATCGGCCGGCATGGCGCCGTACGAGGTCGTCATCGGGCCGGCGATCGGCTGCTCACCGGTGGCTCCACCGACGGGCTCCGGCGCGACGCCGCCAACCTGGCGTCGCGCCGGGCCGTGATCAAGGCTTGGCGACGGCGCCGATGTCGAGGGCGCTCTTGCGCGGCGTGCCGTACAGGTCGTCCTTGACCAGCGTGCTCACCGTGGTGCTGCCCACGCCGAGGGCCGGGCTGCCGGTGGCCAGGTGGAAGTCGGTGCCGGTGGCCACGAACTTCGGATCCGCATGCACGGCGCCCACGGCGAAGGTGGGCACCGCGTCGCTGCCGTTGAACCAGAGGTTGTTCAGCCAGGCGCCTTCGAGGCCGCTGAAGCCGACGTCGCCGCCGAGATTCGTCTTGCCGCTGGCCGTGTAGAAGATGTTGTCCACGAAGGTGACCGAGCCCGCGGGCAGGCCCCAGTCGTTGGACACCGCGCCGTACGCGTTCCTGATGCCCGTGATGCTGGTGTTGTAGAACGTGTTCGACCAGACCTTGGCGCCGGACAGGTCGACGGTGTTGAAGCGCAGGCCGGAATACTGCGTGTTGGCCACCAGGTTGTCGTACACCCGGATGTTGGCGCCCGTGCCGTCGGCCAGGTTGATGCCGTGCTTGCCGATGCCGTCGACCACGTTGTGGTGAAACGCGACGTTGTTGGTGACCGAGGAGAAGCCGCCGTTGGTGTAGATCTGCAGGCCGTTGCCGCCGGTGATGCGCTCGATGACGTTCCAGCCGATGTCGTACGAGCCGTCGTCGTCGATGTAGATGCCGTGGTTCTCCAGCGGATTGGTCGCCTGGCCCTGCGCGCAGGCGATGTCGTGGATGTCGTTGCCCAGGATCACGACGCCGACGCCCTCGCCGCTGATGCCGCCGGCCTTGGCGTTGCCCGGCGACGCGAGCGTGGACGGCCAGGGGCCGAGGTCGTTGTTGACGATGCGCCACGGGCCTGCGGCGTACTGGATGTTGATCGGCGCGCCGTCGCGCGTGGCCGTCGCGCTCGATTCGAGGTGCAGGTTCGAGATCGCCACGTATTCGCCGGCCACGCCGTGGTACGAGGAGCCCGGCCCCTGGATGCCGCCGCGGTGGCCCGCGGGCGTCACGTAATGGACGTCCTCGAGCCGGTTGCCGTTGATCGGGCCGGGGTAGGCCGTGATGTGGATCCAGCCGGTCCTGGCCACGCCGGTGGGCGCCGTGCCCTTCTTGCTGGCGTCGCTGCCGTTGAAGCGCACCCAGCTGTCGTCCAGGCCGGTGACGTCCGTCCACGTGCCGCCGCGCACGACGATCTGGTCGCCGGGGTGCATGGCCCCGTAGGCGCCGGTGCTCGCCAGGCCGACCTGCAGGTTGCGGAACGGATGCGCGACGTCGTCGACCACGGCGGTGCTGTCGTTGCCGTTCTGCGCGACGAACAGGATGTGGCCGGGGTTCGGCGTGAACGTGATGTCGCCGTTGCTGGCGGTGCCGCCCACCGTCACGACGATCGGCTGCGGAGTGCCCAGCGGCTTGCCGCCGAGCGCCCCCACCTGCACGACGATCTCCTGCATGCCCAGGCGCGACGCGACCTTCGACGGGCCGAGGTAGCGGTAGTTCGCCACCGCCACGCCGCCGATGGTGACCTTCGTCGTCGAGCCCAGGCCCGACGCGTTGCCGAGGTTGCGGCCGAAGATCGACAGGTAGGCGCCCAGGTCGTTCTCGCCGCCGCTCACCGGGCCGCTGGGGACGTCGGTGAACAGCACCACGGGGGCGCCGCTCGGGGCGGGCGTGGGTGCAGGCGCCGGGGCCGGGGCCGGGGTGGGCGCGGGCGTCGGGGCGGGCGTGGGCGCCGGGGTCGGTGCGGGCGCCGGCGCGGGGACCGGGGTCGGCGCGGGGGCGGGTGTCGGCGCAGGGCTCGGTGCGGGCGTCGGAGCGGGACTCGGCGCAGGCGTGGGGGCCGGCGTCGGCGCGGGACTCGGCGCGGGCTTCGGTGCGGGCGCCGGTGCGGGCGTGGGCGTCGGGGTGGGCGCAGGCGCCGGCGTCGGGGCCGGCGT
>JBJMWE010000298.1:0-6199 GCA_045810285.1 Vitreoscilla sp. | reverse complement strand
GTCCCGTCGACAATCGCGACGCTCTACGGCAAGCCGTACAGTCCGGCCTCGGCACCCTCAATTTCAAGCATCAATGAAAACGACATCGGCAAACTGGAAGGGCGCGGCGCTGGCGCTCGCGTGCGGGCTCCTCACCAGCGTGGCCGCCCAGGCGCAACCGGACACCGCGCCGGGCACCACCAGTCCCGCCGCCCCGGATGCGCCGGCCCCCGCGCCCGGCACGCCAGCGGCCGCTCCCGCGGGCACCGCGGCGGACGCGCTCAAGAAGCAGGCCGGCGACGTCGACCAGTCCACGCTGCTCAAGGACACGCTGTCCAAGACCGACCGCCAGTACTCGCTGCTGCGCGCCGGCCGCGTCGCGGCCAACTACGACCTCACCTACAGCTACGTCGGCAGCCAGTCGATCGACGTCGGCTTCGCCTCGGCCACGGGCGACATCGACCTGCTGCGCATCGAGACGATGCGCGCCCACACGATCACGAACACGCTGTCGGTGGACTACGGCCTGATGGACAACCTGACGGTCAACGGCACCTTCCCGTTCGTCAGCAAGTTCACGCAGGGCACGGAGTTCAGCGGCACCGCCTACGGCATCGGCGACATCAGCCTGGGGGCGCGCTACCAGCCCTTCGTGCAGAACCCGGCCGGCCCGACGTTCACGGTGACCGGCAACCTGTCGCTGCCCACCGGCCGCAGCCCGTTCGACCAGATCATCGGCCAGAACACGTCGACGGGTGCCGGCTACGCGCAGGCCAACATCGGCATCAACGCGTCGCAGGTGTTCGACCCGGTCGTGCTGTTCGGCTCGCTGAGCTTCGGCGCGGGCAAGTCCGTCAGCAACCTGCACCAGTACAACAAGGCCGACGGCAGCATCCTGACCGGCCTGCGTCCCGGCAAGACGATCGGCTTCGGCGCGGGCTTCACGTACGCGCTGTCGTACAACGTGTCGACCAGCGTGTCGTTCCAGGAGAACGTGACGACGGCCTCGCGCATCACGGTCATCGACGCCAACAACAACCCGGTCGCACCACGTTCGACGGCGATGCAGACCGGCGCGGTGATGAACTTCGGCCTGGGCCTGCGCATCAACCCGAAGACGACGATCAACCTGACCGCGGGCATGGGCCTGACGGTCGATTCGCCGGACTTCACCCTCGGGTTGAACGTGCCGCTGACCTTCTCGCTGTTCTGATCCCATGACCGTGCCACCGACGACGCGCCCCGGGCGCCCGCGGCCGACCACGCGGCGCTCGCCGCCGGCCCGCACGCTCCTCGCCACGTGCCTCGCTGCCGGCGCCCTGTGGACTCCGGGCGCCCGGGCGGCGCTGACCGAGAACCTCGCCGTGAGTCCCGTGGCGATGTCGCTGGGCAACGCCGTGACGGCCGATCCGCCGGGCCTGGACTCGATCCACTTCAACCCCGCCGGCCTGGCGAAGATCAAGTCCGACACGCGCTCGGACACCCTCTTCGGCGCCGTGCTGCGAACCACGGCCGAGTTCCACCAGCCCGCCGGCTTCGACGTCGGCGGCTTCACCGAGGATCCGCTCAACGGCACGCACTCCGACCACAACAAGCAGGCGATCTTCATCCCGATCGCCGGCGTGCCCAGCCCGCGCCTCCCGCTTGCGATGGCCGCGGGCCTGGCCCTGTCGTGGCACAACGAGGGCTCGCCCTGGACGTTCGCCACGGGCACCTACGTGCCGCAGGCCGTGGGCATCGACCGCACCAAGAACCCGGACGACCCCGCGCGCTTCGACGGCAAGCAGGTGGTGATCCAGCGCCTGGTGTACCTGTCGCCGTCGGTGGGCTACCAGGTCAACGACAAGTTCCAGGTGGGCCTGGCGATCCCGATCGCGCACCAGGGCTTCGCGCTCGACACCGAGATGCGCTTCCCCAACAAGCTGCTGGGCATCATCGGCAAGCTGCAGGACGCCTGGTGCGGCCCCAACGGCAACCCGCTGGACGAGCTCGGCTTCGGCCTGTGCGGCACCGACGCCAACGGCAAGCAGAGCGGCCGGCTGCGCCCGTTCGACAGCATCGGCGAGATGCGCTTCTCCGGCACGTCGCCGGCCGACGTCACCTTCAACGTCGGCGCGCTGTGGCAGCCGACGGACAGCCTGGGCTTCGGCGCCGTCTACCAGTCCGGCTCGAAGACGGTCATCACCGGCGACTACAACTTCCACGCGAACCCGATGCTGCCCGAGTTCGTGCGGCACATGTACAACTCGCTGTGGGGCCCCGTGGTCGCCGCGATGTTCGGCTTCCCGACGTCCATCCCGACCGACCAAGGCGGCAACTTCACGCTGATCATGCCCTACCCCGCGCACCTGCAGCTGGGCCTGAAGGCCAAGCCGATCACGGGCGTGCAGTTCAACATGGACGCCGGATGGACGGACTGGTCGAAGTGGAACCAGATGACGTTCCAGTTCGACCGCAGCGTCAACCTGCTGGAAATGGCGCGCCTGTTCGGCCAGGCCGATTCCACCAAGCTGGTGATCCCGCGCGGCTACCGCAGCGTCTGGAGCTATGGCTACGGCGTGCAGCTCGACGTGTGGGACGGGCTCAAGCTGCGCCTGGGCTACGAGCCCCGCAAGAGCTCGGTCCCCACCAACAAGATCGACCTGATCGCGCCGATGCCCGACCTGCCCGTCAAGAGCATCGGCTTCAGCTACGAGACCAAGGACGGCATGAAGCTGGAGACCGGATTCAGCTACGCTCGAGGCCGCTACAACGTGCCCGCCAACACGGACTGCAACCTCAACTGCACCGATTTCTTCAACGTGATCTACAACCCGTATGCGGGGCTCGACGTGTCCGGCACGCTCGTGCTGCGCTACTTCGGCCTGAAGATCACGCAACCCTTCTGACGTTCCCTCCGACCCGACCATGACCGCTCCCCTCCGCACCTGCCTGCACCTCGCCGTCGCCGCCGCGCTGTCCGTGGCCTGCGTCGCTCATGCCCAGACCAAGGCCGCCGCGCCGGCCAACCTGCCGGCGCCCGACGCCGAGAAGCAGAAGGCCATCGACCGCATCCTCGCCAACGTGCACCCCGAGAACGGCGTCATCCAGGCGCTGCAGCGCCCCGCCGTCGAGGCGATGCAGAAGTCGATGATCGCGATGCAGACGCAGCACGTCCCCAAGGAGCGCATGGACAAGGCGATGAAGGAGATCGCCGCCGACGTGCAGCACTACGTCGAGATCTCGACGCCGGTGGTCACCGCCAGCGCCAAAAAGCTCACCAACCAGACGGTCGGGCCCCTGCTCGCGCAGAACTTCAGCGCCGACGAACTGCGCCAGCTCGCCGCGATCTTCGAGTCGCCGGTCAAGGCCAAGTTCGACAAGTTGGTACCGCAGCTGGAGATCGCCGTCGGCGACAAGGTCACGGCCGACGTCGGGCCCGCCATCAACAAGAACATCCAGGCGCTGACCGAGTCGGTGGGCACGAAGCTGCGCATCGCCACCACGGCGCAGTGACCATGACGTCGCCCCGCTCGCTCGCCGCGCTCGGCGCCCTGTTCGCGCTCGCCGCGTGCGGCGGAGGCGGTGGCGGCAGCACGCCTCCCCCGCCACCGGCTTCGTCGTCGGACGCCGTGCTGAGCGTGGCGCTCGCCGGGGGCGCCACGCCGGGCATCGACCACCTGTGGGTCACCGTCACCGGCCTGGCGATGCACGCCGACGCCGCACGCGTCTATGGCGACGGCGACGCCGGCTGGGTGGTGCAGACGCTGGCCACGCCGGTGACGCTCGACCTGTCCGACGCGTCGCTGGCCAACGGCGCCTCGGTCTCGCTGCTGAAGGGGAGCGTCTCGACGCTGGGCACCTACGCGCAGCTGCGACTGCTGCTGGCGCCGTCGGATCCCGCGCTCGCGCCCGTCGCCCAGGCCGCCGCCAAGGGCCTGCAGTTCAACGAGCAGGTGCAATACACCGACGCCGGCGGCGTGCACGTCGTGCCGCTGGAGGTGCCCAACGGCCAGGGCGGCCTGCGCGTGACGACCCCGTTCAACCTCAGCGCCGACACCACAACGCCGTTGTCCATCGAGTGGAGCCCCGAGCAGACGCTGGTGCGCCGAACGGCCACCGGCGGCGGCGCCGACCGCTTCACGCTGCGCAACGAGCTGCAGCTGTACAACCAGACGCTGCTGACCGCGCTGAGCGACGGCAACCTGCAGATCGACGGCAGCATCTTCGACTCCATCTCGGGCCAGCTGGACACCGCGCACTTCTGCACCGGCGCGAGCCATGCGGGCTGCATCCACGATGTCGTCGCGACGGCCACCAGCCTGTCTCCCGACGGCCGCTTCCATGCCGAGGCGCGCACGGTCAGCGTGGCCGCGGACGGCAGCTTCGAGCTCTATCCGCTGCCCAGCCAGTTCGCCTACGACGTCGTGATCCGCGGCGGCAACATGGAGACGATCGTCGTGCGCGGCGTGGTGGTCGATCCCATCGGCATCCTGCGGCCGGCGCCGACGGCGCTGAGCAGCAAGGCCACGCCCCTCGTGCCGGTGCTCGATACAGCCGAGCGCGCCGTGACGGTCGCCAACGCGCTGGCGCCGACCTCGGGCAAGGTGTTCTTCGGCCAGACGATCGCCGGCACCGGCGGCACGGCCGCCGACGTGCCCTACGCGATCGTCGCCGGCCTCGCCGACCCGGCCACGGGCCGGCTGCTCCAGCCCGTCACGCTGCCGGGTGGTCCGCTGCACTACGCGACGTTCAACACCAGCACCGACGGCAACGGCACGCCGCCGACGTTCACCACCGTGACGCCGGTCGAAGGAGCGGGCGCGTTCTCCGTCTGGTCGCAGGGCACGCTCGCCAGCAACACCAGCGCGATGTCCACGGTCGCCGCGGGGGCCACCAGCGTGGCGGCGCCCCAGCCGCTGGCAGCCGCGGGCTTTGCCACGGGCACGTTGACGGTGACGCTGTCGGGCACGTCCCGCAACGGCGCCGACCATGCGGAGCTGATCGTGGCCAACGACGGCGGCGTGGTGAGCGTGGCGGACGTGTCGTCGCAGATCGCGTCGCACGGCGGCAGCACGACGATCAGCGTGCCCAGCGGCAGCTCGGCGTCGGCGCCGGCCGCGGCGAAGTACGCCGTGTCGTTGCGCACATGGATCGGCAGCACCGAAGGCACGAGCGCGCGCTGGTCGCGCGCCGGCGCGCCGATCGACCTGTCGTCGACGGCGAGCGCCAGCGTCAATCTCGTCCTGCCCTGAGCGACAGGTCGCCGCAGGGGCGGCTCGCTGGCGCCTCAGTGCTTGTTCTGGAGCGCCTCCAGGCTGGCGAGCGGCAGCGGGAACAGGAACGGCATGCCCATCATCGGCAGCGCGAGGTTGCTGGCGATCGGCGCCAGTGCCTTGTCCACCGCGAACATGGTCTGCGTGATCCTGAGCGTGGTCTGCAAGCCCTGCGCAGCGTTCTGCAGGCGTTGCTGCTGCAGCTGGCGATCGATGTTCTGGGCGTCGCTGGTGAGCGCCGCCACGCCGGCCAGCGCGTCGGCGGCTGAAGCGGACACGGCGCTGTTGCCCTGGTCCTTCGCCGACAGGGCCCCCAGCGCGTTCAGCGCCGGATCGCCCAGTCCCTGCCCGTAGACGGCGGACATCTCCGTCTCGCTCAGCGCACGCAGCTCGGTCGCGGACACGTCCGACGACGCCAGCACGAGGGCGGCGGCCACGACGAGGCCTTGGGGGATGCAGCTCGACTTCATTCGCTTCTCCGGCGGTTGGGGGCTGTGCGGGAACCGGTCGGCTCCAGGCAGCACATGCCATCCCTATCGACAGCGCCGGCCCGCCCCTGAGCGAGGCTCCGTCCGGCGGCGCGAACTACTTCACGCGCGGCCCCGACGAGGCGCGGGTGCGGCCGAACGGGTCGCTGCGCGGGACGCAGTTCGGAGGATCGACCGCAGCGACCTGCCGCCAGGCTGCTTCCACACCGCGAGCCGCCCGGCCCGCACGACGGCTCGCGGCCGTCCAGACGACATTCGCGTATCGTTCCCCAGCACCGGCTGTGGGCCAGGAGCTGCCCTTCGGATACGGCTGCTTCGGGCAGACTCGGAGTATGGGTGCCAGTGCAGCAAGCGATGGCCCAACGTGTAAGGAGCTCGACACATGACTTGGTACGCCATTGGCGCAGCGATCATCGTCTTCATGTTGGCGGCCAACTTTGCCGTGTTCCTGTTGCGGCGAGGCTTTCGTGGTCAAGT
>JBJMWE010000297.1:0-3772 GCA_045810285.1 Vitreoscilla sp. | reverse complement strand
CCGTCAGCGGGTTCCGGGGACTGGCTATCCAGCGCGCCAGCGCCGTCCTGCGCTTCTCCTTCTCGCCGCCCGCGCCGGCACCGGCCGGCGCCTGCAAGGCGGTGGGGAATCCCGGCTGCACCTCCGGCCCCGGGGTGTGGACGTCGCCGCGGATCAGGAGGTGGACCGGGGGCACGGGGGTGATCGCATCAGAGACGCAGGGCGCCATCGGGGGCGGCGCCGGCGCCGTCGGCGGCGCGGGGGGCGGCAGCCCGGTGTCCGGCGGCACGGGCACGGTGCCGCCGTCCGCGCAGGAGATCGCGGCGCGCGTCATCGCTTGAGCGCCCGTTCGAGCTGGGCCTTGCTCATGCGCGAGCGCCCGTGCAGCCCGGCCCGCTTCGCATCCTCGTACAGCTGGGCATAGGTGCGGCCTTGCGCGCCGATGTGCGAATGTTCGCCGCCGCGCCTGGCCGGCGACATGTCGTTCAGCGACTGCGGGCTGGCTTCGCGCGCCTCGCCGTGCTGGGCACGCGTCTTGTTGACGGTGCGCGCGGCGATCTCCTCGGCGACCTTCTCGCCGCGGCCGCGCGACAGCAGGCTCTGCTTGATGTCCGTGTACTGGCGCTCTCGCTTGGCGCTCCATTGGCCTTGGGGCATGGCGGTTCTCCCGTTCGGTGGGCGCCAAGGGAACAGGCGCCCTCGCCCGCCAGGCGGCAACACCCATGCCCAGCCCCCGGAGCCTGGCCACCGGTTCGCCCGTGGCGCCTTCAGGTCCCGTGAATGGATCCGGCGCGCTCGAGCGCCCCCCGGCAAGCGCGGGTGCCGGAGTCGTTCACGGGTTGTCAGGCCACGCGCGTCGAGGCGAAGCCGCCCGCCGGGCGCGCCGTGGCGCCGCCGCCCGCGCCTTGCGCGGCGGCGAGTGCGTCGCGCACGTCCTCCATCGCGAACGGCTTGACGAGGTAGCGGTCGAACCCGGCCTCGGCGGCACGGGCGCGGTCCTCCGCGCCGCCACGGCCCGTGACGGCCACCAGCAGCACGGCCTGCGTGTTGCCCTGCCCGCGCACGCGTCGCACGACCGCGGCGCCGTCCAGCGACGGCATGCCCAGGTCGATGAAGGCGATGTCCGGGGGCGCACCCATCATGCGCGACACCGCCTCGAGGCCGTCGTGGACGACCTCGACCCGATGGCCCAGCAGCTCCAGCATGGTCGCGAAGCTCTGCGAGAAATCGACGTTGTCGTCGGCCAGCAGCACGCGCAGCGCGGGCTCGCCCTTGACCGACTGACCAGGCGCGACGCCGGCAGGAGCCTCCGGCGCCGCCGCGTCGGCCGGCAGCTCCAGCGTGAAGCGCACGCGCCGCGCGCCCGGCGGCCTGCGCCCCAGCAGGCGGCCGCCATGCATCGCCGCGAGCTGCGAGGCTAGCGCGACGCCCAGCCCCAGCGCGGCGCAGTCGACGTCCTCGAGCGGACCCGCGGCCTCGTCGAGATCGGCCGCGCTGCCCACCGAGAGCGTGACCATCGCGTCGTGCTCGCCGGCGGCGATGCGGATGGTGCTGCCGCGCTCGGTGTGGCGCACGATGTCGTCGACGAGATAGCCGAGCGCCTGGGCGATGCGCTGGACATCGCCCCGCAGGCGCGGCAGCCCCGCGGGCGCGGGCGGCGCCGCCAGGGTCATCTCCTGCGCCTGCAGCGTCGGGGCGAGACGCTGGGCAACGGCGTCGATGACGTCGGTGGCGGCGAACGGCGCACGTTGCAACGCGGCCTGCGTGCCCGACAGCCGCGCGAGGTCCGACAGCTCGTCGGCGATGCGCATGAGGTGGCCCACCTGGCGCTCCATGATGCCGCGCGTGCGCAGGCGGCCGGCCGGGTCGTTGTCGGTCAGGCGCAGCAGCTCGATGCCGTTGGACAGCGGCGCCAGCGGATTGCGCAGGTCGTGCGCCAGGCCGGCCAGGAAGGCGTGGCGCTGGCGATGCGCCGCCTGCGCCTCGCTGACGGCGGCGTCGCGCTCGACCCGCAGCGAGGCCAGCGCCGCCTGGGCGTCGGCCAGCGCGTCCTGCGTGCGCTGCAGTTCATCGGTCATCGAGGACATCCGTAACGCCTCCTCACGGGCCTGGGTGATCGTCGCGACATCGCGCTCGCGCTGCGCCCGCAACTCCGCGGTCAGGGCCGCCGCCAGGCGCAGTCGCGCCGCGAGGACGGCGACGAAGCCCGCGAGGGCCACGCAGATCAGGACGAGGAACGCGATGACGGAACTCTTTCTTTCAGAAGACCGCGGCGCCGCGCCCACGGGCGCGCGCGATGCGCGAAGCCCCGACTGTACGGCGCGCGCCCTGCGGTCGAACGACCTGCCGCGGCGTTCAGGACGGCGCGTGGCGGCGCCGGCGCTCCACGGCTTCGATCTTGAGCAACTGGCGGTACTTGGTGACCGTGCGGCGCGCCACCTGCAGGCCCTGCGTGGCGAGCTGGCGCGCGATCTCGGCATCGGACAGCGGCGCCGTGGGCGCCTCGGCCTCGATGATGTCCTTGATCAGGCCGCGGATGGCCGTGCCGGAACACGCGCCGCCGCTGGCCGTGGTCATCGCGCGCGAGAAGAAGTACTTCAGCTCGAACACGCCGATGGGCGTGGCCATGTACTTGTTGTTCGTCACTCGGGACACGGTGGATTCGTGCAGGCCCAGCTCGTCGGCGATCTCGCGCAGCCCCAGCGGCTTCATCGCCATGGCGCCGAATTCCAGGAAGTGCTTCTGCCGCGAGACGATGGCCTCGGCCACGCTCAGGATGGTGGAGAAGCGCTGCTCGACGTTGCGCATCGTCCACTTGGCTTCCTGCAGGTGCGTGGCCATCTCCGGGTTCTGCTTGCTGCGATGGCGCTGGAACAGCTCCGCGTAGACCTGGTTCAGGCGCACCTTGGGAATGATCGCGGGGTTGAGCTGCACGTTCCACTGGCCGCGCACCTTGCGCACGATCACGTCGGGGATCACGTACTGCAGCTGCGTCGAGCCGAAGCGCCAGCCCGGGCGCGGGTCCAGGCGGCGGATGCGGTCGCAGACGGCCTCGATCTCGGCCGGCGTGCGGCCGAGCGCGCGCGCCATCGTGCTCACGTCCTTGGCGGCCAGGCAGTTCAGGTGCTCGCCGATGATGTGGCGCGCCAGTTCGCGCGCATCCTCGTCCTCGATCGTCGACAGCTGCGCCAGCAGGCACTCGGAGACGCTGCGCGCGGCCACGCCGGACGGCTCCAGCGCCTGCACGCGCCGCAGCGCGATCTGCATCTCCTCGAGCGTGGCCGGCGGGTCCAGGTCGGCCACGGCGATCATTTCCTGCAGGTCGGTGCGCAGGTAGCCGTCGTCATCCAGCGATTCGACGATCACCTTGGCCAGCACGAGATCGCGCAGGTTCAGCGGCAGCACGGCGAGCTGGCCGTGCAGGTGCGTGGCGAGCGACGTCGGCACGGCCATCATGTCGAGCGCGCTGGTCTCGTCGTCGTCGGCGCGCTTGCCCGAGCCGAGGCCATCGGCCTGCCACATGTCGCGGTCGCCCTCGCCGGGGGCCTCGCCTTCCGGCGCGGCCATCGTCTCGGCGGCGGCTTCCTGGGCCTCGCGCGCTTCCTGCGCCTCGGCGGCCTGCTCCGGCGACAGGGCGTCGTCGCCCGCGTCGTCGGACGCGTCTTCTTCCAGGAACGGGTTCTTGCCGAGGGCGTCGTGAACCTGTTGCGCAAATTCGAGCGACGACAGCTGCAGCAGGCGCACGGCGTGCTGAAGCCTGGGAGACAACGTCTGCTGCTGGCGTTGCTCGGTG
>JBJMWE010000296.1:0-12080 GCA_045810285.1 Vitreoscilla sp. | reverse complement strand
GCGCAGCGGGTTCACGCCCACGCCCTCGCGGCCGACGTTGCCCGTGATCATCGCGAGGTTGGCGATGCCGATGACGGCGGTCGACCCCTGCGAGTGCTCGGTCACGCCCAGGCCGTAGTAGATCGCGCCGTTGGGGCGCCGGCCCGCGGCGGCCAGCGTCTGCGCCGTGCCGTCCGCGCGGCCCGTGGCATACAGCCGTGCGGCCCCGCGCACCAGCGCGGCGGGCACGCCCGTCTCGGCCTCGAAGGCCTCGGGCGAGTTCTCGGGGCGCGCGACGAATTCGCGCCACTGCGCCACGCTCCGGTCGTCGCAGCGCTCGGCGGTGTAGGCCGCGTCGTCCAGCCCCTCGGTGACCACCACGTGCGCGAGCGCCGTGAGGATCGCGACGTTGGTGCCGGGGCGCAGCTGCAGGTGGAAGTCGGCCTTGACGTGCGCCGTCGCCACGATCTCGATGCGGCGCGGGTCGATCACGATCAGCTTCGCACCCTGGCGCAGGCGCCGCTTCATGCGCGACGCGAAGACCGGGTGCGCCTCGCTCGGATTGGCGCCGATCACGAGGATGACGTCGGCCTTGGCCACCGACTTGAAGGTCTGCGTGCCGGCCGACGTGCCGTAGGTCTGGCCCAGGCCGTAGCCGGTGGGCGAGTGGCAGACCCGGGCGCAGGTGTCGACGTTGTTGTTGCCGAAGGCCGCGCGCACCAGCTTCTGCACGAGGTAGGTCTCCTCGTTGGTGCAGCGCGAGGACGTGATCCCGCCGATGGAGTTGACGCCGAACGAGGCCTGCAGGCGCTTGAACTCGGAGGCCGCATGCGCGATCGCCTCGTCCCACGACACCTCGCGCCACGGTTCGGTGATCTTGGCGCGGATCATCGGCTTGGTGACGCGGTCGGGGTGCGTCGCGTAGCCCCAGGCGAAGCGGCCCTTCACGCACGAATGGCCTTCGTTGGCCTTGCCGTCCTTCCACGGCGTCATGCGGATCACCTCCTCGCCGCGCACCTCGGCCTTGAAGCCGCAGCCCACGCCGCAGTAGGCGCAGGTGGTGGTGACGCTGCGCGTGGGCATGCCCAGCGAGATGACCGTGTTCTCCTGCAGCGTGGCGGTGGGGCACGCGCTGACGCAGGCGCCGCAGCTGACGCACTCGCTCTGCATGAAGGGCTCGTCCATGCCGGCCGACACGTGCGATTCGAAGCCGCGGCCCGAGATCGTCAGCGCGAAGGTGCCCTGCGTCTCCTCGCAGGCGCGCACGCAGCGGTTGCAGACGATGCACTTGCTGGCGTCGAACGTGAAGTACGGGTTGGACGTGTCCTTGGGCACGTCGAGGTGGTTCTTGCCGGCATGGCCGTAGCGCACCTCGCGCAGGCCCACGGCGCCGGCCATGTCCTGCAGCTCGCAGTCGCCGTTGGCGCCGCAGGTCAGGCAGTCCAGCGGGTGGTCCGAGATGTAGAGCTCCATGACGCCCTTGCGCAGCTTCGCGAGCTTCGGGCTCTGCGTGCGCACCGCCATGCCGGCCTCGACGGGCGTGGTGCACGACGCGGGCGTGCCGCGCCGGCCGTCGATCTCCACCAGGCACAACCGGCACGAGCCGAACGGCTCCAGCGAGTCGGTGGCGCACAGCTTGGGCACCGGGATGCCGGCGTCGATGGCGGCGCGCATCACGGAGGTGCCGGCGGGCGCGGTGACCTCGATGCCATCGATGGTCAACGACACCGTCTGCGTGGACTCGCTCGCCGGGGTGCCGCGGTCGTGGTCGGGGTGGGTGTCGTTGAGGCTGAGCATCAGGATCCTCCCGTCGCGCCGGGGCGCGGCAAGCCGAAGTCTTCAGGGTAGTGGTCGAGCGCAGACAACACCGGGAACGGGGTCATGCCGCCCATCGCGCAGAGGCTGCCGGCCACCATCGTGTCGCACAGGTCGCGCAGCAGCACTTCCTGCGCGCGCTTGTGCGAGGCGGGGGCCGCGACCAGGCGCTCCACCACCTCGACGCCGCGCGTCGACCCGATGCGGCACGGCGTGCACTTGCCGCAGGATTCGATGGCGCAGAATTCCATCGCGTAGCGCGCCAGGGCCGCCAGGTTCGCCGTGTCGTCGTGCGCGACGATGCCGCCGTGGCCGACGGTGGCGCCGACCGCCGAGTACGCCTCGTAGTCGATCGGCACGTCCCACTGCGATTCGGGCACGTACGGGCCCAGCGGGCCGCCCACCTGCACGGCCTTGATGGGCCGGCCGGAGCGCGAGCCGCCGCCGAAATCGAACAGCAGTTCGCGCAGCGTGACGCCGAACGGCAGCTCGACCAGCCCGCCCTGCTTCAGGTTGCCGGCCAGCTGGAACGGCAGCGTGCCGCGCGAGCGCCCCGCGCCGAACGCGGCGTAGGCCTGTGCACCGTCCACGAGGATGCGCGGGACGCTGGCCAGCGTGATGACGTTGTTGATGACCGTGGGCCAGCCGAACAGGCCGTGGATAGCCGGCAGCGGCGGCTTGGCGCGCACGACGCCGCGCCGGCCCTCGATGCTTTCGAGCAGCGCCGTCTCCTCGCCGCACACGTAGGAGCCCGCGCCGCGCCGCACGTCGAGCCGGAACGCCGGCCCCTTGCCGCGCAGCGCCGCACCGATGTGGCCGGCCGCCGTCGCACGCGCGATCGCCTCGCGCAGCGTGGCTTCGGCATGCGGGTATTCGGAGCGGATGTAGATGACGCCGTAGGTCGCGCCGACCGCCACGCCGGCGATGGCCATGCCCTCGAGGAGCGCGTAGGGGTCGCCCTCCATCAGCATGCGGTCGGAGAAGGTGCCGGAGTCGCCCTCGTCGGCGTTGCAGACGACGGCCTTGCGCGCCCCCGCGGCGGCGGCGACCGTCTTCCACTTGATGCCCGCCGGGAACGCGGCGCCACCGCGCCCGCGCAGGCCCGATTCGACGACCTCGCCGACGACGGCCGCCGGCGCCATGGCCAGCGCCTTGTCGAGACCGGCCCAGCCGCCGTGCGCGGCGTAGTCGTCCAGCGACAGCGGGTCGGTCACGCCGACGCGCGCGAAGGTGATGCGGCGCTGCTTGGCGAAGTACGGCAGCGCCTCGGTCAGGCCCAGGTGCAGGGCATCGGCGGCCAGCGCCTCGGGCAGGCCGCGCTGCGCGATGGCGGCGTCCAGCAGCCCGGCCGCGACGAGCCGGTCGACGTCGTGCGGCTGCAGCGGCCCGAACGCGACGCGGCCGGCGGGCGTGGCCACCTCCAGCAGCGGCTCCAGCCACAGCAGGCCGCGCGAGCCGTTGCGCACGAGATGCAAGGGCAGGCCGCGCGCGGACGCGGCACCCGCCAACGCGGCGGCGACATCGTCCGCGCCGGCGGCCACGGCCGCGGCGTCGCGGGGAAGCCAGAGCGCGGCGGAGTTCATCGCGCGTCGCCTTCGATGCGGGCGGCGAGCGTGTCGACGGTGGCGGCGGACACCCGCGCGCGGAGCTGGCCGTCGATCATCGCCGCGGGGCCCGTGGCGCACAGGCCCAGGCAGTAGACGGGTTCGAGGGTGACGCCGCCGTCGGCGCGCGTCGCGCCCGGCGCGCACGCGAGACGCGCGCCCGCATGGGCCATCAGCGTCTCGGCGCCGTTGGCGCGGCAGGCCTCGGCCTGACAGATCTGCACCACGTGGCGGCCCGCCGGGGCGCTGCGGAAGTGGTGGTAGTAGGTGATCACGCCGTGCACCTCGGCCCGCGACAGGCTGAGCGCGGCGGCGATCTCGGGGACGAGCGCCGGCGGCACGAAGCCCAGCGCGTCCTGGATGTGGTGGAGGATGGGCAGCAGCGCGGAGGCGCTGCCGCCCGGGACCTCGGCCGGGATGTCCGGCTGGTGGAGCGCGACGGCCTGCTCGAGCAGCGCGCGCTCCGGATCCGACGCCGCGGGGCCTTGCGGCGCCCGCGGTGCGGACCCTCGGGGCATGCCCCGCAGGTCGTCAGCTGAAGAGCTTGACCGCACTGATCAGCGTCTTGTAGACGCCCCACGCGAGCGGGATGCCGACTGCAGCCCAGGCCAGCACGACCGTCACAGGGCTGCTGGCCGCCGCACTGGCGGCCGCGCCGCTGCCGCCGACTTCGTTGGCAGCCGCGCGCTCGTGCGCGAGGCGCTTCTCCTCGGCCAGTTCCTCTTCGGTCATGAAGTACTTCTGGTCGACCGGGCGGATCAGCAGGTTGAACACCAGGCCGAGCGCGAGGAAACCCACCAGGATGTACATCGTCTGGTTGTAGACCTGCTCCCGCGGAATGCCCAGGCCGAGCTGGTAGTCGCGCATGTAGTTGACGACGACCGGGCCCAGGATGCCGGCCGCGGACCACGCGGTCAGCAGGCGGCCGTGGATGGCGCCCACCATCTGCGTGCCGAACAGGTCGGACAGGTAGGCCGGCACCGTGGAGAAGCCGCCGCCGTACATGGACAGGATGATGCAGACCGCGCCGACGAACAGACCCTTCTGCAGGCCCGACGCGCTGCTGGGCAGGCTCGCGTACAGCGCCATGCCCAGGACGAAGAAGACCACGTAGGTCATCTTGCGGCCGATCTTGTCGGAGATGCTGGCCCAGAAGAAGCGGCCGCCGATGTTGAACAGGCTGATCAGCGCCGCGAAGCTGGCCGCCAGCGCGGCGATCTGCGCCAGCTCGGGCTTGGCCAGCTCGCCGAACTTCTTGTCCAGGCCGATCAGGTGTCCGCCGAAGATCTCCTGCAGCATCGGGCTGGCCAGGCCGATCACGCCGATGCCCGCCGACACGTTCATGCACAGCACCAGCCACACGAGCCAGAACTGCGGGATGCCCCAGACGCGCTTGACGTGCACGTGGCCGCGCGTGACGAGCGCCTTGGCCTCGCTGGCGGCCGGCGGCGTCCAGCCTTCAGGCTTCCAGCCGATGGCCGGGATGCGATAGCCGAATGCGCCGCCCAGCATGAACACGACGTAGATCGCGGCCATGATCAGCAGCGTGGTCTGCACGCCATTGGTGCCGTCACTGCCAAAGCTGGTCATCAGCTGGTTGGCCAGCGGCGAGCCGATCATCGCGCCCCCGCCGAAGCCCATGATGGCCATGCCCGTGGCCATGCCGCGGCGGTCGGGGAACCACTTGATCAGCGTCGAGACCGGCGAGATGTAGCCCAGGCCCAGGCCGATGCCGCCGATGACGCCCAGGCCCAGCACCATGATCCAGAGCTGGTGCGTGGCCACGCCGATCGTGGACACGGCCATGCCGCCGCACCAGCACAGGGCCGAGACGACCCCGGCCTTGCGCGGGCCGACGTGCTCTAGCCAGCCGCCCCACAGTGCGGCCGCGCTGCCCAGGAAGATGAAGAACAGCGTGTAGATCCAGCCCAGCGCCGAGACGTCCCAGTTGCAGGTCGACAGCGTCATTTCGCCGGCACCGCCGAACACGGCCTTCATGACGACGTAGCGCACGCTGTGGGTGTCGGTACCCGTCAGCGAGTTCACCAGCTGCATCCAGAAGTTGGCCGCCGCGGAGGGATCCTTGGAGCACAGCGGCGCGCCCGGCAGCAGCTTGGACAGCGGCAGCCAGAACACCGAGAAGCCGTAGGCCATGCCGATGCACAGGTGGATGGCGAGTGCCGCCGGCGGCAACAGCCACCGGTTGTAGCCCGGGCCGGCGATGGTGCGCTCCTTCGACAGCAGACCCCCGGAGGCTGGGGCGTGCTCGGAGCCGTTCATGACGGTTGACATCTTGTTCCTTTTGATGACCTGCGGGCATCGATCGTCGCTGTCCCAACATCGACGACTGCCCGACTGTAAGTATCCCGTGGGGATCGTTGCAATATGCGGTCAAGCTCTAAAGACGAACCCTAGGATCGACCGGCTTGAAGCGTGCTTCGTCAATCCCGATGCTCCGTTGAGCCGTTCTCATGCTGCGTTGCCGCATATTTCTCGATACCTCCCCTCGGTACCTTTTGTTGCAATACGGTCGCGTTGCTCGACGGCAAAAAGCGACAACCCTGCCGCGCTTGGGGGATTACCCCCGCGGGCATCCCATCGCGGCGGTGCGCGGCCCGGCGGCGTCAGCGAGGCTGGACGATCGGCGCCAGGCGCCGGCGACGCCCCCGATCGATGCGGATCCGGCATCGAGACGCTCGCGTCGACGGGCTCGCCGGTGCTGCTCGGCCATGCCGCACGCTGCCTGGCATTCCGGCGGAAACTCAAGGGTGCGCGCCGGATCGGCGTGTCGCGGAACACCATGCACAAGATCTCCATCCGTCCCCACTGGACGATCTCCCACGATGGCGGCGACGGCACGCTCGGGCCTCGCCTGATCGAGCTCCTCGTGCGCGTGGCCGAGACGGGCAGCATCGCCGCCGCCTGCCAGCGCGCCGGGCTGTCGTACCGCCACGCGTGGGACACGATCCGCGACGGCGAAACCTGGTTCGGCGCGCCGCTGCTGCAGATGGCGCGGGGCCGCGGCTCGCGCCTGACCGAGCTGGGCGAGAAGCTGGTGTGGGCCGACCGCCGCATCGCCGCGCGCCTGGCGCCGGCGCTCGACACGCTCGCCTCCGAGCTCGAAGTGGAACTGCAGCGCGTCATCGCGCCGCCACAGCGCCTGCTGCGCATCCACGCGAGCCACGGCTTCGCCATCGAGAAGCTGATGGCGACGCTCGTGGCGACGGGCGTGGACGTCGAGCGCGTCTACACCGACAGCCTGGACGCCGCGGCCTCGCTGCACGACGGCGCCTGCGACCTGGCGTGCTTCCACGTGCCGCACGGCCCGCTCGAGGCGCGCGGCTGGGAATTCCACGCGCGCTGGCTCGACCCGCGCGAGCACGTCGTCATCGACATCACCGACCGCACCCAGGGCCTGATGGTGGCGGCGGGCAACCCGCAGCAGGTGTCGGGGCTGGGCGACCTGGCGCGGCCGGGGCTGCGCTTCATCAACCGCCAGCGCGGCTCGGCGACGCGCTTCCTGCTCGACGCGCTGCTCGCGCAGGCCGGCGTCGACCCGGCAGCCATCGTCGGCTACGAGCATGGCGAGTTCACGCATGCGGCCGTCGCGGCGTTCATCGGCAGCGGCATGGCCGACGTCGGCTTCGGCCTGGAGCGGCCGGCCCGCCACTTCAAGCTGGACTTCATCCCGCTGGCCACCGAGCGCTACTTCGCCGTGTGCCGGCGCGACGCGCTGGCGCGACCCGAGATCGAGCAGGTGCTCGCGATCCTGCGCAGCGAGGCCTTCCGCTCGGAGGTCGACGCCCTGCCCGGCTACCGCGCGCGCGACAGCGGCGCGGTGTTCGCGCTGGCCGACGTCCTGGCGGCGGCGGGCGTCAACCCGCCCTCCGCCATCGACATCGTCGCCGACGGCGGCCCCAGCAGCGCGCCGGAGGATCCAGCCCGCGACCGGCGCTGAGCGCCACGGGCCAGGGCCGCACCCTGGCCGCCGAGTCGGCCTGCTGCGTGCCGCCGCGTCAACCGCGTTCGGGCAGCGAGCGCAGGAATTCTGGACCGCAGCCCTTGAGGCGCACGAACTGGTCGTCGATGCGCTGCGCCAGCACGAGGCGGTTGACCACGATGCTGGCGATCGTCCAGGGCAGCAGGACGAACAGCGCGGCTACGCCGTAGGCCGGGTCGTTCGTCGAGATCGCGGTGCCTACCAGCAGCAGTTCGAGGGCCAGCCCGCCCCAGCCGATGAGGCGCCCCCACAGCACGCGCTTCTGGTGGCGCTCGCACAGCCCGACCTCGACGACGGCGCGCTTCTGCACGAGCATCGCGACGATGGCATACAGCAGGACTGCCAGGAACAGCAGCAGGTACAGCCAGGGCGAATGCCAAGTCAGGCGGCGGCGCCGCTTCGGCGCCACGCTGGGCGCGTTGCACTTGATGCAGCGGTCGGGGAAGTGGGCATCCTTGCGCAGCACCAGCAACTTGCCCTCGCGCCACATCCCGGCGTCGTCCCCGCGGTCTTCCACCACGGCCTTGGGCGGCGCGTATCGATTCGTCGTCATGGGTTCTCCCTCCAGGAGGCCGCGGTGCCGCTCCGACCGTGGGCGGCGCTTCGTCGGCACCCCGATTGTTTCAGCGCGCCTCCAGCACGTCCAGCGCGCTCACCGGCGGCGCCGCGTTGCCCCAGGCGGCCCGCACATAGGTGGCCAGCACGGCGATCTCCTCGTCCTTGAGCGACGGGCCGAACGGCGGCATGCCGAAGGGACGCGGGTTGCCGGCCGTCGTCGGCGGGAAGCCACCGTTGACGACGATGTGGATCAGGTTGGCCGGCGACTCCAGCAGCACCTTGCGGTTGCCCGCCAGCGGCGCGTAGACGACGCCGCCCTGCGGACTGCGGCCACCCTCGCCGCTCGGACCGTGGCAGGACGCGCAGCGATCCTTGTAGAGTGCGGCACCGTGCGCGAACGCCTCCTTGCCGATGACAGGCGCGGCGGCGGCGTGCGCCGGCGTCTGCGGCAGGCTCTTGAGGAACGCCGTCATGGCGGCGACGTCCGCGTCGCTGAGGTACTGCGTGCTGCGGTACACGACCTCGGCCATCGGCCCGAGCGCGGCGCCGCGCGGCGTGTAGCCCGTCCTGAGCAGGGCGGCCACCTCGTCGTCCGACCAGTCGGCCACGCCCGCCTCGGCGGCCGACGCCAGCGACGGCGCGTACCAGTTCTGCAGCGGGATCAGGCCGCCGCTCAACTCGAGGCTGTCGCGCGTGGCGCCGAATGCGTTGCGCGGGGAATGGCAGGCCGCGCAGTGGCCCAGCGCGCGCACCAGGTAGGCGCCGCGGTTCCACTGCGGCGAGCGCTCGGCCTGCGGCTCATAGACGCCGGGCGTGAAGAACAGTGCGCGCCACACCGCCAGCGAGGCCTGCAGGTCGTACGGGAAGCGCAGCGCGTGCGCGCGGTTGGCCTGGGCCACCGGCACCTGCGAGCGCAGGAACGCGAACAGCGCGTCGGCGTCCGGGCGCGTGATCTCGGTGAAGTCGGGATAGGGGAACGCGGGGTACAGCAGGCGGCCGTCAGCCGAGCGGCCGTTGTGCAGCGCACGCCAGAACTGCGCGGCCGACCAGCGGCCAATCCCGGTCTTCGCATCGGGCGTGAGATTGCTCGCGAAGACGGTGCCGAACGGCGTGGCGATGCCCTTGCCGCCCGCGAACGCTGCGCCGCCGCGGTCCGTGTGGCAGGCCGCGCAGTTGCCGGCGCGCGCCAGGTAGGCGCCGCGCGCCACCTGTTCCGGCGTGGCGACGAACGAGTCGGCCGAGCCGGTGAGCGCGTCCTCGCCGCGGACGTTGAGCCAGGTGACCAGCGCCGCGGCCAGCGCAAGCAGCACCGCCAGCGCGCCCGGCAACCAGGGCCAGGTCAAGCGACGCGCGGTCATTGCGGCACGCTGCCGCACGCGAGCGGCAGGGGTCGCGCGATCGACCCGGCGGCCGCCGGGCCGACGGCCACCGGCTGCGACGAGAGCCAGGTGGCCACGGCGGTGATGTCGGACGGCGTCAGCATCGTGGCCACGCGGGCCATGCAGTCGGGCGCGAGCGCCTTGCGCTGGCCGGTGCGCCATGCGCCGAACTGCTCCACGAGATAGCCGCGCGGCAAGCCCAGCAGGCCGGGGATGGCGGGCAGCACGCCGGTCATCGCGGCGCCGTGGCATTGCGTGCAGGCGGGAATGCCGTGCGCGGCGTCGCCCTGGCGCACCAGGGCCTGCCCGCGTGCGAGCTCGTCCACGGGCGCGCCCACCGTCTCCGGCGGCGCGTAGGGCAGGTCCAGCGCGGCGAAATAGTCGGCGACCTCGTGCAGGTAGTCGTCGGACATCTGCTCGACGAAGTAGGTCATCGTCGGATAGGCGCGGCGTCCGCTGCGGAAGTTGTCCAGCTGGTTGTAGAGGTAGCCGGCCGGCTTGCCCGCGATGCGCGGGAAGAAGCCCTCCTGCGTGGCGCGGCCTTCCTTGCCGTGGCAGGCGCTGCAAGGCTGCATGCGCTGGGTCATCGTGTCGGGGATCGCCTGCGGCGAACCGGCCAGCGCGGGGGACAGCATAAGGGACGCGCAGATCGGCACGGCGGTGCGGCGAAGCAGCGACTGGGCGGATGCGGGCGTCATGTCGCGACTGTAGCTTGCGGCAGCGTCAGCGGCAGTGGTCCGTCATTCCGCGCGCAGTCGCGGAAGCCAGCCCGGCGCGCAAAAGTGGATCCTGCGACTGCGCGCAGGATGACGGCAAGTAGGCGCGCAGGACGACGGCAAGTCGGTGCGCAGGATGATGGCAAGTAGGTGCTCAGATGACGGCAAGTTGGTCAGGCGATCGTCCCGCGAAGCCGCGCAGGATGACGCCATGGGCTCAGGCGCGCGTCCACGGGAAGCCGCGCTTGTAGCGCAGCAGCATCTGCGCGTTGCCCTGCTCGAAGAATTCGCGGGTCACCGAGCCCTCGTTGCCGCCCAGGCAATACTGCACCGTGTAGCGGCCGGTGCAGTCGAAGGCCTTGAAGTTGCCCATCATCACCTGCGCGAACACGCGATCCTGCCCCCACTTGCCGTGCCACGCGTGCGCGGCCTGCAGCAGCACCTCGCGCCGGATGCAGTACGAGTTGGTGTCGATCAGGTGCGTGTTGGTGAACGCGGGCCACTTGCCCAGGCTCTCGCAGTCGTCGCGGCAGACGAAGCCGCCGTCCGGCGTGCAGATGTTGCGCAGGCTGTAGCACCACTGCAGCCGGCGCGCGGCGATCAGGTCGACGCATTGCGCCACGTGCTCGGGCGCGAGGAAGTTGTCCTGGTCGAGGAACAGCACGTGCTCCTCGTCGACCAGGTGCGCGAACGCGGCGTAGACCCGGTGGCCGTAGAAGCCGTCCGCGCCCACGTTGCGCGGCAGGACGCACACGGGGACATCGAGGCCACGCAGCGCATCGTGCACCGCGTCGCGGAACTGCGGGCCGTCGCAGACGACGTAGGCCGTCGTCGGCAGCGTCTGCCCGAGCACGCTCTCGACCGCGCGCCGCAGCGAGGGCGCGCCCGTGGCGGGGATGAGGGCGACCGCGCTCAAGAGGACTCCCCTGGCGCCGCGACGCGGCGTCCGTCGTTCCGGCGGCGGCGCGATCTCATCCGGCCAGCCTCTCGTCGACCAGCTCGATCCAGTGGCGCACCGGCGTCGCCGTGCCCGACTGCAGGTGCGAGATGCAGCCGATGTTGGCCGACACGATCGCGCGCGGATCCGGCTGCGACGCGGCCAGCGCCGCGAGCTTGCGATCGCGCAGCTGCGTGGCGATGACCGGTTGCAGCACCGAGTACGTGCCGGCCGAGCCGCAGCACAGGTGCGACTCGGACGCCGCCAGCCGCACGTCGAAGTCCAGCGCGGCGAGGATCTGCTCGACGCCGCCGCGCAGCTTCTGCCCATGCTGAAGCGTGCAGGGCGGATGGAACACCAGCGGCGTGCCGGGCGCGTGCTGCGGCGATTCCGCGCCGCGGCGCTCGCGCACGCCCTGCCACTGCGCGAGCAGCGCGGGCATCAGGCCGTCGACGACCTCGCCCAGGTCGCGCGCGAGGGCGCTCACGCGGGCGGCCTTCCCCGCGTAGTCGGCGTCGTGCGCCAGCGCGTGGCCGTACTCCTTGACCGCGACGCCGCAGCCCGACGCGTTGACCACGATGGCCTCGACCGCGCCGGCGTCCGTGAGGCCGGCCACCCACGGCCACCAGGCGTCGATGTTGCGGCGCATGTCGTCCAGGCCGCCGTCGTGGTCGCCGCCGTGGCTGCGCACCGCGCCGCAGCAGCCGGCGCCGTCGGGCGACACGACCTGCACGCCGGCGAGGTCGAGCACGCGGGCGGTCGCGGCGTTGATGTTGGGCTTCATCGCGGGCTGCACGCAGCCTTCGAGCATCAGCACCTTGCGGGCGTGGGTGCGCTGCGGCCACAGGCCCTCGCGCACGGCGGCGGCCGCGTCGGGCTTCGCCGGCACCTTGGCCCTGAGCGCCTGCGGCAGCAGCGGGCGCATCGCCTGGCCCAGCTTCATGGCCGGCGCGAACAGCGGCGACGTGATGCCCTCGCGCAGCAGCCAGCGCGTCGTGCGCTCGCCCACGGGCCGCCGCACCGTGGCGTCGACGACGCGGCGTCCGATGTCCACCAGCCGGCCGTACTCGACGCCCGACGGGCAGGTCGTCT
>JBJMWE010000295.1:0-8581 GCA_045810285.1 Vitreoscilla sp. | reverse complement strand
TGATGCGCAACGTCGCCCCCTGCCACGACGAGACGGGCGGCCTGGCCGAAGGCTACGACTGGCGCATCGGCCCGTTCGAAAGCGTGATGGCGTGGGCCTGCGGCCCGGCCGCCGGCACGGCACGCATCGCGTTGGGGACCGACCTCGATGCGTGGCCGCGCGCGGTCGTCGACGAGCCTCGCAAGGCGCGCAGCGTGGCCTCGGACGCCGTCATCGGCGTCGTCAGCGACGAGAATCGGCCGTTCCACCTGCACGTGTTCGACGCGGCCCTGCGGCGCGAACTCGGCAGCATCGACCCGCCCACCGACAACGAGATCGTCGACGTTACGGTCGACGCTGGCCTCGGCATGGTCTTCGTCGAGACGACCGACGGCGGGGGCCCGTCGGGCGAACGCCGCATCCTCGCCTACGCCGTGCACTGAGGCGCGCAAGGCAGCGGCGCCGGACGTCGCAGCGGCCCGGCTGCCTCGCGCGGGCCCGCGCATGCGACGAGCAGGCCTGCCAGCGCGCTCGCGCACGCCACGCCCGCACGCGCGCGCCAGGTCGCCCTGCTCACCGCGCCCTGCCCTGCGCGTCGCGCTTCTGGTCGCGCAGCATGAACAGGTACAGGCTCTCCACCTTTTCGCGTGCCCAGGGTGTCTTGCGCAGGAACTTCAGGCTCGACCTGACACTTGGATCGAAGGCGAAGCAGCGCAGCGGGATGTGCTCGTCGAGGCCCGGCCAACCGTACTCGGCCACGAGCGCCTCGAGGATCGCCTCGAGCGTCATGCCGTGCAGCGGGTTGCGCGGCTGCGCGGGCGGAGGCGGATCGGGATCGGTCATGCGGTGATTGTCGCCGCCCGAGCCCGTCCAGCTGGGCCTCGACGCGATGCACCTGCCGGCGATGTCGACCGGTCGCCTGTCCGGTCGAGCAGCGCCTTCACGCCATTCCGCGACGCGGCACGCGGATTTCCGTCTTGAGGTACCCTGGGGCCCCCAGTTGCTACGAAAGGAGGTGATATGTCTTCATTCTCTTGGTCCGAGAGGGGCCTCCCTACGTGATGTAGCCAGGTCTCGACCAGACCCGCGGGCGCCCCCACTCCTCGTGGCGGCGCCCGTGTCTTTTCAGGCGACGGCTGCTCGCCGCCCGGCCGCCGGCGGCCTCAACCCGGCTTGACCACGCTGCCCTTCATCACCGCCATCGCGCTCGCGATGAGCCCGGAGACCTCGGCCATGTTGCCCGGCACGATCATCGTGTTGTTGGTCTTGGCCAGCGCCTGGTACGCATCGATGGCGCGCTCGGCCACCTTCAGCTGCACGGCCTGCTCGCCGGCCGGCGCGCGGATGGCCTCGGCGATCTTGCGGATGGCATCGGCGGTGGCGTCGGCCACGGCGACGATGGCCGCGGCCTCGCCCTGGGCCTTGTTGATCTCGGCCTGCTTCTCGCCTTCGGAGCGCGCGATCGCCGCCTCGCGCTGGCCGGTGGCGATGTTGATCTGCTCCTGGCGCCGGCCCTCGGACGCCGCGATCAGCGCGCGCTTCTCGCGCTCCGCGGTGATCTGCGCCTGCATCGCGCGCAGGATCTCGGCCGGCGGCGTCAGGTCCTTGATCTCGTAGCGCAGCACCTTCACGCCCCAGTTCGACGCGGCCTCGTCCAGCGCGTTGACGACCAGGCCGTTGATCATGTCGCGCTCCTCGAAGGTCTTGTCCAGCTCCATCTTGCCGATGACCGAGCGCAGCGTGGTCTGGCACAGCTGCGTGATCGCGACCACGTAGTTGCTGGAGCCGTAGCTCGCGCGCATCGCGTCGGTCACCTGGAAGTACAGGATGCCGTCGACCTGCAGCTGCGTGTTGTCGCGCGTGATGCAGACCTGGCTGGGCACGTCCAGCGGAATCTCCTTGAGCGAATGCTTGTAGGCGACGTTGTCGACGAAGGGGATCAGGATGTTGGGCCCGGGCGGCAGCACCGCGCGGAACTTGCCCAGGCGCTCGACGACCCAGGCGCTTTGCTGCGGCACCACCTTGACGGCGCGGTAGATGAAGGTCACGACGACCACCACCACCACGAGCGCGAGTATCTGGAAATCCATCATGTTGTCGGTTCTCGGTTGGGGAAGCGGAAAGCCCCGTCAGGCGCGACGCAGGGCGAGTTCGTTGTGGCGCACCTCGGCGATGACGTGCGCCCCGGGCACGGCCGGCCCGTCGCCGATGTAGCGCACGTTCCAGGCCGAGCCGCGGTAGGGCACGCGCGCCGTGCCGTCGGCGTTCCAGCCGTCGACCTGCAGTTGCTCGCCGATGTCGAGGTTGATGTCGCGGTTGGCCTCCGGCGGCAAGGGCGCCGGCGCCCGCGCGCGCAGGCGATGCCAGGCCAGCACCAGGCCGCCGCCCACGGCCGCCGCCACGACGGCCTGCGGGAAGAACCCCAGCGGGGTGTGCGCCGCCAGCGCTCCCGCGGCACAACCGATGGCCACCATCAACAGGTAGAAGGTGCCGGTGGCCAGCTCCGCGGCCGCCAGCGCGCCCGCCACGATCCACCACCAGGTCGACAGGCTCAGTTCCATTGCGCCGCCTCCGAAGTCTTTCGAACGATCTGCCATTGTTGCGGCATTTCGCCCCGTCTGGCGCACGAGGTGAGCCAGTGCGCCTCGTATCATGCCGCCATGGCATCCGATTTCGAAGACAACGGCGTCGAGCACGGCGCGGACGAGCGCGTGCACGAGGCGCGCCTGTGGGTGGACAACGGCTGGACGGCCCGCGTCATCAAGAACGAGGACGACGACGGCTGGGCCGTCGCGATGACGCGCGACGGCGAGCGCGAGCCCGCGCTGGTGGGCCCGTGGACGATGGGCCGCGACAAGAAGAACCCGAAGCCGCTGGACGTGAACGCGTTCAACACGCTCGTGAAGACGGCCTCGGAGGTCATCCGCCGGCACGAGCAGGCCGTGCACGCGGCGATGCACAAGCAGTTCCAGGTCGGCACCGACGCAGGCCGCGTGCTGGTCACGCTCGACATCGTGCCCGACGAGTTCGACCCGCACGCGCTGCTGGCTGCGCAGGACGAATTCGGCGAGCGGCTCGCGCAGGTGAAGGTGCGCCCGGACTTCAGGCTGACGCTGGCCAGCGCCACGGCCTGGGTCGAAGCGGCGTACCGCAAGCCGGCTTGAGCTGGCTCGAGTCGATTCCGCAGCGCAGCAGCACGACGCTGGCGCGCGGATCCGGCGTCACGCCACTCGTTCCACCCTGCACGAGAAGCACCCGCGCTTCGCGTTGTGCAGGTGGATGAAGGCCACCGCGTCGTCGGCCAGCATGCGATCGAGCGCGCCGCGCACGTCGGTGCCGTCGCAGACATCGGCGTCCACCATCATGTCGTTCGCGTCATAGGCACGCACCGACATCGCGCGCCGCGTCACGTAGGGCGGGATCTCGCCCGGCGCCAGCACGGCGCGTGGCACGCCGCGGCGCACGAAGACCGGGCCGCTGGCGCGGTAGGGCGAGCGCGTGCTCAGGTGCTCGAACGGCAGCAGCAGCAATTCGTCCCCGGGCGCCGCGTCGGCGAGCGACACGCGGCAGGGGAAGCCGGTGGGCGCGTCCGCGACGACGCGGCGCGCGCCGAGCGCAGCGAGTTCATCGTCGCTCATCGCGAAGAAAGGTTCGAAGTTCTCGGCGGCGAGGCCGACCAGGCGGAACGAGGACATGGCGTGGATCCGGGGTCGAGTGGGTGGATGCGGCCAGTGTCCGGTGCGCCCGCCGCAGCGTCCCGCCGCTTTCGGACATCGAATTGCCCGCCGTCCGTCTGCCAGAATCGCGGCTCCCCCTGCGCCCCGGAAACGCCTCACCATGCATCTGGAACCTCTCGAGAAGCTGCCGCGCTCCGTGCGCGAGTTCCTGTCGCACTACGCGATGATCGTGCTGTCGATTCTCACGGCCCTGGCGCTGGAGCAGGTCGCCTTGCGCATCGAACATCGCCACGAGGGACAACGCGCGAAGGAGGAGATCGAGCAGGAGATCGCCGCCAATCGCAAGGCGGTCGAGGAAGCGCTGGCGCTCACGTCGCAGAACGAGAAGACGTGGGCAGACCTGCTGGCCCGCACCGTGGCCGAGGTCAAGGCGGGCGAGGCCACCCACCAGAGCCTGGTGGGCCACCTGCGCGAGGCTGCGGGCAACTTTCGCGATGCCCTGCCCCCGCTCAAGACCACGGCCTGGGACGCGGCGCTCTCCGACCACTCGGTGAACTACCTCGCCCACGAGGATCTCACGCACTACAGCGCGGTCTACGCATCGCAGCGGCTGTTCTCGCAGGCGATGTGGGACATGCTGCGCGACAGCGGCGCGCGCGACCTGCCCGCCATCTCGCTGGGCGTCACGCTGGGCAAGGCCGACGCGACCTCGACGGTCGCCACGCTGAATTCGCGCTTGCGCACGATCGGCATCGTGCAGTCCCAGCTGTCGCAGCTCGCTGACGTGCTCGAGGGTGACGAAGGCGGCGCGCCGGCGCCCGGTGCGCCGGCGGCGTCGGTGTCCGGCCATGCGGGCGCGGCGTCGACCGCCGGCTCCCGCTGAGGACGCGTCAGGCCCCGGCCGGCCGCGGGATGCGGAACAGGTCGCGCTCGGCGCCGTCGGGCGCGACGAAGCGCTCGATCTGCTCGCCGCCCAGGCGCCGCACCAGCGCGCGCGCCAGGTCGTTGGTGTCGACCATGTAGGTCTCGACGCTGGGCCAGCCGAACACGCCGTACGCGTGCTCGACGACGGCCTCCGAGGCCTCCTGCGCGAAGCCGCGGCTGCGGTAGCGCGGCAGCAGCCACCACGTGAGCTCGCGGCGCCAGCCGGGGGCCTGCCAGAAGCCGCAGACGCCGACCAGTTCGCCCCGTTCGCGATCGCGCAGGACCCACACGCCAAAGCCCTGCAGGTGCCACGAGCCGAGGTCGCTCGCCAGGCGTGTCCAGGAGCCCACCACCGACAGCGGACCGCCATACGCCGACGAGGCGTCCGCGTCCGTGTAGAAGGTGCGGTACAGGTCGGCGCAGTCCGCGCTCGGCGGCAGCAGGTCGAGGCGCTCGGTGTGCAGGGTGGGGATGTCGAAGGCCATGACGCGGAGTCTAGAGCCTCGCCGCTCGCCCGGGGCGCCGTGGAAACCTCCACGGGATTGCACTTAGGGATGCGGCGGCTACCCGCTCAGCGGACGGTCGACGGTTCGGCGGCCACCGGCTGGGCCGGCGCCAGCGGCCGCACGCGCGCGGCGGGCACGACGATGCGGAACGCGGAGCCGCGACCCGGTTCGCTCTGGATGTCGAGTTCGCCGCCGTGGCGCTGCACCACGTGCTTGACGATGGACAGGCCCAGGCCCGTGCCGCCCGTGTCGCGCGAACGGCTGCCGTCGACGCGGTAGAAGCGTTCGGTGAGCCGGCCGATGTGCTCGCGCGCGATGCCCGGCCCCGTATCGCGGACCTCGATCTCGGCGTTGCCGTCCGGGCGATGCGTCCAGGTCACCGCGATGCTGCCGCCCGCCGGCGTGTAGCGCACCGCATTGCTCACCAGGTTCGCGACGGCGCTGGTCCACTCGCTTTCGTTGCCGGCCAGCTCGTCCTGGCCCTGGATGTCGAAGCGCAGCGCATGGCGTCCCGCGGACAGCCCGCGCGCCTCGCTCTCGACCTGCGCGAACAGGCGCGCCACCGGCGTCCAGCGGTCGCAGGTGGGGCGCGGGCTGCCTTCGAGCTTGGCGAGCGTCAGCAGATCCTCCACCAGCGTGGTCATGCGCGCGGTCTGCTGCGTCATCAGCGCGAGCACGCGCTCGCGCTCGACGTCGGTCAGCGGCAGCGAGGAGATGGTCTCGACGAAGCCGGCCAGCACCGTCAAGGGTGTGCGGATCTCGTGCGAGACGTTGGCGACGAAGTCCCGCCGCATCGACTCGGTGCGCTCGCGCTCCGTGATGTCCTGCGTCAGCACCAGCCGCATGCCGTCGCCGTAGCGGCTGACGATCACGCTCAGCGTCGAATCGCTGCCCGGCGTGGAGAAGACGAGCGGCTCGTCGAACACGCCGGCCTGCAGGTAGGCGACGAACGCCGGCGAGCGCACGAGGTTGGTCACGCGCTGCAGGCGGTCGCGCACCGGGTCGAGCCCGAAATGCGTGGCGGCCACCGCGTTGAGCCACTGGATCTGGTCGCCCGCGTCGAGCAGCAGCACGCCGTTGGGCGAGGCCTCGATGGCGGACATGAACTGCCCGAAGCGCTCCTGCTCGAGCGTGAAGGCGCGATCGCGCTGGCGCAGCGCGCGCTCGATGCGGTACGACGCCTCGCCCCAGAAGCCGCGGTCGCGCGGGGACTCGCGCTCGAGGTCGCCGCGCAGCCAGTCCATCAGGCGCAGCGCGCGCACGCCGTCCACCATCACCCACGCGGCGATCGCCACCGATGCGCCGATGGCCGGCCCGAGCTGCGGCGCGCCCACCAGGTTGCCGACGACCGCACCGACGCCCGCACCGGCGAGCGCGATGAAGATGGCCAGCATGGCGCGGTTCAGCAGCCAGCTCACATGGGTCCCCGGTTCGACAAGGCGCTGGGTCGCTTGCTCAGGCGGAGGTGGCCGCGGCCTGCTGCGTCAGGCGATAGCCCGCGCCGCGCACGGTCTCGATCAGCGAGGAGCACTGCACCGGCGCCAGCGCCTCGCGCAGGCGCTTGACGTGGACGTCGACGGTGCGTTCCTCGATGAACACGTGGTCGCCCCACACGCGATCGAGCAACTGCGTGCGGCTGTGCACGCGCTCGGTGTGCGTCATGAAGAAGTGCAGCAGGCGGAATTCGGTCGGGCCGATCTTGACTTCCTGCGTGCCGCGCGTGACGCGGCGCGTGGCCGGATCCAGGCGCAGGCCGGACACCTCCACCGCGGAATCCAGCGCCTCCGGCGCCTTGCGCCGCAGGACGGCGCGGATGCGCGCCAGCAGCTCCTTGGTGGAGAACGGCTTGGTGAGATAGTCGTCGGCGCCGGCATCCAGGCCGGACAGCTTGTCGGCTTCTTCCGAGCGCGCGGTCAGCATGATGATGGGCAGGTCGCGCGTGCGAGCCTCTGCCCGCCAGCGCTTGGCCAATGCGAGGCCGGTCTGGCCCGGCAGCATCCAGTCGAGCACGACCAGCTCGGGCAGCACGCGATCGACCTCCAGCTGGGCGGCATCGGCCGTCTCGGCGATGGCCACTTCGAAGCCGGCGTGGCGCAGGTTGATGGCGACCAGCTCGGCGATCGCGGATTCGTCTTCGACGACGAGGATACGGCTCATGCTTGCTCTTTCCTTTTCGATTCGCTGATCGAAGATCGCGCGCGGTGCCGCGCCGGACCGCTCGGGAGCGCGCGGCGCAGCCCCTCGAGCGGGGTCAACGCACTGCGTCCTCGACGGCGGCCACGGTGTGGTGCCGCACGTCGGTGCCCTTGACGATGTAGATGATCTGCTCGGACAGGTTCTTCGCATGGTCGCCCACGCGCTCGATGGCCTTGGCCACGAACACCAGGTCGATCGACGACGAGATCGTGCGCGGGTCTTCCATCATGTAGGTGATGAGCTTGCGCAGCAGGCCGTCGAACTCCTTGTCGATCTCGTCGTCCTGCTTGAGGACTTCCAGCGCGCGGTTGACGTCCAGGCGCGCGAAGGCGTCGAGCACCTTGCGCAGCTGCGCGGTGGCCAGGTTGGCGCCGAAGGCGATGTCGGCCACCGGCAGGCGCAGGCGGCTCGACACCCCGGAGTTCATCAGGCGCTGCACCGTGCGCGCGATGCGCGTGGCCTCGTCGCCGATGCGCTCCAGGTTGCCGATGGTCTTGGAGATGGCGATCAGCAGGCGCAGGTCGCGCGCGGTGGGCTGGCGGCGCGCGATGATGGCCGACAGGTCGCGGTCGATCTCGACTTCCATCTGGTTGACGCGCAGCTCGCGTTCCAGCACCAGGCTGGCCGTCTCGCCGCTGAAGTTCGTCAGGGCGTAGACGGCCTGCGCGACCTGCGACTCGACGAGTCCGCCCATCTCGAGGACGCGGTTCGAGATCTCGCTGAGCTCGGCGTCGAATTGCGTGGAGAGGTGCTTGTCGGTCATGTTCTTGTCCCTGCAGGTGGGCTCGCCGGGGTGCGGCGCGATACGGTACGTTAGGCGGTATGCCTGAAGAGTGGTTGTCGAGGCCTCAGCCGAAGCGTCCGGTGATGTAGTCCTCGGTGTCCTTCTTCTTGGGCTTCATGAACAGGTCGGTCGTCTTGCCGAACTCCACCAGGTCGCCCAGGTACATGTACGCGGTGTAGTCGGAGCAGCGCGCGGCCTGCTGCATGTTGTGCGTGACGATCACGACGGTGTAGTCGGACTTCAGCTCGTGGATCAGCTCCTCGATCTTGCCGGTGGAGATCGGATCCAGCGCGGAGCACGGCTCGTCGAGCAGCAGCACCTCGGGCTTGATGGCGATGCCGCGGGCGATGCACAGGCGCTGCTGCTGGCCGCCCGACAGCGCCGAGCCGCTCTGGTGCAGCTTGTCCTTGACGTCGTTCCACAGCGCGGCCTTCTTCAGCGCCCACTCCACGCGCTCGTCCATCTCCACGCGCGGCAGCGTCTCGAACAGGCGCACGCCGAAGGCGATGTTGTCG
>JBJMWE010000294.1:0-5639 GCA_045810285.1 Vitreoscilla sp. | reverse complement strand
CCGCGGCCCCGTCCGCCAGCAGCGCCGAGACGCGCGCGCCGGCGGCCAAGACGCCGCGCGCCCGCAAGACGCCCGCCGCGAAGTCGGCGCCCGCGAAGAAGGCCGCGGCGCGGCCGGCGCGCAAGACCAAGGCGGCGGGCGCCGAGTGAACGCAGGCGGCGTGGAGCGCCCCGAGGCACCGGCGCGCCGACCCCGGCACGGCACGATGCCGGCCCCCGTGCCGGGCAGCACCGGATCGACCGACGGCGCCCTGGCAGCCCCGACATGACCATCCTGCTGTTCATCGCCCTGTTCGCCGTCATCGGCGCTGTCCTCTATCTGCCGTTCTTTATCTGGTTCCGTCGCCGTCCGCCGCGCGCCGCCGGCGCCTACTCGACCCCGATCCACTACACGCCGGCCGGCTGGATGTTCCTCGCGGCACAGCTCGCGACCCTCTTCGCGGGCCTCGCCTTCCATGACCGCGGGTCGAACGGCGCCGTCGCCTCGCTCTTCGAAGGCGACGTCGGGCTGCTGAAATGGTGGGCCTGCAACTTCGTGGTGTTCGGCGCGCTGGCCCGCCTGCTGCGCGGCGCGGGTGTCGCGCTGGAGCGTCCCGTCGCCGCCGAAGGCGCGATCTCGACCGACGCCGCGGCCGTGGCGGCCGCTCCGATCGCCGTGAAGAGCTACAGGATCGCGACGATCCGCGGCATCCCGATCCTCGTCCAGCGTTCCTACCTGTTCGGCGGCCTGTTCTTCGCCCTCATCGCGCAGGCGGGCCCTGCCGGCATCGCCGGCTACTGCCTTGCCTACGCCGCGCTGTTCGCCCTGCACGAGTCCGGACACGTCATCGCGGCGCGCGCGCTCGGCTTGCGGGTGCACGCCGTGAACCTGTCGGCGATCGGCGGAGCCTGCATCGTCCAGCTGCCGCGTCGCCCGCGCGACGCGTGGATCGTGTATTCCGCCGGGTTCGCCGTGCAGGTCGCGCTGTTGGCGGCGACCTGGGCGGTCGTTGCGCTGTCCGGACCGCCCGCGACGCCGTTCGGTGTCGCCGTCGTGGCGACCTTCACCTGGATCAACGTGCTGGTCTTCGCGATCAACCTGGTGCCCGGAAGCACGTCGCTCGGACCGCGCACGGACGGCGCGGCGCTGTGGCAGTTGGCGATGCACCAGTGGCGCGGCGCGCCGCATCCACTGGCCGAGCAGATGGCCGCGTCGCCGGTGTTCGATCCGGCCAGGGGGCTGCTGGACATCCAGGGCTTCGCGCCGGAAGGCTTTCGGCAGGGCATCGAGATCCTCAACGACGACACGACGCCGATGGAGTTCGTCGTCGACATGCTGCACCGCCACGCGGGCCTCGACAAGCAGGCGGCGGCGGACGCCATGCTGGCAATCCACCAGCGCGGCGGCCTGCTGCTGCCACTGCAGGGCCGCGCTGCCGCCGACGCGGTGGCGGCCGCCATCCTGCGCGAGACGCGCGCACAACGCCGGCAGCTGGTCTGTCGCGCGGTCTCGGCGAGCGAGTAGGCGCGACGCGCGTCAGGGCGCCTTGGGAGGGTCCGCAGCCTTCAGGCACTTGCCCAGCGCCAGCGAGCCGGCGCCCAGCGCGCGCGACACGCCGCGCATCGTGCCGTCGCTGAACGCGAGCGCCGCCGGCGTGCCCAGGTAGTCGGCGTACTGCTTGAGCTCGTCGTCGCCGAGCGCGAGGTAGGTGAACGCGTAGGCCGGCACCGAGATCTGCGTGAAGTGCGCCACCAGCTGCGGCCGGCGGCCGCCCATGCCGGCCTTGAGCTCGCCGATGGTCGCCGCCGAGGCGGCGGGATCCGCGCTGGCCAGGCCCAGCTGCACGGCCAGTGCCATGCCCATCAGCGTGTCGGCCATCAGGTCGACGGAGTGCGTCTCGCCGACGATGGCCTGCAGCGACGCGCGCCGGCCCTCGCTGGCGTGCGCCAGCGCCTCGGCGCCGCGACGCAGGCGCTCCTGCGGGTCGGGCGTCTGCTGCGACGACGTGGCCTCGATGGTGGCGATCCTGCGGCCCAGCGGGCTGTCGTACCAGGCCAGCAGCGGCGCCACGTCCTGCGGCTGCAGCGTGCCCACGAGTGCATCGAGCGCGGTCGCGCGCAGCGCCTCGCCGGCGAAGGCCGACTGCGTGCACGTCTGCATCCTCGACCGCTGCGCGGCGCTCGCCTGGGGACTGTGCTGCAAGCCCGCGGCCATGCCGGCCTGGACCTGGGGCAGCAGGGAATCCAGCTGCGTCCACAGGCCGGACTTGCGCGCCAGCTCCTGCGCCGCCTCGGGCGCGACGGCCGCCTGCGCGGCGCCCTGCGCGACGGCCAGCGCGAGTGCGAGGGCTCCCATGCGGTGCGATCGGTTCATTCGAGTTTCTCCAGCTCCAGCGAAATGCCGTCGAGTATAGGGACGGCCCGTCACTGGCTCGTGAAGCGGCATCGCGCCGGCTGGGGCCTGCGACTTGCGCCTTGCTGCGCGCAGGATGACGGCCTGGCTGGCGGCTGAGGGCTTGGCTGGCCCGCTCGAGCAGCGGCGAGGTGCGTCGATGTGTGCGTCGAAGGCCTCTTCATGCCAGCCGATCGAAGCCGGGGTCAGGCACCGCCCGGCGCATCCTTTGCCTTTCGGGCAGCCGCATCCGGCGGAGCCAGACCCCGTCGGCCGCCTCGCAAGTGCGCCCCCGGAGGGGTCTGGCTCCGCCCCGACACGGTTGCCGGGACGCCATCGACGCTTCCGGGCGGTGCCTGACCCCGAATTGATCTGCCGACGGCCGCCTCCCGCTTGTGCGCCGCGCGCCGGGCGCGGGTGACGGCCTGGCTGGCGGATGCCGGCTTGCCTGCGTCAGCTCCGACCCGCTCGTGCGCGCAGCTCCGCCACCTCGCCCTCCAGCCGCTTGCGCTCCGAGATGTCCTGCACGATCACCGCGAACTGGCCTTGCGCCGGGCGGTAGGCGACGACGTCCCACCAGCGGCCGCTGGCGCCCTGCTGCTCGAAGCGTACCGGCTCGCCCGTCAGCGCCACGCGGCCGAAGCGGCCGATCCAGTCGGCGGGGTCGCTGGCGACGCCCGGGACCAGGTCGGTGACGCGCGCGCCCACCGCAGTTGCGGGGTCGATGCCCAGCATCGCGCCGAAGGCCGCGTTCACGGCGACGAAGCGGTAGTCCACCGGCTTGCCGGTCGCGTCGACCTCGATCGCGTGCAGCGCGTGGCCGCTCGGGAGGTGGTCGAACAGCAGGCGATGGCGCTGCTCGCTGCTGCTCTGGCGCAGCTCGAGCGCCTTCATGCCGGTGATGTCGAACCAGGTGCCGTAGAAGCCGTCGATCGCCGCGCCGAACGGGTGCGCGGGCACGAGCGTCACGCGCAGCTGGCGCAGGCCGGACGTGGTGAGCAGGGCCCACTCGAACTCCTGGCGTCGGCCGCCCAGCACCGCCTCGATGCGCGGCGCCAGCGTCGTCCAGCCGGCGGCGTCGACCGCCGAGAGCATGTCGCCGAGGCGGCGGCCGATCAGCTGGTCGGTGGGCAGGCCCACGGCGGACTGGAAGTCGCGGTTGACGAAGCGGGTGACCCCGTCGCGGTCCCAGTAGCCGACGAGCGCGGGCATGTTGTCCACCACGGCGTCCAGGTGTGCGTGGGTGCGGCCCAGTTCCTTCTGCAGCGCCTTCGTGGCGGTGACGTCCTCGAGCACGGCCAGGGAGCGCGCGGAGCCGCCGGCCTCGTCGCGATCCAGCACGGCCGACAGCAGCACGTCGACGACCGTGCCGTCGCGCCGCACGAACTGGTATTCGACGCGGTCGCAGTGGCCGTGGCGGAAGAAGGCGGGCAGCACGACGTCGCGCGCACGGGCCTGCGATTCGGGCGTGAGGAAATCCGACGACGGCCGGCCCACCACCTCGTCGCGGCGGTAGCCCAGCAGCGCGAGCCAGCGGTCGCTGACATGCAGGATGCGCCCGTCCGGCCCGATCGAATGCAGGATGGCCGGCGTGGCCTCGTACAGGCGGCGCACGCGCTGCTCGCTGTCGGCCAGGCGGCTGGTGGCCTGCAGCAGTTCCTTGCGCTGCACCAGCATCGCGCCGACGATCGCCGCCAGGTGCGTCAGCATCGCGCGCTGGGTCTCGTCCAGCTGGCGCGGCGCGCGATCGATCACGCAGACGGTGCCGATGCGTTCGCCGCCGGGCAGCACGATGGGCGCGCCGGCGTAGAAGCGGATGTCGGGCGCGCCGGTGACCAGCGGGTTGTCGACGAAGCGCGGGTCGCACGTGGCGTCGGGCACCTCGAACAGCGCCCGATCGCGGATCGCGTGGTCGCAGAACGCGACGTCGCGCGGCGTCTCGGCGACGCCGGGCAGGCCGACGTTGGACTTGAACCACTGGCGCTGCGCGTCGATCAGCGAGATCAGCGCGATCGGCACGCCGCACAGCTGCGCGGCCGTGGCGGTGATGGTCTCGAACGCGGCCTCGGGCGGGGTGTCGAGCACGCCCAGCTCGCGCAGCGCGCCCAGGCGCCGCCCTTCTTCGGACGCGAGCGGCACGTTCACTGGACGAGTCCCACGGCGCCCGGGTCCACGCGTTGCAGCGGGGCGGGGTCGATGCTGCGGAGCACGTCGACGGCTGCGCCGCCGCTGCCGCCGCCGACGCGCGCGGCCCAGCGCGCCTCGCCCTGCATGGTGGTGACGAGCGACTGGTCGAGCCGCACTCGGTAGTCCTGGCCGTCCATCACCGCCGCGGCCACGGCCGGCGCCAGGTGCAGGCGCTCGGCGAGCAGCGCGCGCGCGGCGGCCGGCTCGTCGCGGATGATGTGCTGCGCCTTCACCAGCGCGCGCAGCAGGCGCTCGATGTCGGCCTCGCGGCGGGCGATGGTCGGTCGCGCGCTGACCAGGTTGAAGTGCTGCGTGTAGACGCGCGGGCTCGCGAACGTGATGGCGTCGCCGCCCAGCGATTGCGCGGCCAGCGCGGCGAGCGGCTCCCAGATGACGATGGCGTCGACGTTGCGGTTCTCGAGGGCCGGCACGAGCTGGTCGGGCGCGAGGCCCACGACGTGCACCGCGTCGGGCTGGATGTCGTTGAACACCAGCCAGTTGTCGAGGAAGTACTGCGCCGAGCTGCCCGGCACGGTGCCCACGCGCTTGCCGCGGATCTGCGGCGCCTCGATGATCTGGGCGCTGCGCCGCGCCACCAGCTTGATCTGGTACGACGAGGCGCTGATGGTGGCGACGATGGCCAGGTCGTGGCGGCTCGTGGCGCCGGTGGCCACCTGCAGTTCGGCCGCGGTGGCGATGTCCACCTGGCCGTCGGCCAGCCACGCGTAGCATTCGCGTCCGCTCGCGCAGGTCCGCACTGCCAGGTCGAGCCCCTCGTCCTTGAACAGGCCGCGCGCCTGCGCCACGTAGACGGGCAGCGACACCGGCCCCGAGGACACCGCCAGCGTGAGCGGGGCCGCGTGCGCGCGGGCCGGGAACAGCGCCAGGGCGCCGGCCCAGGCCGCGGTCCACGCGAGCACCCAGGCCGCGCCCGCGAGCGCGCGTCGCGCCACGCCCGCGCGGGGGGGCGCGCGGCGGCCGAAGCCTCGTGTTGCGGCGGTCAATGGAAAACCTCCGCCCTGCCGGCCGCGGTGTGTCCGACGCAGGAGGGAACGCCTGCGGGCGGCCGGGCGGCGCTCAAT
>JBJMWE010000293.1:0-11883 GCA_045810285.1 Vitreoscilla sp. | reverse complement strand
GTGCCGCTCGGCGTCGGCGGCAACCAGGCTCACACGCGCGACGCGCGCTTCCTCACCGGGGAATTGATGGCGCACCACGTCGAGCAATCGACGATTGATCTCGTAGACGATCTCGAGGTGGCGCGGCAGCAGTTCCTCGAACATGCGCACCGGCCAGGTTTCCAGCGCCTCGGGCATCAGTGTGTGGTTGGTGTAGCTCACCGCCTGCGTGGTGACGGCCCAGGCCTCTTCCCAGCCCATGTGGAACTCGTCGAGCAGCAGGCGCATCAGCTCGGCGGGCGCCAGCGCCGGATGCGTGTCGTTCAGGTGGACGGCGTTGTGGCGGCCGAAGGTGTCGATCTCGCCGTGCTCGCGCAGGTGGCGCGCGATCATGTCCTGCAGCGACGCGCTGCACAGGAAGAATTCCTGCTTCAGGCGCAGCTGGCGGCCCGCGGCGGTGCTGTCGTCGGGGTACAGCACCCAGTTGAGCGTGTCGGCGCCCTCGTAGTGCTGGCCGGCGGCCAGGTGCTCGCCGCGGCAGAACATCGCGAAATCGATCGGACGCGACGGCTGCGCATGCCACTGGCGCAGCGTGGACACGCGCTCGGTGGCGTGGCCCGGCACGACGAAGTCGCAGGCCTGCGCCACCACCTCCTCGGCCGGCTTCCACGCGCGGCGGCCGCCGGAGCTCTCGACGATGCCGCCGAAGCCCACCGGGTAGCGCAGCTCCGGCCGCACGAACTCCCACGGGTTGCCGTGCTTGAGCCATTCATCAGGGAGCTCGACCTGCCTGCCCTCCCGGATGGCCTGCGCGAACATGCCGTGCGCATACCGCAGGCCGTATCCGAAGGACGGCAGCTCCAGCGTCGCGAACGAATCGAGGAAGCACGCGGCGAGGCGGCCGAGGCCGCCGTTGCCGAGCGCCGCGTCGGGCTCCTGCTCCAGCACCTCGGCAAGCGAGGCCGAGCTGCCGGCCGAGGCCAGCGCCGCCTGCAGCGACGCCTCGAGGCCCATGACGGACAGCGCGTTGCGAAGCGCGCGCCCCATCAGGAACTCCATCGACAGGTAGTGCACGCGGCGCGTGCCGCGCCCGCGCTTCGCATCGGCGGCCTGCGTGGCGGCCCAGCGGTCGGCCAGCATCGGCCGGCAGGCGACGATGGCGGCCCGCAGGCAGGCTTCCGGCGACGGCGCGTCGCTGCGCTGCGAGAGTTCGCGCTTCCAGGCGGTGGTGAATTCTTGGGTCAAGGCAGGGTCTGCTTGGTCGCCTGCGCGCGTGGGCGCCGGGGCGGCGACGGTGGTCTTGCTCATTACGAACGGATCCTTCTGGCGGAACCGGGCAGCAGCGCTGTGCGCCGCCGTCCGACTGAACAGCGGCAGTATCGCGTTTCGCGATGTGTTTGTGTAGTTCTCCTACAGAGGGTTATCCCTGAGCGACAACAAAATCACGTCTTTCACAGGTAAACAGACAATGTACTTGATGTAGTTTCGCATTGTTCGGCGGACAAGTTGATTGTATATTCTCTACATTCCTGTGCAGCGCGCGACCTCACGGCCGTGCAGCGACACCCCCTGAGAGACCAGCAAGCGGACGTGGCGCACGATCCGCCCGAGGAGACAAAGTGGCCCACGTACAGCTCGTGAAGGTGCAGAAGGCGTTCGGCGACATCCAGATCCTGCGCGATATCGATCTCGAGATCCGCGACGGCGAGTTCATGGTGTTCGTCGGCCCGTCGGGCAGCGGCAAGTCCACCCTGCTGCGCACCATCGCCGGCCTGGAGGACATCACCGGCGGCACGCTGTCCATCGGCGGCAAGGTGGTCAATGACCTGCCGCCGGCCGACCGCGGCATCGCGATGGTGTTCCAGTCGTACGCGCTGTACCCGCACATGAACCTGTACGACAACATGGCGTTCGGCCTGAAGATCGCCAAGGTCGACAAGCACGAGATCCACCGCCTGGTGCACCAGGCCGCGAAGATCCTCAACATCGAGCACCTGCTCGATCGCAAGCCCAAGGCACTCTCGGGCGGCCAGCGCCAGCGCGTGGCCATCGGGCGCGCCATCGTGCGCAAGCCCGAGGTCTTCCTGTTCGACGAGCCGCTGTCCAACCTCGACGCCGCGCTGCGCGTGCGCATGCGCTACGAGTTCGCGAAGCTGCACGAGGACCTGAAGACCACGATGATCTACGTCACCCACGACCAGGTCGAGGCCATGACGCTGGCCGATCGCATCGTGGTGCTGGCCGCCGGCCGCATCGAGCAGGTCGGCTCGCCGCTGACGCTCTACGAGCACCCGGACAACCTGTTCGTGGCGGGCTTCATCGGCTCGCCCAAGATGAACTTCCTCGAGGCCACGATCGTCGCCGCCGACAGCGGCGCCGCCATCGTCGAGCTGCAGACCGGCGCGCGCATCCGCTGCGTGGTCGACGCGTCGCGCGCGGCCGCCGGCGACAAGGTCACCCTCGGCGTGCGCCCCGAGCACTTCGAGGCCGCCACCCCGGGCGCGGCGGACAACGTCATCGCCACCAGCATCACCTTCGTCGAGTCGCTGGGCTCGACCACGCACGCATACTGCGACTATCCGGGCGCCACCGAGACCCTGGTGTGCGAGCTGGACGGCGCCACGCGCCTGCGCAACGGCGCGCCGCTGGCGCTGGCCGTGCCGGCCGCGCGCACCTACCTGTTCGACGCCGCGGGCCAGGCCTTCCGCCGCCACGTCGCCGACGACACGCAGCAAGAGGCCGCATGAGCTGTCGCCCCACCTTGCGCCGCGTCGCGGCGTGCGCCACCGCGGCCACGCTGTCGCTGTCGACCGTCGTCCAGGCCGCCGAGCCGTTGAAGCTGCTGGTCTGGATCAACCCCGACAAGGGCTACAACGGGCTGCAGAAGGTCGGCGACAAGTACGCACGCGACACCGGCGTGTCGGTGACCGTGCAGCATCCGGACGACGCGCCGTCGAAGTTCCAGGCCGCCGCCGGCGCCGGCAAGGGCCCGGACATCTTCTGCTGGCCGCACGACCGCGCCGGCGAGTGGGCCAAGTCCGGCCTGATCGTGCCGATCAAGCCGCGCCAGGCCGTGCACGACGCCATCGAGGATTCGGCGTGGGATGCGTTCAGGTACCAGGGCCGCACCTGGGGCTACCCGCTGTCGATCGAGGCCATCGGCCTGATCTGGAACAAGGCGATGCTCAAGGCGCCGCCGAAGACCTGGGACGAGGTCGTCGCCATCGACAAGGACCTGTCGGCACGCGGCAAGAAGGCCATCCTCTGGGACTACAACAAGAGCTTCTTCAGCTGGCCGCTGCTGGCCGGCTCGGGCGGCACGATCTTCGGCACGAAGCCCGACGGCAGCCTCGACACCGACGCCGTCGGCGTCAACGCCCCCGGCGCCGTGCAGGCCATGACGATGCTGCAGGGCCTGGTGAAGTCCGGCGTGCTGCCCAAGGGCGCGGGCTATTCCGAGATGGAAGGCGCGTTCAACCGCGGCGAGATCGCGATGATGATCTCGGGCCCCTGGGCCTGGGACAACGTCCGCAAGAGCCACATCGACTTCGGCGTCGCGCCCATTCCCGCCGTCAACGGCCATGAGCCCAAGCCGTTCGTGGGCGTGCTGGGCTGCATGGTCGCCGCGCCCAGCAGGAACAAGGACCTGGCGCGCGACTTCCTGGAGCACTACGTGCTGACGCTGGACGGCCTGCGCACCATCAACGCCGACGTGCCGCTCGGCACGCCCGCCAACAAGGCCTTCTACGACGAGCTCAAGAGCGACCCGCACATCGCCGCCACCATGGACAACGCGCGCCGCGGCGCGCCCGTGCCCAACATCCCCGAGGTGGGCAAGTTCTGGACGGCGATGGACGCCGCGTTCGAAGCCGTGACCAACATGCGCCAGTCGCCGCAGGACGCCCTCGACGGCGCCCGGGCGCGCATCCTCGTCAAGTGACCGCCATGAAATCGTCAGACTGGAAAAGCGCCGTCGGCGTGGGTGTCGCCGCCTTGGCCGGCTTCGCCGGCCTGTGGCTCGTCTACGCCATCCACGCCGCGGGCCAGCCGGTGCTGGCCATCGCCGCGCTCGCGCTGATCGCGGCGGGGCTGTACGTCTACGTCTCGCGCGCCGCCCTCGCCTGGCGCTACCTGTTCCCGGGCGTGACGGGCATGCTGCTGTTCGTGGCGTTCCCGCTGGTCTACACGATGTGGATAGGCTTCACCAACTACTCGTCGACCCACCTCCTGAGCCAGGCGCGCGTCAAGGCGTACCTGCTCGAACAGACGGTGCCGGACGAGGATCATTCGCTCGAGTTCACGCTGCACCCGGACGGCGACCGGCTGCGCGTGGTGCTGGCGCCGCAGGCCACTGCGACATCCCCGGCCGGCGAGCGCGCGGCCGCTCCGGAGCAAGGCGGCCCGAGCCCCTCGGGGGCGGGGAGCGAAGCGAGCCGGGCGGGCGTGACCCGGTTCGTGTCGCCACCGCTGAAATTGAAGGGCCAGGACCCGGCGGCCACGACGATGGGCGCCCTGCCCGCCGACCAGGCGCTCGCCCCGGCCTTGTCCACCCGCGACCAGCTGGCGCACCGCGACGCGCTGCAGGCGCTCAAGCTGCAGATGCCCGACGGCCGCACGCTCGTCTACACCGGCGTGCACGAGTTCGGCCCCTCGGCCGCCGTCTGGCGCGCCAATGCCGATCAGTCGCTCACGCGCGTGGACGATGGCAAGACCTACGCGCCCAACGACACCGAAGGCTTCTACATCGCCGCCGACGGCGAGCGCCTGCAGCCCGGCTACAAGATCACGGTGGGCTTCGCGAACTACGCGCGCATGTTGGCCGACCAGGAGTTCCGCGGCCCGTTCATCTCGATCTTCCTGTGGACGGTGGTGTTCGCGGCACTGTCGGTGGCGGCCTCGCTGGCCGTGGGCTGCACGCTGGCCGTGCTGCTGAACTGGGAGGCGCTGCGCTTCCGCACGCTGTACCGCACCCTGCTGTTCCTGCCGTACGCGGTGCCGGGCTTCATCTCGATCCTCGTCTTCAAGGGCCTGTTCAACCAGAACTTCGGCGAGATCAACGGCATCCTCGACGCCGTCTTCGGCATCAAGCCGGCATGGTTCGCGGATCCGCTGCTGGCGCGCACGATGATGCTGGTGGTCAATACCTGGCTCGGGTATCCGTACTTCCTGGTGCTGTGCACGGGGCTGCTCAAGGCGATCCCGGTGGACCTGTACGAGGCCTCGGCCATCGCCGGCGCCAGGCCGTTGACCAACTTCTTCAAGATCACGGCGCCGCTGATCATCAAGCCGCTGTCGCCGCTGATCATCTCGGCCTTCGCCTACAACTTCAACAACTTCGTGCTGGTCTCGCTGCTCACCAACGGCCGGCCCGATTTCCTCAACACGAAGATCCCCGCGGGCACCACCGACATCCTCGTGTCGTACACCTACCGCATCGCCTTCCTCGACTCGGGCCAGAACTTCGGCCTGGCGGCCGCGATCTCCACCGTGATCTTCTTCCTCGTCGCGCTGATGTCGTACGCGAACCTGCGCGTGGCGGCCCGCGGCGCCCGAAAGGCTTAGGCAACCATGGCCATCGTCACCGGCAAGAACCAGCGTTGGCGCGTCCTCGGCGCCCACGCGTTCCTCATCGTCCTGCTCGTCGTCACGCTGTTCCCGCTCGCGGCCGTCATCTCGATCTCGCTGCGGCCCGGCAACTTCGCCAACGGCTCGCTGATCCCGCGCGAGATCAGCCTCGAGCACTGGAAGCTGGCCCTCGGCTTCGACGTCACCACCGCCGACGGCGTCGTCGCGCACCCGCCCTTCCCGGTGCTGCTGTGGCTGTGGAACTCGATCAAGGTGGCCACGCTCGCGTCGGTGCTGATCGTGGCCATCTCCACCACCGCCGCCTATGCGTTCGCGCGCCTGAAGTTCGCGTTCAAGATGCCCATCCTCAACAGCATGCTGCTGCTGCAGATGTTCCCGCCGGTGCTCGCGCTGGTGGCGATCTACGCGATCTTCGAGACCATCGGCAACTACGTGCCGGCCCTCGGCCTGGAGACGCATGGCGGCCTGGTGGTGGCCTACCTCGGCGGCGTGGCGACGCACGTCTGGACGATCCGCGGCTACTTCGAGACCATCCCGGTCGAGATCGAGGAATGCGCGAAGGTCGACGGCGCGAGCCACTTCCAGGCCTTCTTCCGCGTGCTGCTGCCGATGGCCGTGCCCATCCTCATGGTGGTCTTCGTGCTGGCCTTCGTCGGCACCATCATCGAATACCCCGTCGCCTCCATCCTGCTGCGCGAGGAGAACAACCTGACGCTGGCCGTCGGCTCCAAGTACTACCTGGCCGACCAGAAGTACCTGTGGGGCGACTTCGCCGCGGCGGCGGTGCTGTCGGGCCTGCCGATCACCGTGGTGTTCCTCGCGGCGCAGCGCTGGATCGTGTCGGGGCTCACCGCCGGCGGGGTCAAGGAATGACCGCCAGGGCGGTGCCGCCCTTCATCGTCGGCACAGACCCGATGAAGTCGCGAGCCGGCCGCGCCGCCCTCGCACTCACCCTGGTCGCCGGCGCCGCCCAGGCGCTGGCCGCGGACTGCCGCCCCGACCCGCTGCCTGGTCGCGACCTCTACGTGCGCGGCACGCCCACCGGCTGGCGTGCCGAGGACGAGATGGCGATGCGCTGGCAGTGCGACCACTGGGAATGGGTCGGCGCACTGCATGGCGAGCACCTGGTCAAGATCGGCGACGAGGACTGGAGCCCCGACGCCGATCTCGGCGTCGCGCCCGGCACGCCGGCGCTGGCGTCCGGCACGAGCGCGCCCACGGTGCGCAAGGGCGAAGCGGCGACGCACCGCTTCGATGGCATGGCCCGCGTGGCGCTCACGCCGGCTGCAACGCCCGGCGGCGCGTCCACGCTGGCCATCACCGACCTGCCCGCCGACACGCCGCGCGCGGCCGCGGCGGCCTCGGCGGTCACCGATCCCGTCGCGCTGAGCGTGGCCTTCGACTCGCAGAAGGCCGCGGACAAGTCGCCCTACGGCGCGGTCACGACAGGAACGGACGTCTCAGTCGCACTCGCGGCGCTGCCCGGCGTCGAGCAGGCGACGCTGGTCGTCGAGAAACGCCGGCTCGAGGGCGACCAGACGACGCTCGCCTACACCGAGCTCGCGCGCGTCCCGCTCGCGCGCACGCCCGCGGGCGCGGACGGACGCGAACGCTGGCGCGGCGATTTCAGGTTCGACGCGCCCGCGGTCCACGGCTACTGGTTCGAGCTGCGGATCGGCGGCCGCATCTTCGTGTTCGAGAACAACGCGACGCCGATCTACTGGACGCGCGAGCGCGGCGCCGGCGGCGCGGGCGTCGTGGCCGAAGTGCCGCGGTCGGCCAGCCGCATCCGCCGCTTTCGCCAGACCGTCTACGCGCCCTACGCGGTTCCAGGCTGGGCGCGGGACGCCGTCTACTACTACATCTTCCCGGAGCGCTTCCGCAACGGCGACGCCCGCAACGACCCCAGGCCCGGCGTCGACCGGTTCCACGACAAGGCGGTGGAGTTCCACGCGAACTGGAACGACAAGCCCTGGCGTCCGCACACCGGCGACGGCAGCGACGACGAGTACAGCAACGACTTCTTCGGCGGCGACATCGCCGGCATCATCCAGAAGCTCGACTACATCCGGAGCGTCGGCGCGAACACGCTGTACATCACGCCGATGTTCACCGCCGCCAGCAACCACAAGTACGACACCGCCGACTGGAAGCACATCGACCCGCACTTCGGCACGAACGCCGACTTCGCGCGCCTGTGCCGCGAGGCCGCCAGGCGCGGCATCCGCGTGCTGCCCGACGCGTCGCTGAACCACTCGGGCGCCGACTCCCTCTACTTCGACCGCTTCGGCACCCGCGGCGGCCACGGCGCGTTCGAAGGCGGCCGGATCAACCCGGCCTCGCCGTGGGCCAGCTGGTACACGTTCGACGCGTCGCAGGCCGAGCCGGACAAGCAGTACAAGGGCTGGATGGGCGTGTCCGAGCTGCCCGAGCTAGACAAGGCCGACCCCTCGTACCGCGCCTTCGCGTACGGCGCGCCCGATTCAGTCACCCGCACGTGGCTGCGCGCCGGCGCCGCCGGCTGGCGCATGGACGTCGCGCCCTGGGTCCCGGACGACTTCTGGCGCGGCTGGCGCACGGCGGTCAAGGAGACGAAGCCAGACGCCCTGGCCGTCTCCGAGACCTGGTGGGACGCCTCCAAGTTCTTCCTCGGCGACGAGTTCGACTCGACGATGGACTACATCTTCCGCAACGCGGTGCTGGACTACGCCAACGGCGGCGACGCCCGGCTGATGGTGGCCAACCTCGAGGAGATGCGCGAGGCCTACCCGCCGCAGACCTTCGCCGCGCTGATGAACCTCTTGTCCACGCACGACACCGCGCGCTCGCTGCACGTGCTGGGCGACGTCGACGGCAAGAGCACGCCGGCCGAGGTGGCGCTCGCCAAGCAGAAGCTGCGGCTCGCGGTCTTCTTCCAGATGACCTACCCGGGCTCGCCCACGATCTACTACGGCGACGAGGTGGGGCTGACCGGCAGCGACGACCCGTACAACCGCGGCACGTACCCGTGGGCCGATCGCGGCGGCCACCCGGACGAGGCGATGCTGGCCGACTTCCGGCGCCTGACACGGTTGCGCCGCGACCTGCCCGTACTGCGCCACGGCACGCTGCTCGCGCCGCTGTACGTCGACGAGCACGTGGTGGCGCTGGCCCGCCACGACGCGGGCGCCTGGGCCATCACCGCCACGAACAATTCGGATGCGCCGCGCACGCTCGAGATCGCCTTGCCGGTGGACGCGCCGGCCACGGGCTGGACGAATGCGCTTGCGAAAGTGCCCGTGAGGATCGATACGGTGACCCGTACCGTGTCGCTCGTCGTTCCGCCGCGCTTCGGCGTGGTGATGTGCGCCGGCGCCAATGCATCGCGTGGTGGCGTCCGGCAACGAATCCCCGCGGCATCCCCGAATTAGGGTAGCGGTCGGCACGGTCCGCGCGCCGAAAATCTATCGGTCTTGCGCAAGCAGGACACCGCTCCGGCGAGTCGCTTGATACAGGGCGAGGTCGGAGGCCGGGCTGAAGAATCATGGTCAAGACAGGGAGTTCCAGGCAACAGAACGACGAACAGCGAGCACATGAAAGTGGCCGCGGCGCAGCCGCGACCACGTCGACCAATATCACGACGGATAGAAATCAAAAGTGAATATATTCAAGAAGATTGCGATTGCAGGGATCGCGTTGATGGGCGTCGCGGCAGCGAGCGCCCAGACCTACACCGGCGCGCAGGGAACGGGGTGGCGCGAAGTGGCCGTGCCCGTGCCCCCCGCGGGCCGCGTCTCCATCCAGGCCGCGGGCACCGCCAAGCCGGCGGACCACGCGTCGGTGCTGCTGCAGATCGATGACGCCACCGGCCTGGCCAACTCGCCGCTGCCCCAGGTCGTCAAGGACAACCTGCTTCGAGACGGACTCGGCGACGGCCCGGTGCTGGTCGACCGCGACCTCGCCAACGCCCTGGCCGATGGCACGGCCACGACCAAGTACGCCGCCTACATCACACCCGATTCCGCGACCGCGTACGACTCCGGTTCGCTCGCCGGCCAGCCGGGCCGGGCCACGATCCAGCGCGCGACGCGCGAAGGCATCTTCTGCAGCAGCGGCTGGCAGCCGCTGACCGCCAGCGACACCTTCGACGGCAACGCGCTGAACCTCTCGAAGAACATCTCTGGCGGCTCGCTGAACTTCAATGGCAAGGAGAAGATCCACGCCACCGTGAAGGTCACCGTCGAATACAAGCGATCCGACTGGAGCGCCTGCCTGCCCTACGCGTTCCGCCTGCAAAGCGTGAGCGCCAACGGCACGGTCGACATGACCGACGGCCGCATGGCGATCACCGGTTCGATGCAAGCCACCGTGGCGCAGGATTCCACGGATCCGATCATCCTGTGGCAAAAGGACGGCTACTTCACCATCGGCTACCTCGTGGTCTGGTACAGCGTGAAGGTGCCGCTGGAACTGGGCTACAAGGCCATGGTCGGTGCGTCGGGCACCGTGGACTACAGCTCGCAGATGGCCGGCGTCGTCGGGTTCAACTACTCGTGCCAGAGCCACACCTGCACCGGCACGACGGACACGTCCAAGCTGACCGTCACGAACTCCACGCCCAATCTCGGCCTGCAGGCCGACGTGGTCGTCGACCCCTACGTGAAGGTGAGCGTCAAGGGCCAGCTGTACCCGATCTTCAATACGGCCCTCGCGTCCGCCGGCCTCGGGCTGAAGTTCTCGACGCCGCTGCAGCTGTATGGCTACTACGGCAACGCGTGCGGCGACAGCGACTTCAACGGCAGCAACGAGACGCTGCAGACCTACTTCGTGGACCTGCAGGCACGCCTGTCGCTCGAGGCCTCCTGGTCATTGCTCGACAAGGAAGGCGCGTCGATGATCTCGTTCGGCGACTGGGCCACGGCCAAGCTCAGCGGCGCGCTCTACCGCGTCGCGAATGCCGAAGGCAAGACGGTGCCGATGTGGCACAAGTCGCTGTACTACAAGGACATGACGCCGACGGGCTACGGCAGCATCTTCTCGCCGATCCTGCGCCTGGGCTCGAGCTTCAAGGACGCCAGCGGCAACTACAACTACATCGTGCACACGACGATGCGCCCATGCGCCGGCCTGGACACCAACTACATCGTCAGCGTCCAGGCTCCTGCGGGCGTGGCATCGGTGCAGGTCAATGGCAAGGCCAGCGCCGCAGACACGCAGTTCACGTCGACGTCCCCCACGCTGGCGCTGACGCCCACCGGCGTGCGCGACGACCAGGGCCGCGTGTTCAACGGCTCGGGCGACATCGCCCCGACGATGATCTACATGGGCACCGGTGCCGGCACCCTGCAGTACCTGGGCATCACGCGGACCGCCCCGGGCGGCAGCGGCGACATCGCGACCATCACGCTCAAGAACGTGGGCACGGGCACCATCACGAGCATCAACCGCACCTGCAGCGGCCAGTCATGGCACGTGTGGGGCACCCTGCCGTCATACATCGTCCCCGGCGGCACCGCGAGCATCCAGTGCCAGACGGCCGCCAGCGGCAGCTACGCGGCGCCGACGGTGTCGGTGACGGCGTTCAACACGAGCAACTCGCCTTTCACGCCGTATTGATGGCGTGACCCCACTGCGCCGCGCGCAAGCGTGCGGCGCGACGATGGCGAAGTAGCGGCAGGCCCGACCGGCCTGTCCTCATTTCTTGGCCACATCGCCGATCCGCGACGGATGTGCCCCGAGCGTCAAGACGCCCGGCGCATCCGTACCGCGTCATCCTGCGCGCAGTCGCAGGATCCACCGCCGCCGACCCGCAGGCCAGCGTCTCCGCGCCGCGCACCCCACCTTCCGGCCCGGCACGGGTGGATCCTGCGAGTGCGCGCAGGATGACCTCCGTCGGGCGATGGCCTTGTTCAAGGCGACAGGGACTTCCACCGCCTCCCTGCGCTTCGGCGAACGATAAAAAGGGGTTCATCGCCGATGTGCGGGGAAGGGGCGACGCCTTTCTGCCCCAACGGAAAAGACTCGGTGATGGTGCGCGAAGTCGCAGGATCCACGCCCGCCCGGGCCTGCGGCGCCTTCGGCCCGCTGTGCCTCGCGGCAAGGCCAGCGCCGTGACAGGCGTGGATCCTGCGACTTCGCGCAGGATGACAGGGCGTCGTCGGCTCGCGCATGGCGTGCCAGGCGCCGAGCCCGTGGCTTCCCCGCGGATCGGCGAAGAGCCAAAAAGGTTCTTCGCCGATCTGCGGGGAGGCTGCCGGCAACGTGGCTGGCGGGGCGGGGGCATCGCCTCACGGACAGGCTCATCCCTTGACCCTGTCATCCTGCGCGCAGTCGCAGGAT
>JBJMWE010000292.1:0-21610 GCA_045810285.1 Vitreoscilla sp. | reverse complement strand
GGAAGGCGACGCCGCCTGCAATGCCAGCTTCGACGGGCGCTTCGTCGACGAACGCCTCGTCTTCACGCTGCCGTCGGGCCAGAACGCGGTGCAGATCGGACTCATCGGCATCGGCCACTACCTGTACACGCCGCCGACCGCGGTGCCCGAGCCCGTTGCGCCGGCCATGCTGGTCGCGGGCCTGGCGCTGGTGGCAGGCCTGGCGCGGCGCCGTCGGGAAGGCTGACCGGCCGCAGCACCCGTCCATGAAAAAGGCCCGGCATGGCCGGGCCTGGAGGGCATCGGTGCTGGCGCCTCGATGAGGGCGGGCCGCCGGCCCCGGGGATCAGCCCCGGAGGCAGGCTGCCGTCACATCGGCGCCGCGGTGGCGTTCTCGGCCGCGCCGCCGGCCGGGCGGCCCAGCGGCTTGCCGTTGATCGTCGCCTGGCCGCCCTTGTAGGCGGCCTCGGAACGCAGCATGCCGTCCTCGCGCACGACGTAGCCCTGGTCGATCACCTTGCCCAGCATCAGCTCGGCCATGGCGGCCTGGTCGCCCGCGCCGCTTTCCTTGCCGCCTTGCTGCGCGAAGTAGACCAGCGACTTCTGCACCCAGTCCTCCGGCAGCTTGACGCGCACGTTGCCATAGCCGCGCGTCATCAGGCCCATCACCAGGGGCTGCTTCGCGTCGGCGGCGGTGAAGCCGGCGACGCCGAGCGCGTAGGCCAGCTCGGCACGCTTGCCTTCGACCTCGACGACCAGCTTGTCCAGCGAGACCTCGGGATTCGCGGCCAGCACCTGCATCAGCGCCGACTGGAATTCCGGCGACGCCATCAGCTTGGCGGGATCGGGGGCCTTGCCGCAGGTGCTCGGGTCGCTGTTGACGAAGCGGCGCATGAGGCTGCGGTAGGCCAGCGCGTCGAAGTGCTTCATCGTCGCCTGCACCTCGATGCGGTCGAGCTTGGTGTCGTCGATCTGGCCCACGCCTTCCGCGTGTCCGACGGCGTTCATCAGGTTCTTGTCGATCGTCGTGTCCTGCGCGAACTTGAACTGGCTGAAGGCGACCTTGTGCGCGGGCTGTCCCGGCATCGCCATGGCCATCTCCATCAGCTGCATTTCGCCCTGGCTCTTGCTGGGACGCAGGGCCAGGTCGCCGGTGCCTTCCGCCCGGGCGTGCATGTGGGCGCCCTTGACGGTCATCGTGACGCCCGCCGGCGCGCTGGCCGCGTCGGTGACGCTGAAGGCGGGCATGCGGACGTCGTACTCGAGGGCGCTGTCGTTGCTGTCGACGTCGCCGGTCAGGCCCTGGAAATCGACCTGTTCGCCCTTGGGCCCGGCTTCATGGAAGCGGGCGATCGCGAAATGGGTATGGGACGCGCCGCTGAAGGCGACGTCCGTGTGCACCTGGAACGGCTGCTCGGAGCCGAAGATCTTCGCGACCTCTTGCCGCGTGGCGGCATCCATGGCCAGCTCGGTGTCGACCGTCGCGGCGCCCAGGCGCTTGAAGCCGGGCAGGGGCCCGACCTTGACGTGCTGGACGATCGTGATCGCTCCGCGCGGGGCGGAGGCGGCGGCGTCCGGTGCGTCGCAGCCGATGCGCAGCGTGACGGTGTGGGTGGCGGAGAACAGGCCGCGCTCGTAGCGTTCGTCGGTCAGCCGGACCGTCGGCCATTCCGCCTGCGCCGCGGCGGACATCGCGCGCATGTTCTTCTCGACCTGGTGGCCGATCGCGGCGGCCGCGCCAAGATAGGCCGCGCACGCGGCAACGACGACGCCAACGGCGACGATTGACTTCTTCATGGGTCCTCTCTCCCTGGATCTGCGCTGAACGCTTCTTTTCGGCGTCGCGACCTCACGGCGGCGACGGTTTCACTGCCAATCATAGGGCCTGCGATGGCCGGAAGCGGCGCGCGGACGTCCCGCTTTTGGGGGTGGAACGTGAAATAAGGTTCATCGCCGATCTGGCGGGGATGCCGGAACGGGGCGGTGCGCGGGTGTGCCAATGCAGAGGAGGCAGTCATCCTGCGACTGCGCGCAGGATGACGCTGCGTGGGGTTGCCCGGTCCGGGCGCGAGCTGCCAATCCACGCCAAGCGGCGCTGAACATGAAAAAAGCCCGGTGCGATCGACGTCGCACCGGGCCCTCGCGACGGGGTCGCCTTACTTCTTCGCCGGCATGTCCTTGGTCAGCGCGTCCAGTTCGTCCGTCAGGCGGGCCATGCGGGCGACCAGCGCGCGGTAGGGCGCCGGGGAGGCCATGTCGAGGCCGGCCTTCTTCACCACCTGGTAGGCGTCGTCCGAGCCACCGGACTTGAGCATGTCGAGATAGCGGGTGCGCATCGCCGTGTCGCCCTTCTCGATGCCCTCGGCGAAGTAGGCGGCGCCGCTGATCGAGGTGGCGTACTGGAACACGTAGTAGTCCGAGTAGAAGTGCGGGATGTATTCCCACTCGTTGCCGTACAGCTCCTCGATCTTCATCACGCCCTGGGCGTCGCCGTAGTAGCGGCGCAGCAGGTCCAGGTAGATCTTGGAGAGGTCCTCGCCGGTCAACGGCGCGTCCTTCTCGACGGCCTCGTGCGCCTTGAGCTCGAACTCGGCGAACAGCGCCTGGCGGAAGAACGTGGTGCGCATCGACTCGAGCTGGCGCGTGATCGCGTAGATCTTCTCGGCCTTGGTCTTGGCATTCCTGGCGACGTAGTCGGCCAACAGCATCTCGTTGGTCGTCGACGGGATCTCGGCGACGAAGATGCCGGCGTTCGCCGTCTCGAACGGTTGCGCGGCGTTGGACAGCACCGAGTGCATCGCGTGGCCCCATTCGTGGGCGACGGTCGAGACGCTCTCGTAGTTGTCGTTGAAGCTCATGAGGACGTACGGGTGCACGTCGTACGCGCCCGGATCCATGTATGCGCCGGACTTCTTGCCCTTGCGCGGCACGGCGTCCATCCAGCCTTCCTGGAAGTGCTGGCCCAGCGCCTTGACGTAGTCCTCGCCCAGCGGCGCCACGCCCTGCAGCGTCAGCGCCTCGGCTTCGCCGAGCGTGTAGGTGCGCGGCGCCTTCACGAGTTCCGCGTAGGTGTCGGAGTACTTCTGCTCCTTCAGGCCCAGCATGCGCGCGCGCAGCTTGAGGTAGCGCTGCAGCGTCGGCAGGCCGGCGTTGGTCTCGGCCACCAGCGTGCGGTAGACGGCCTCGGGCGTGTTGTCCTGCGCGAGCTTCGATTGCAGCGCGTTGTCGTACTTGTGCGAGCGGGCGTCGAACACCACGCCCTTGAGGTGCGCCACGTAGATCGCGCCCATGGTGCGCTGGAACGACTTGTAGACGGGCCAGAACGACTTGAAGACGAGGTCGCGCACCTTCGGGTCGCCGTCCTCGCGCAGCTTGACGTAAGTCTCCTGGTCGAGTGTGACCTTCTTGCCGCGCACGGTGATCGTCGGCCAGGGCAGGTCGGCGTTGGCGAGCAGGTCGTAGATCTGCGTGGGCTGCGCCAGCGGATCCTGCGCGCCGGCCATCAGCGCCTCCTCTCCGGCCGACAGGGTGTGCGCGGCCAGGCGCAGGATCGTGTGCAGCGCGTAGGCATGCGGCGCGAGCTTGGGCTCGGCGGCGATGAACGAATCGATCTTCGCCTGGCCGATGGCCGTGATCTCCGGGTTCTCCCACGCCTCGGCCTGCGCGAACTGCGTCGCGGCCGCGGCCGCCTGCTGGCGCAACGCCTGGTTGGCGGTGACCTGCGTGTCGGCATCGGCCTTCAAGCTGGCGTAGGTGTTCAGTCGACCGAGCTCGCGGTTGATGTCCGACATCGCCGTCATCGCGTGCAGCAGGCTCGCGGCGCTGGTGCCGAGCGTGCCCTGCAGGGCCTTGACTTCCGGCAGGCGGGCCAGCACCTTCTGGCGCGCGGCCTCCCAGGCGGCGTCGTCGGCGTACAGCGTGGCCAGGTTCCACAGCGCGGGCGGGTTGGCCGCCGTGCCGGTGGCGGACGGGGCGGGGGCCGCGGTGGCGGCCTGGGTCACGGGCGCTGCCAGGGTGGCGAGCGCGGTGGCGAGTGCGATGGCGGAGAGTTTCATGGTTCCCGGCGTTTTCGAAATGGGCGAGGCGGGACGATACCGCTTCGCGGCGCCCTTTCCGCCTCGGGCCGTCCCCGAGGCGACGAACTGCAGAACCAGGGGGCCTGGCGGCGGCAGTGGAAACCCGCATTCGCGGCGTGCGGCGGGGCCGGCCGGCGGCCAGGTGCCGTCTTCGCGGCGGTGCGCAACCCAGCCGGTGTCGGCCCGGGGCTTCAGGCCGTGAAGCGGTAGATCGAGCTGCTGCGGTACACCTGCCCCGGCCGCAGCAGCGTCGAGGGCCAGTCGGCGTGGTGCGGCGAATCGGGGCTGTGCTGCGGCTCCAGGCAGATGGCGTCGCCGCGCTGGCAGGCCTCGCCGTCGCGGCCCACGAGGCTGCCGTCGAGGAAGTTGCCGGAGTAGAACTGCACGGCCGGTTCGGTGGTGTGCAGCTCCATGGCGCGGCCCGAGGCAGGATCCTCCAGCCGCGCCGCGAGCCGCAGCGTGCCCAGGCGCGCGTCGTCCAGGATCCAGTTGTGGTCGTAGCCGCCGCCCAGCGCCAGTTGCGGATGGCCGTCGCCCAGGCGCGCGCCGATGCGCGTGGGGGCGCGGAAGTCGAACGGCGTGCCGGTGACGTCCGCGATGCCGGTCGGGATCTGGTCGGCGTCGACCGGGTTGTAGCGGCCGGCGGGCAGGGTCAGCACGTGGTCCATCGCGCTGCCGCGGCCGGCCAGGTTGAAGTAGTCGTGGTGGCTCAGGTTGACCACGGTGGGGCGGTCGGTGGTGGCCTCGTAGTCGACGCGCCAGCAGCGGTCGGCGCCCAGCGAGTAGGTGACGCGTGCCTCGACGCGGCCCGGGAAGCCTTCCTCGCCGTCGGCGCTGGCATGGCGCAGCGTCGCGGCCGGGCCGCCGAGCGCGTCGTCGTGCTCGCGCACCGATTCGATCTCCCACAGGCGCGTGCCCCAGCCGCGCGCGCCGCCATGCAGGCAGTTCGTGCCGTTGTTGCGCGCGAGCGCGAAGGTCTCGCCGTCGATCACCAGCTCGCCGCGCGCGATGCGGTTCGCGTAACGGCCGACGATCACGCCGAAGAACGGGTTGCGCTGCTCGTAGTCGGACAGATCGTCGAAGCCGCGCACCACGTTCGCGGCGACGCCGTCGCGGTCGGGCGCCCACAGCGACGTGACGATGCCGCCCAGCGTGATGAAGGCGAGCGTCAGGCCGCCGTGCGACAGCGTGACCTCGTGGACGACGCGGCCGTCGGCGAGATGGCCGCGGACTTCCTGGTGCGCGCGGACGGGAGGATGTTGGCTCATGTGAAGGTGCTGCTCTGGAGGGGATTGCGTGCGGCTTCGGCCTGGACGCGCCGGGCGTGCGGCAGCCAGCGGCCGTGGCGCCAGCGCTGCAGCATGTACAGGCCGCGCAGCCATTCGTCGAGGATCAGGGCGGCCCACACGCCGATCAGGCCGAGGCCCAGGCGCGTGCCCAGCAGCCAGGCGCCGAACAGCATGATCCCCCATTGCGACAGCAGCCCGGCGATCAGCGGGAAGCGGCTGTCCCCGCTGGCGCGCAGCGCGTTGATGATGATCAGGTTGAAGCTGCGTCCCGGCTCCAGCAGCAGGCCCAGCAGGATCAGCGTGCGGCCCAGCGAGATGATCTGCGGGTCGTCGGTGAACAGGCGCAGCGCCCACGGCGCGAGCAGCGCGAACGCGACCGCCACGCCGGCGGTCACCACGAGGCCCAGCCGCATGTTGACGAGGCACTGCCTGCGCGCGTCCTCGAAGCGCCCCGCGCCGATCAGGCGGCCCACGATGATCTCGTTGCCGATGCCGATCGACAGGCACGCCAGCATCTCGATCTGCGCGATCTGCATCGTGTAGGCCTGGGTGGCCAGCATGCGTTCGCCCATGCGCGCCGTCAGCGCCGTGATGACCATGAACGACGCGAACCAGCTGATGTTCTCCAGCACCGCGGGAAACCCCAGCGACATCAGCCGGCGCAGGTCCGCCATGCGGATATTGAACAGGTCGCGCGGCCGCAGCTTCAGGCCGATGCGGCGCGACACCAGCATCCACAGCGCGATGACGGCCAGGAGCCGGCTGATCGACGCCGCGATCGCGATGCCCGTCACGCCGAGCGCCGGCAGCCCGCCCAGCCCGAAGATCAGCAGCGCGCTCAGGCCCGCGTTGACGGCGTTCTGCGCGAGGATCACGTACATCACCTCGCGCGTGTGGCCGTGCGCGCGCAGCACCGCGCAGAACGCGAAGATCATCGACTCCATGAACAGCGTGCCGCCCATCCAGTGCAGGTAAGGCAGCGCGTAGGCCATCAGCGGCGGCGTCAGCTGCGCCCAGCGCAGCAGCGTGGGCGCGGTGCCCGCCAGCAGCAGGCTGAAGAGCGCGCCCAGCCACAGGTTGGTCGCCACCGCGCCGCGCGCCAGGCGCCGGGCGCCGGCGCGGTCGTCGAGGCCGAGGTGGTGCGTCGTGGCGATCGACGCGCCCACTGCCAGCACGTTGAAGCCGATCAGGAACATCACCAGGATCTGCCCGGCGCTGCCCAGCCCGGCCACCGCGGTGTCGCCGATGCGGCTGGCCATCAACGTGGACACCACGTTGGTGAGCATGTGCAGCGACTGCTCGGCGAAGATGGGCCACGCCAGGCGCAGCAGCCCGGGCGGCGGCACGTCGGGATGCTGCGTGCCGGGCAACTGGGAGACGGTCGACATGGGGTGCGAGCTTAGCGGCGATTGGTTACGGCCGATTACCAAGCGCCGGGGCGGGGGTGGATCCTGCGACTGCGCGCAGGATGACGGCCTCTTGTTTGCGCCCTCGAGGCTGTCCGCACCCCTCGCCCGGATGCCATCCCGGTCATCCTGCGCGCAGTCGCAGGATCCTCGCATACCCTGGCGCATCCGTATTAAAAGTATGACTATAAATCGACACCGCGCGACAAGGCGGCTTAAACTTGTGCTGCGACACCGAATATAGTCATACTTTTACAAGGAAGACGAGACATGACCGTTCCCCGCCAACCCGCGCGCTACCAGGGCGTGTTCCCCGTGGTGCCGACGATCTTCGACGCGGGCGGCGGCCTCGACCTCGCCGGCCAGAAGCGCTGCGTCGACTTCATGATCGACGCGGGCTCCAACGGCCTGTGCATCCTCGCGAACTTCTCGGAGCAGTTCATGCTGGCCGACGACGAGCGCGAGACGCTCACGCGAACGATCCTCGAGCACGTCGCCGGCCGCGTGCCGGTGATCGTGACGACCACGCACTTCTCGACGGACATCTGCCTGGCCCGCGGCCAGCGCGCGCAGGCGCAGGGCGCGGCCATGGTGATGGTGATGCCGCCGTACCACGGCGCCACGCTGCGCGTCGGCGAGAAGCAGATCCACCACTTCTACGGGCGGCTGTCCGACGGCCTGCGGATCCCCATCATGATCCAGGACGCGCCCATGGCCGGCACGCCGCTGTCGGCCGCCTTCCTCGCCAGGCTCGCGCAGGACCATGAGCGCGTGCGCTACTTCAAGATCGAGACGGCCGGCGCCGCCAGCAAGCTGCGCGAGCTGATCGAGCTCGGCGGCGACGCCATCGAAGGCCCGTGGGACGGCGAGGAGGCGATCACGCTGCTGGCCGACCTGGACGCCGGCGCCACCGGCGCGATGACCGGCGGCGCCTACCCGGACGGCATCCGCACCATCGTCGACGCATTCGCCGCGGGCCGCCGCGAAGAGGCCGTCGAGGCCTACGGCCGCTGGCTGCCGCTGATCAATTTCGAGAACCGCCAGGGCGGCTTCCTCGCCGCGAAGGCGTTGATGAAGGAGGGCGGCATCATCGCGTGCGACGCGCCGCGCTGCCCGTATCCGGCGATGAGCCCGCACGTGCGCGCCGGCCTGCTCGACGCCGCCCGCCGGCTCGATCCGCTGGTGCTGCGCTGGGGACGTTGAGATCGCGTGTTAGCGTCGCGTTCATCCGTCAGCCTCACCACGCCATGTCCGAACGCGCCGAGCACTCGCCGTACCGTACCAAGCCCGCGGGCAAGAGCATGCATGGCCGCATCGTGCGCGAGCTGGGGCAGCGCATCCTCTCGGGCGAGCTCGCGCCGGGCGACCGGCTGCCGGCGGAGTCCGAGCTGATCGACAAGTACGAGGTGAGCCGGCCCGTGCTGCGCGAGGCGGTGCGCGTGCTGGTGGCCAAGGGCCTGGTGCTCTCGCGGCAGCGCGCCGGCGCGATCGTGCGGCCGCGCGCCGAGTGGCACCTGCTCGACCCCGACGTCCTGTACTGGATGATCCAGGTGCGCCCCGCGCCCGAGTTCGTGCGCACGCTCATGGGCCTGCGCCGCGTGTTCGAACCCGGCGCCGCCGCGATGGCCGCGCAGGCCGCCACCGACGAACAGTTGGTGGCCATCGCGCAGGCCTACGAGGGCATGGCAGGCGCGCAGGACGGCGACACGATGCTGGAGCCCGACCTCGCGTTCCACCGCCGCATCGCCGAGGCCACGGGCAACGACCTGATGGCCTACATCGGCACCATGATGTCGCTGGCGCTGCGCGAGTCGATCAAGCTCAGCAACCGCGTGCCCGACACGCACGTGCTGTCGCTGCCGCGGCACAAGGCCATCCTCGTCGCGCTGCAGAACCGCGACGCCGCGGCCGCGCACCAGGCGACGCTGCTGCAGCTCGAGGCGACGCAGCTCGACCTGTCCGCCGCACTCGCGAGCGACTGAAGCTACTCGTCCGGCGGCTGGGGCACGAAGCCCTCGTCGAAGGGCTGCAGCGGCGGCATCGTGTCGCGCTGTCGCAGCCGCGCCTCGACGGCCTTGTCGCTGGCGTTCGGCGCGAAGGCATTGCTGCCCGCGTTGCTCGCGGGTGCGGCGTGGCAACCCGACAGCAGCACGAGCGCCACGGCCGAGACCGAGGCGAGAATCAGCGTGCCGACGGTGACGTAGCCGCCGGTGGCGGCGCGCCGGGAACGGTGCGCGGCGCACGGCGCCGCGGCGGGGCAGGTGTCCTGCATCATGTATCCCCCTGGTGCGGGACATCTGGCGGCCCGCTGCGAACCGTCATATTGATCCTTCCCGCGCGGCGCCGCATCCCCCAGGCTGGGGACGCGGGCCATGTCCGGTTTCGCCGCCGGAAGACCGTACTCGACAGGAGAGAACTCGACCATGAACCCGACGAACAACGTGGCCGTCGTCACCGGCGCGGGCAGCGGCATCGGCAAGTCCTGCGCGCTGGCGCTCGCGCGCGCGGGCTGGCGCGTGGTGCTCGCGGGCCGGCGCGCGGACGCGCTCGAGCAGGTCGTCGCGCAGGCCGGCGGCGGCGCCGCGCTGCTGGCGGTGCCCACCGACGTGACCCGGCCGGCGCAGGTCGACGCGCTGTTCGCCGCGACGCTCGCCCGCTTCGGCCGCGTCGACCTGCTGTTCAACAACGCCGGCATCAGCGCCAACGGCATCGCGTTCGAGGACCTCACCTACGAGCGCTGGTGCGCCGTGGTCGACACCAACCTCACGGGCATGTTCCTGTGCGCGCAGGGCGCGTTCCGCGCCATGAAGGCGCAGTCCCCGCGCGGCGGGCGCATCATCAACAACGGCTCGATCTCGGCACACGCGCCGCGGCCCGATTCGGCGCCGTACACGGCCACCAAGCACGGCGTCACGGGCCTGACGAAGTCGATCTCCCTGGATGGCCGCGCCTACGACATCGCCTGCGGCCAGATCGACATCGGCAACGCCGTCACCGGGATGGCCGCCCGCATGGCCACGGGCGTGAAGCAGGCCGACGGCCGCATCGCCGCGGAAGCGATGCTGGACGTCGAGCGCGTGGCCGACGCCGTAGTGCACATGGCCGGCCTGCCGCTGGAGGCCAACGTGCCGTTCATGACGATCATGGCCACGAAGATGCCGTTCGTCGGGCGCGGCTGAACGCGCGGCGCAGGCTGCCCGGCCCCCTCATCGGAGGGAATGCGGCGCGGCCTGCTCGACGCTAACGTGGCGACCGACCCTGCGAAACGCGCATGCGTGCGACATTCGCGAGCGAGGCCCCACCCTTGACCCTTGCGGCCGCCCACATGCCCACACACGCCATCACCCGCCTGACCTTGACCCTCGAGGCCGCGCGTTCCCTCCGGGACGGCGCCATCGATGCCGCCGCCGCGCTGGACGACGCGCTGCGCGACGCCTTCAAGGACCTCGCGCCGCAGAACCGCTCGACCTGGGCCCGCGCGACCGGCCGGGCCATGGCCGCGATCTTCGACGAGGTGCTCAATCCGGTCATCGCCGCCTACCCGGAGCTGGAGGCCGACCAGTCGGCCTGGGTCGCGATCGCGCTGGCCCGGGCCGGCAAGCGGTCGTCAAGCTAGCTCGATACCCGCGCGAGCGTCGCATGCATTGCGCGCACCCTTGCGCCGCACCACGGACGGGTTCACATTGCCCTTGTTGCAACGTCGGCCACGGGCACGGTGGCGGCGCGCGAGGCCCGACGCGGGCCTCGTGATCGCGGTGCCGCACCGCCGAGGAGGCCGCCATGTCTTCCCTGTCCGCTACGCTGCACCGCTGGAGCGACAGCGTCTCGCACGCGCTCGAGCCGCATCCCGCGCATTTCGAAACCGAGTCGCATCGCCTCAGCGACAGCCCGTTGCGGGCGCGTCTGCGCCCGATCCACCTGCTGCCGCTGGTCGTCCCCGGCATGGCCGTGCTGCTGGGCGTCTGCGTGGCGCTGATCGGCTCGCTGCTGCGCGGCTGATCCGGCACTTCGCCGGACAGGGTGAGGCGCGGGTCGAAGGACCTGCGTCCTCAGAGTTCGCGCAGCGCCGACGTCACGGGCATCGTCGCCGCCCGCACCGCCGGGAACAGCCCGCCGATGAAGCCGATGGCCAGGGCCCACTTCAGCCCTTGCCAGAGCACGCCCGCGGTCACGTGCAGCTCGAAGCTGAGCTTGCCCACGGTGCCGGCCGCCATCGTCGACGCCGCATACCCGTTGAACAGCAGCCACGCGAGCGCGCCTCCCAGCACGCCGCCGGCCAGCGCGAGCAGCATCGTCTCGAGCAGGATCGCGACGACCACGGGCAGGCCCGCGAAGCCGATCGCGCGCAGCGTGGCGATCTCGCGCGCGCGCGCCGCGACGGCGGCGAACATCGTGTTGAGCGCGCCGAACATCGCGCCGATGGCCATGATCACGCCCACGATGATGCCGATCACGCGGATGATCGTCGCCGTGCCTTCGGACTGCTTGCTGAAGAAGTCGAGCGTGGTGCTGGCGTCGATCTTGAGCTGCGGATTGGCCTCGAGCGCGGCCTTGAAGGCCTTGAAGCCGTTCGCGTCCGCCAGCCGCACCGTGACCGAGTTGCGGCTGCTGCCGCGTTCGTAGGTGCCGGCCACGACGTTCGCGTCGGCCCAGATCTCGGATTCGAGCGCGTCGCCGCTGGCGAACACGCCGGCCACCGTCCACGTCTGGCTGCCCAGGCGGATCGCGTGGCCGGGGACGAGCCCGGCGAACTGGCGCGCCGCGCCGCGGCCCACGATCAGCTCGCGCAGCCCCGGCGTGAAGCGGCGGCCGTCGACGATGTGCACCTGCGGCCGCACCAGCCACGCCTCGTCGCCGATGCCGCGCAGCTGCACGCTGCCCTCGTCGTCGCCGGTGGCGCCCTTAAGCGGCAGGTTGGCCGCGACGACGAGCTCGGGCGAGGCCAGCGGCTCGCCCTTGGCGTCGCGCGCGATGCCCGGCGTCTGCGCGATCTGCACGATGCTGTCGCGATCGAGCCCCGACGCCACTTCCGCGGCCGATGCGCCGCGCAGCACGATGGCGGTGTCGAGGCTGCCCGTCTTGCGAAGCGTCTCGGCGTAGCCCTCGGCCATCGCCAGCATCGCGACCAGCACGCCCACGACGCCGGCGATGCCCACGACGATCACCGCCGACGATCCGAGCCGCTGTCCCAGCGTGCTGATGCCGACGTTGGCCACCGACGCCGCGCGGCGCCCGGCGCGCGTCGCCGCCATCCAGGCCGCGAACAGGACCGCCAGCAGCAGCGCGGCCTGCCACGGCACCATGATCCAGGCGCCCAGGACGACGCACAGGAGCAGGATCAGCAGAATGGTCACCCAGGTTTTCATGGCGGATCCTTCAGCGACGCGCCAGCGCGTCGACGATGTTGAGTCGCATGGCGCTCCAGGCCGGCAGCGCGCCCACCAGCGCACCGATGGCCAGCATCAGCGCCAGGCCCAGTCCCCAGCTCTTCGGGCCCACGGGCGGCAGCGACAGCATCCCGTTGCTCGCATGGCTGATCAGCGGGATCAGCGGCTCGGCCAGGCCGATGCCGATCACGCCGCCCAGCACCAGCAGCAGCACGGATTCGGCCAGCACCATCGCCAGCACGCTGGTGCTGGAAAAGCCGATCGTCTTGAGCACCGCCAGCTCGTTCGTGCGCTCGCGCACGGCCTGCATCATGGTGTTGCCCGACAGCAGCATCAGCGTGAAGAACACGGCGCCCATGATCGAGGTGACGATGAGCCCGATGTCGGCCAGCTGCTTCATCCAGCTGGCGGTCGCGGCCTGCTCGGTGAGCGTGCGCGTCTCGTGGTCGGAGTTGGCCGACAGCGCGTCGATCGCCTTGGCCACCCGGTCGGCCTGGTTCACGTCGGCCACCTTCGTCACGTACCAGCCGACGCCTCCGCGGTTGTAGGGCGTGGTCTCGTCGAAGTAGCTCCAGTGCAGGAGCAGCAGCTGGTCGAAGAACCCGGACGCCTTCTTGTCGGTGGAGTGGATGATGCCGGTGACGTCGAACACCCAGTTCTTGCTGCCCGAGCGATCGGGGAAGATGGTCGACTGCATCGGGATGCGGTCGCCCACCTTCCAGTGGAAGCGCTGCGCGAGCCCCTCGCCGACCAGCACGCCGGTGCGGGTGTCGGCGAAGGCCTTGCGCTCGGCGTCGCTCACGGACATCTCGGGGTAGACGTCGAGGTAGTTGGGCGCCACCGCGAAGCTGAAGACCTGGTTGTGCGGATCCTGGTAGGCGCCGCCGAACCAGTTGGCATAGGTGACCGTCTTGGCGCCCGGCACCTGCTGCATGCGCGCCTCGAGCGACTGCGGCAGCAACTGGATGAACGACAGGCGCGAGCCCGTCTGCAGGCGCTGCGCGCCGTTGGCGCTCTGCCCGGCCTCGGCGAACGACGTGCGCACGGCGTCGAGCAGGCCGAACAGCAGGAACGCCGCGACGATGGACACGAGCGTGAGGATCGTGCGCGTCTTGCGACGGAACAGCGAGGCCCAGATCAGGTGCAGGTATTTCATGAGCGACTCCTGCCCGGCGTCAGGCGACCGCGACCTGTTCGACCAGCGTTCCCTTGTCCAGGTGCAGCGTCTGGTTGGCGTATTCGGCGGCCTTGGGATCGTGCGTGACCATGAGGATGGTCTTGCCGTGGTCGCGGTTGAGCGCGCGCAGCAGCGCCAGCACGTCCTCGGCCGACTGGCGGTCGAGGTCGCCGGTGGGTTCGTCGCACACCAGCAGCGTCGGATCGGAGACGATGGCGCGCGCGATCGACACGCGCTGCTGCTGGCCGCCGGAGAGCTCGGTCGGCTTGTGGCTGGCGCGATCGGCCAGGCCGACCAGCTCGAGCGCGATCGCCGCGCGCTTCCTGCGTTCGGCCGCCGACAGCCTGGTCAGCAGCAGCGGCAGTTCCACGTTGCGCTGCGCCGACAGCATCGGCATCAGGTTGTAGAACTGGAACACGAAGCCGACCCGCGAGGCGCGCCACTTCGCGAGCGCGCCGGCGCCCAGGTTGTCGATGCGCTGGCCGCCCACGGCGATGCTGCCGCCCGAGGGCGAGTCGAGGCCGCCGATCAGGTTCAGCAGCGTCGTCTTGCCCGAGCCCGACGGCCCCATCAGCGCGAGGAAGTCGCCCTGCGCCACGTCGAGGTCGATGTGGTGCAGCACCTCGACCTTCTGCTTGCCGCGCTCGTAGATCTTCGAGACGTCGCGGATTTCGATCAATGTGGTCATCTCGCTCTCGCTCCTGTTGTCGGCGGCGGGCGCCGCGCCAATGGTCAATGGGGGGCGTCGTCGGACTTCACCGCCGCGCCGTCCTGCAGCGCGTCCGGTGGCGCGATCACCACGCGGTCGCCCGCGGCAATGCCGGCGGGAATGGACTTCATCGTGCCGATGTCGGGCGTCGCGGGCGCGACGGCGTGCAGCACCGCCTTGCCGTCGACGACGACGAACACCGCGGCGTGGCCGTCGCGCTGCACCACCGCCGATGCCGGCACCAGGGCGCCGCGCGCGGCCTGGGCCGGCGCTGACGAGGTCGCGTCCTTCTTCGCGAGGAAGGTCACGCGCACGCCGATGTCGGGCACCAGGCGCGCATCCTTCTGCTCGAGCGCGACGCGCACCTTGAGCGTGCCCTTGCCGCGGTCGGCGGCCGGGATCACGGCGATCACGTGCGCCGGGATCTTCCAGTCGGGGTAGGCGTCGAGCACCGCCTCGGCCGGCATGTCCGGCTTCACCTGGCCGATGTAGGCCTCGGCCACGTCGACCTCGACCTCCAGCGAATCCATGTCGACGATGGTGCCCACGCCGGTGCGCGTGAAGCCGCCGCCGGCCGACAGCGGCGAGACGATCTCGCCGACCTGCGCCGCCTTCTCCGTGATGACGCCTGCGAACGGCGCACGCACCACCGCGTAGTCGAAGTTGACCTGCGCCTGGCCCAGCTGCGCCCTGGCGGCGTCGGTCTCGCGGCGGCGCGCGTCGAGCTGGGCGACGGCGGTGGCCACCGCCGTGCGCGCCTGGTCGCCGGCCGCCTTCGTGACCATGCCGCTGGCCAGCAGCTCGGACTGGCGGCGTTCGTCCGACTGCGCCTGCGCCAGCTGCGCCTGCGCCGAGGCGACCTGTGCCTGCGCGCTGGCCAGGTTGGCGCGCGCGGCGTCGAGGCCGGCGCGCAGCGCGGTATCTTCGAGGCGCGCCAGCACCTGGCCCTTCTGGACGTGGTCGCCTTCCTCGATCAGCACCTGCGTCAGCGTGCCGGTGATCTGGGTGGAGACGGTGGCGCGGCGGCGCGGCGTCACGTAGCCGGTGGCCTGCAGCACCGCGCCGGCCGACGCCCCGCTGCCGGCCGCCGCCGTGGCGGTGGCGGTCTGCACGGTGAGGGGGCGCGACGTCCATGCCCACCAGCCGCCCGCGGCGAGGAATGCCACGACGGCGATGATCGCCAGCGCGATCCACACCCAGCGCGGCGGGCCGCCCCGGTCATCGCGTTCGGTGCGCTGGATGCGCAGCTCGTTCAACAGGTTCGCGTCGATCTTGAAGTCTCCGGCAAGGGTCCAGGAGTCGGCCGCGGACCCGACGGCACCGCGGACTCTATCTCAGCGCCGGCGACGTTATCGGATCTCGTCGCCTGCCGCACCCCGGCGCCGACCAACGGCGGATCCGGGGCGGCGAATGAACGGTGTCAGCGACGAATCGACAGCGCACCCGCCGGCAGCCAGTCCAGGCCGGCCTCCGTGCGGCCCGCCGGCGTGTATTCGCAACCCACCCAGCCGCCGTAGCCCAGGCGGTCGAGTTCGGCGAACAGGAAGGGAAAGCGGATCTCGCCGGTGCCCGGCTCGTGCCGGCCCGGGTTGTCGGCCACCTGCACGTGCGCGATGCGCGGCAGGTGGCGCGCCAGCGTGCCCGCGAGTTCGCCCTCCATGCGCTGCGCGTGGTACGCGTCGTACTGCACGAACACGCCGGGCTCGCCGACCTCGTCGAGCAGCGCGACGCATTGGGCGGTGCGGCTGACGATGAAGCCGGGGACGTCGAAGGTGTTGATCGGCTCGACCAGCAGGCTCAGGCCTTCGGCGGCGAGCGCGCGCGCCGCGAAGCGCAGGTTGTCGACGAGGGTACGGTGCACGGTATGGGCGTCGACGCCCGGCGGCGCGATGCCGGCCAGGCAGTTCAGCTGGCGAACGCCCAGCGTGCGCGCGTAGGCGATCGCGCGCGGGACGCCCGCGCGGAACTCGTCCGAGCGATTCGGCACGCCTGCGAGGCCGCGGTCGCCCGCCGCCCAGTCGCCGGCGGGCAGGTTGTGCAGCACCATCGCCAGGCCGTGCTCCTCCAGCCGCGCGCGGATGTCCGCGGCCGGCGTCTCGTACGGGAACTGGCATTCGACGGCGGTGAAGCTGGCGCGCGCGGCGAGCGCGAAGCGATCCAGGAACGGCCGCTCGGTGAACAGCATCGAGACGTTGGCGGCGAAGCGCGGCATGGCGGGCCCTTCAGCGCATGGCCGCGTGCGCCAGCACGAAGTCGGCGACGGCCTCGGTGTCGCCCAGCGGCAGCACGGCGATGCCGTCCGGTGCTTCGACCCGGTCGTCGCTGGCAATGGCGCGGATGCCGGGCCAGCCGGGCGACAGCGTGGGCTTGCCGGCCTCGGCGCGCCATACCTCCAGCTTCGGGAAATCGCCGTGCTTGAAGCCTTCGACGAGCACGAGGTCGACATCCTGCAGGCGATCCAGCAGGTAGTCCAGCGACGGCTCGTCGGCGCCGCGCAGCTCGTGCATCAGCGCCCAGCGCGTGCGCCCGAGCAGCAGCACCTCGTGGCAGCCTGCCTCGCGCAGGCGGTACGAGTCCTTGCCCGGGCGGTCGACCTCGATGTCCTTGTGGCTGTGCTTGATCATCGACACGCGCAGCCCGCGCGCGACCAGTGCCGGCACCAGCCGCGCCAGCAGCGTCGTCTTGCCCATGCCGGAGTAGCCGGCGATCCCGAACACCTTCATGGGCCCATTCTCGCCGCGTGCGATTTTGCCGGGATTCGCGCGCGGCGGAACGTTTCGTTGCTGGACGGAAATACAGGTCGCCTAGAATCGCGCGCTCCGCTTGTTGTCGCGCCTTTCCGGCCTGAGCCCCATGTTCAAGAACGTCATCGTCTACCGCATCGATCAATGGGAACGCCCCGCGCTGGCGGAGCTGGAGCCGCGCCTCGAGGCGGCACGCTTCGTCGAGTGCGGCGCGTCGCAGCAGGAGTCGCTCGGCTGGGTCGAGCCGCGCGGCGAGAAGCACGGGCCGCTGGTCGAGAGCGTCGCGGGCCAGTGGATCCTGAAGCTGTGCATCGAGACCAAGGCCGTGCCCGGCGGCGCGGTCAAGTCGCAGCTGGAGGCCCGCCTCGACAAGATCGAGCAGGACACCGGCCGCCGCCCCAAGGGCAAGGCCGCCAAGGAGCTGAAGGAGGAGATCGTGCACGAGCTGCTGCCGCGCGCGTTCCCCAAGCGCGGCAGCACGCCGATCTGGATCGACCTGCAGAAGAACCTGATCGTCATCGGCGCCGCCAGCGCCAAGAAGGCCGACAAGATCGTCACGCTGCTGACCGAGCTGCTGGACGGCGGCATCCGCCTCGAGCTGGTGCAGACGCAGCTGTCGGCCGGCGTCGCGATGGCCGACTGGCTGTCCACGAAGGAGGCCCCGCCCGGCTTCACGATCGACCGCGAGTGCGAACTCAAGCAGCCCGACAGCGAAAAATCGCTCGTGCGCTACGCGCGCCACACGCTCGACATCGACGAGGTGGGCGAGCATATCCGCCAGGGCAAGCTGCCGACGCAGCTGGCGATGACCTGGGACAGCCGCGTCTCGTTCGTGCTCACCGAACAGTTCGCGCTCAAGAAGATCAAGCTGCTCGACGTGGTGCTCGAGGCCCAGGAAGCCGCAGGCAAGGGCGACAACAACTTCGACGCGGACGTGGCCATCGCCACCGGCGAGCTGGGCAAGCTGATCCCCGACCTGGTCGAGGCCCTCGGCGGTCCGCTCAAGCTGGGTGAGGCCGGCACGTCCACCACGGACAAGGTGATCGCCGCGCTGACCGGCCAGACGGCCGCGATGGGCGCGGCCTCGCCGTACGCGACGGCCAACGCCGAGGACGCCTCCGCGCCGTTCTGAGCTCGAGTGCGTGCGCACGCGTCGCGTGCGCCCGTGCGCGGGCCGGGGAAAGGCCGGATGTCCCTTCGCGGCGGGGCGGCGGAGGCGTCTGGCTAGACTCGTTCCTTCGCCAGCCCGCTCACCGGAAGCCGCCATGCCCGACAACGCCATCCTGCAGATCCAGCCACTGGGCTTCCCGTGGGAGACCGCCGATCCGTTCCTGTTCTGCGTCCACCATGACGATGCCTACCCGAAGGGCAACGGCCGCTTCGGCCCGGACGCGTCGCTCGCGGGCCGCGCCCTCGGGCAGGACTTCGCCGGCAAGGATGGCTGGAGCATGTACCACGGCCAGGCGGTGCCGGGCTTCCCGTCGCACCCGCATCGCGGGTTCGAGACGGTCACCATCGTGCGCCAGGGGCTGACCGACCATGCCGACTCGCTCGGCGCCGCGGCGCGCTTCGGCGGCGGCGACGTGCAGTGGCTCACCGCCGGCAAGGGCATCGTCCACTCGGAGATGTTCCCGCTGCTGGACACCGGGCAGCCCAACCCGCTGGAGCTGTTCCAGATCTGGCTGAACCTGCCGGCGCGCAGCAAGATGTGCGAGCCGCATTTCACGATGCTGTGGGCCGGCGACATCCCGCACCGCGTGTTCACGAGCGAGGGCGGCGCGACCACCGAGGTGGCCGTCATCGCGGGTCGCCTGGCGTCCGCCGTCGATGTGGCCGAGCCGCTCGCGCCGCCGCCCGATTCGTGGGCGTCGCAGCCCGAGGCGGACGTCGCGATCTGGACGCTGCGGCTGCAGCCCGGCGCGCGCTGGACGCTGCCCGCGGCGGCCAACGCCGCCGCGCGCCGCAAGCTGTACTTCTTCGCGGGCAGCGGCGTCAGCGTGGCGGGCGAGGCCCTCACCCAGCACGCCGCGATCGAGCTGCGCGCCGCGAGCGAGGTCGAACTCGTCAACACCGGCGCCGAGCTCGCGGAATTCCTCCTGTTGCAGGGCCGCCCGATCGGCGAGCCCGTGGCGCAGTACGGCCCGTTCGTGATGAACACCGAGGCCGAGCTGCGCCAGGCCTTCGACGACTACCGCCGCACCGAGTTCGGCGGCTGGCCCTGGCCCGACGCGGGCCCGGTGCACGGGCCGGAACGCCAGCGCTTCGCCCGCCACGCCGACGGCCGCGTGGAGACGCTGGACGCGGCGCGCGACACGCGCGCGCTCATGCCCAACGTCGTGCCGACGGACGTCGCCGAGCCGCAGGACGCACGTCCCGTGACGTCGAGCGAGGCGCTGATGGAGAACGCGTCGCGCGGGATGCAGTGACGCGGCGCGAACGGCCGGTCGCCTGGTCGGATCCAGGCTCCACGTCCGACAGGCCGGGCCTGGTCGTGCGCGCGGTGCCGGCTCAGCGGCCGTCGAGGATACCGAAGTAGCGCAGGTGGAACGCCAGGCCGTCCTGCAACGGGCGCGGCAACGCATCGCGCAGGGCCGCCCACGCGTGGCGGGTCGCGTCGCGTTCCGCCGCGGTCGGGGCGATGTAGGTGTGGCGCATGTCGTCGCCCCAGCGCCCAAGCTCGTGCAAGAGCAGCGGGGACGTTGGCGCAGCGAACGACATCTGCACCGCGCTGGCCAGGAAGCCGAAGCGTTCCCAGGGCGGCAGCCGCGTGGCGACGGTGCACAGGTCGGCAAGGCTTGCCTGGCGCGCGGCGGCGAACGCGCGCAGGACGTCGGCCGAGGGGGCGCTGGCGCCGCGTTGCACCTGCACGACCGCCATCCGGCGCACGCGCGCCGAGCTGTCGCCGAGCGCGTCGAGCACGATCGCGTCGCGGGCGGCGGAATCCGCCCGCGCCAGCAGCCGGCGCAGCGCCGTGGCGCGAACCGCAGGCGCGGGGTCGTGGCGCAGCGCCTCGCAGCGGCGCAGGCCGATCTCGGCGGTCATCGTGCAGAGGCTCTCCAGCGCCGTGGCGCGGCCACTTGCCGGGTTGGCTGGTGCCAGCGCGTCGAGCGCCCGCGCCTGCAGCGCCTGCATGGCGGCGGTGTCGACGCGCAGCGCGCCGATGGCCAGCGCGCGCACGTTCCCGTTCGTGTCGAAGCACAGGTCGTGCAGGCGTTCGGCCGCGACGCAGTCCGGCAGGGCGAGCGCGGCGCGCATGCCGGCGATGCGGATGCCGGCGAAGCGCGACCCCATCGCCGCCTGGGCGAGCGAGGCCAGCAGGCGGCGCGTGGCAGCGTCGTCCGCGTGCGTGATGGCCATCTGGTCGGCGAGCGCATGCGCGGCGCCGGCCGCCAGCAGGACGTCCGGCGCAGCGAACGCGTCGTGCCAGGCCCGCTGGCGCGTGGGCGCGGCGAACGGCTCGCGCAGTCGCGCGTGCAGCATCAGCCGCGCGACTTCGCGCGGCACCTGGTCCAGGCGCTCTTCGATCCGCGCGAATTGCGCAGGCTCCAGCAGCCAGTCGACGATCCGGGCGAGCAACGCCGCGTGGTCGGCGCGGCGCGCGCGGGTGAGCGCGGCGACGGCGTCCAGCGAGGCGATCCAGGCCTCGACATGTTCCTCGCGCAGGAAGTTCTCGACGGCCTCGCGCGCGTCGCGCCGGATGGCGTCCACCCAGTCGTTGAGCCGCTCCAGCATCACCGGCAGCGCCGGCGCGTGGCCGGATGCGGCGAGCGCGCGCACCGCGGCCTGCCGCTGTCGGCCGTCGGGCGAGCGAGCCTGCTGCACGAGTTCGTCCCACGACGCCGCCGGCCGCGCCGACGCGGGCGGTACGGGCGACTCGCCCTTCAGCAGGCGCTTGATCCAGTCCATGTCGTCACCAATGTCGGCTTCGCGATGCGCCGGGGCGCATCTCGGCGGCCTCGCGCGCGCTCGCGAGCGCGCGGGCCAGGTCGCGGGTTCCGGCGTAGTCTGCCAGTTCGCGCGCGGCGCGGTTCTTGATGGCACCGAGGCGCGCCAGGTTGCGCACGACGCCGTGTTCCAGCAGGAACAGCGCGTCGTCCACGAACACCTTCATGTCCTTCGCGTCCAGCCGCGGCGCGTGCACCGCCTTCCCGTAGCGGAACAGGGCACCCCGCACGCGATGCGCATGCTTTCGGCAGGGCGGGCACATCGCGCAATCGGCGTCGACCGGGATGCGCAGCGTCTCGTACCAGAACCGCTGCTCGTTCGCGTAGAACAGGAACGGACGTGCGCAGGCGTGGCAGTGCTTGAGGAGGTCGGCATAGATGCGGCGCGGGAACAGCGCGTATTGCTGGTTCGCCTCCATCGGCAGGATCGCGGTTCCCGGCACGATGGTCGACCCGCGCATCTGCCAGGCCTTCGAGCGGATCTCGTCGACACTCATCGTCGGCACGCTGCGATGCGTCGCCTGCGCCATCTGGCGGGCGCGCGGGTGCGGCACGAGGTCGTGCGGCAGATCGAAGGCGGCTTCGTGGGCGCGCTTCCTGCGGTTCAGGCGGGCGAATTTCATGGCGATGCACTCGAAAGGTTTCCTGTTCGATTGCATGCGCCATGCCAGGCGCGCGGCTGCGCCGCTCCACGCGCAAGTCGTTGATTTGCCACGCGCTGGAAGCGTGTGCGATGCGGGAACATCGCGAGGCGTCACCCATTTGCTAGCGAAAATTCCTGGTCATTAGCAATTCAGCTAGTGTGCTGTCCCGGAAGTTCGCGCGCAGGCGAGACGCGCTGCAAACATGTCGGAGCCAGGCGCAAAGGCGAGTCGTATCGGGCGGTACGGCGAGCCTTT
>JBJMWE010000291.1:0-2885 GCA_045810285.1 Vitreoscilla sp. | reverse complement strand
GGTGACCCAGCGACAGCATGTGGCGCACCATCTCGAAGGCGCCCGCTTCCTCGTCGGATTCGAGGTTCACCACGTTGGGCATCTCGTGGTTCGCGTGCACCGAGACGATGGGCGTGTGCTCCGGCAGGTATTTCGCGGCCTCGGCCTCGAGCAGCGGCGCGAGCAGGATCAGCCCGTCGATGCGGCTGTCGCAGATCCGCGGGAGGCGGCTCGCGCCTTCCTTCCAGTCGGGCAGCGCGAAGACGGTGGTGTTCTGCTCGAATTCCGCGGCGGCCTCGATCACCCCGTTGAACACTTCCAGGAAGTACTGGTTCAGCTCGTTGCGCGACAGCGTCGTGGCCACGCCGATCGCGTTCATGCGGCGATCGACCAGCGCACGCGCCGTCGCGTTGGCGCGATAGTGCAGCTTCTCCGCGGCAGCCAGGATGCGCACGCGCGTCTCGTCGGAGATGCGCGACGAGGTCTTGGCCCCGTTCAGCACGGCCGAGGCGGCCATGATGGACACGCCCGCCTCGCGGCCCACGTCGGCCAGCGTGGCGGCGTGTCGGGCGCGGGTCGGCTTGGCGGGCGATTGGGCCATGGCGGGTCAGATGATGCAGCGAGTACGGATGGTATGGGCGTAGTAGCGGGCGGACAGCTTGGGCGTGCGTACCTGCGTCTCGAAGTCGCAGTGCACGATGCCGAAGCGGCGCTGGTAGCCGTCCTCCCACTCGTAATTGTCTATGAAAGACCACAGGAAGTAGCCATCGAGCGGCACGCCGTCGGCGATGGCGCGATGCATCTCGCGCAGGTGGCTGCGCAGGTAGTCGCGACGATGCAGGTCCAGCACCTCGCCGCCGACCACCGGTTCGTCGTTGTAGCCGCAGCCATTCTCCGTGATGTAGATCGAGCGGTGACCGTATTCCTCGTGCACCATGCGGGAGGCCCAGTAGATCGACTGCGGCACCAGGTTCAGCCAGGGACTGTCCGCGCGCGGGTAGTTCGCCGGCAACGCGAGCGCTTCCGGACGGCCGTCGTGCCCGGCGCGCACGTACGTCGCCGTGTAGATGTTCAAGCCGAGGAAGTCGGTGGGCAGGCTGATGAGGTCGAAGTCGCCCGGACGCACGACCGGCGCGTCGGGGCCCGTGCGCTCGAGGTAGCGCGGCGCGTAGCCCTTGCCGTGGATCGCGCCCAGCACGTGCAGGTTCTTGTCGACGAACCAGGCGCGCGCGGCGGCGATGTCGGCGGGCGTCTCGGTGACGGGCACGCTCACGTCGCAGTTGTCCGTGAGCCCCACGCGTGCGCCCGCGCCGCCGTGCGCGCGCACCGCCCGCACGCCGTGGCCGTGGCACAGCAGGGCGTGGTGGAAGGTCTGGTTGACGATTGCGGCGCTCTCCTTGCGGCCCGGCGCCTTGGTGCCGGCGCCGTAGCCCAGCCAGGTGAAGCAGCGGATCTCGTTGAGCGTGATCCAGTCCTTGACGACGTGGCCGTACTCCTTGACGACCGTGTCGGCGTAGCGCGCGAACGCGTCGACCGTCGCCCGCGACGTCCAGCCGCCGCGTTCCTCCAGTGCCTGGGGCAGGTCCCAGTGGAACAGCGTGACCCAGGGCTTGATGCCGTGGCGCGCCATGCTCGCGAGCAGGCGATGGTAGAAGGCGACGCCGGCCGGGTTGAGCTCGCCGTCGCCATCCGGGTAGAGGCGCGGCCAGGCGATCGACAGGCGGTAGTCCTTGACGCCCAGCGACGCCATCAGCGCGAAGTCCTCGTCGAAGCGGTGGTAGTGGTCGCAGGCGACGTCGAGCGTGTCGCCGTCGTGGATCACGCCGGGCACGCGGCTGAAGCGGTCCCAGATGGACTCGCCCTTGCCGTCCTCGAAGGCGGCGCCTTCGATCTGGGCGGACGCGGCGGCCACGCCGAAGACGAAGGAGGAAGGAAAGGGACTGGAGTACGTGAGCATTTGGAGGGTGTCGCGAGATCGAGAGAGGAAGGAGGGTGGCGACGCACGGGCCGTCGCCTTCCGGGGGATTCTTGACGAGGGCTTGGGCGGCTCATGAGCCAACCGCTGCCCTGCGGGATGCGGCGCGAGCGCGTTCGGGCGCCACTCAAGCCCCCTGGCGCGGTTTGCCGACGATCACGCCGCGGCCATGCGGCGCGAGGTAGACCGTGCCGTATTCCAGCGGGTCGGCGGCGAGCGACAGCAGCAGGCCGTAGCGGTGGCGGTCGTCGTCGATGCGCGTGAAGTGCGCGCCGGCGTCGTCCGAGCGGAACAGGCCCTCGACCTGGCTGTCGCCGACCTGCAGCTTGCCCCACAGGTAGACGCAGTGGTAGTCCTTGCCGGGCGCCGCCTTGCCGAGCGCCAGCTTCCAGCATTCGACGACGTTGCGGATCGCGATGGCGGGCTTCTCCGGGCCGGGCAGGTGCAGCAGCGTGTCGTGCAGCGCCAGCCAGAGATCGCGCACCGCCCCGGGCGCCGCCACGAGCTGCGAGGGCTGCCAGCTGGCGAGCTTGGGCAGGCCCGTGACTCCGGTGCGAAAGCTCAGGCCGCCGTCGACGCTGACGAGGATCTCGCCCGCGGCGCGGTCGTGCGCGTAGAAGACGCCTTCGACGTGGCGATCGGCCACGGGGACGGCGTCGACCTCGCCGCGCGGCCAGCCGGCCACCTCGACCCAGGTCTTGCCATGATCGTGCGAGCACAGCGCCGGCTGCTTCTCCGGTGCCCAGACGAACGCGCTGCCGCCCGCCGACACCGCGATCGTCCCGGCGTTGAGATAGCCGCCGGTGGCCGACTTCGTCGTGCGGCTCGAGGCCCCGAACGGATGCCAGGTCACCGATCCGTCGGCCGACCACCAGCCGCCGGTGGGCGCCTGGTCCGCGGTGCGCGCGAGGATGGCGGGGCGCAGCTGCGC
>JBJMWE010000290.1:0-2208 GCA_045810285.1 Vitreoscilla sp. | reverse complement strand
GGAAATGCCGTCATCCTGCGCGCAGTCGCAGGATCCACCCCGGCCGGCACCTCGCCCACATGCCAACGGAGCGCCGTTCGCCTCCCGTTGGAACACTGCGCGTCGCGTCGCACCCCGGATGAACGGAAATGCCGTCATCCCGCGCGCAGTCGCAGGATCCACCCCAGCCGGCGCCTCGCCCACATGCCAACGGAGCGCCGTTCGCCTCCCTTTGGAACACTGCGCGTCGCGTCGCGCCCCGGATGAACGGAAATGCCGTCATCCTGCGCGCAGTCGCAGGATCCACCCCGGCCGGGACCTCGCCCGTCAGCCCGCCGAGAGCGCCGGCTTCTTCTGGACGACGACGACCGCGTTCTTGACCGCGACGATCTCGGCCAGGATCGACACCGCGATCTCCGCCGGCGTGCGGCCGCCCAGGTCGAGGCCCACCGGGCCGTGCAGCCGCCCGATCTCGTCGGGCGACAGGTCGAACAGGGCCAGGCGCTCCTTGCGCCGCGCCGTGTTGGCGCGCGAGCCGAGCGCGCCGACGTAGAACGCCGCCGACTTCAGCGCCTCCATCAGCGCCAGGTCGTCCAGCTTCGGATCGTGCGTGAGCGCCACCAGCGCGCTGTGCGCGTCGAGCTGCAGGCGCTGCACGAGATCGTCGGGCATCTCGCGGCTGAACTCGGTGCCGGGCACGTCCCAGGTCACGTGGTACTCCTCGCGCGGATCGCAGCACAGCACCTCGAAGTCGAGCGCCAGCGCCATCGGCGCCACCACGCGCGAGAGCTGCCCTGCCCCGATGACGACGAGCCGCCAGCGCGGGCCGAACAGCGTGCGCATGCGCTGCCCGTCGAAGCCGAAGCGCTCGCCGCGCGCCGCGGGCTCGACCGCCACGGCGCCGGTGGCCAGTTCCAGCGTGCGGGCGACGAGCTCGTGCCGGGCGCAGCGCGACAGGATCTCGTCTATCCACGCCGTGTCGCGCAGCGGCTCCTGCACCAGGCGCAGCGTGCCGCCACAGGGCAACCCGAAGCGCGCCGCTTCCTCGCGCGTGACGCCGTACGAGACGAGCGCCGGCGCCGCGACGCGCTCGCCGTGGCGCACGCGGTCGATCAGGTCGTCCTCCACGCAGCCGCCCGACACCGAGCCGACCACCGGTCCGTCGTCGCGCAACGCCAGCAACGCGCCCGGCGGACGGGGCGCCGAGCCCCAGGTCTCGAGCACCGTCACGAGCCAGACGGCGTGGCCCTGCGCGAGCCAGTCGCGCGCCTGGGAAAGCACCTGCAGGTCGAGGCTGTCCATCGCGTCACCTCATCGCTTCGAAGGCCGCGACCGCGACGACCACGGCGACCGCCGCGAGCACGGTCAACGTGGCCACCCCGCGCGCGCCCGCGTCCGATCCGGGCGACGTGGCCGGCGCCGCCGGCGTGTCGGCCGGCACCCGCGCCTGCCCCGGCGCGCTGGCCGCTGCGAGTCGCGCCTCGAAGGCCGCGAAGAAGTCCTCGGCGAGCTTGGCCGCGGCGGCGTCCACCAGCCGCGAGCCGATCTGCGCCATCTTGCCGCCGACCATGGCCTTGGCCGCATAGCGCAGCGTCGTGCGCCCCGGGCCGGCGTCGGACAGGTCGACCTCGGCCGAGCCCTTGCCGAAGCCGGCCGCCCCGCCCTGCGCCTCGAACTGCAGCGTGCAGTGCTCGGGCGGCCGCACGTCCAGCATGCGCAGCGTGCCCTTGAACTTCGCGCTGACCGGGCCCACGCGCAGCGCCACGACCGCCGCGAAGGTGTCGTCGGCCGTGCGCTCCAGCGATTCGCAACCGGCGATGCACCCTTGCAGGATCGCCGGATCGTTGATGGCCGCCCAGGTGGCGGCGCGGTCGGCGGGAATGCGGCGTTCTCCGGTCAGTTCCATGGTCGGCTCGATGGTCGGGGCGACGCGGCCGCCTGCAGCGCGCGCCGCAGGTCGGCCAGGCTCGCCAGGTTGTGCACCGGCAGGAAGCGATCCACGTGCGGCAGCAGCGCCCGCACGCCCGCGGCCCGCGGCTCGAAGCCGTCGAAGCGCAGCAGCGGGTTGAGCCACACGAGCTCGTGCGCGCTGCGGCGCAGCCGCGCGGCCTCGTCGGCCAGGCTGCCGTGCTCGTCGCGGTCGAGGCCGTCGGTCACCAGCAGCACGGCCGCGTTGGCGCCGAGCACGCGCCGCGCCCAGTGGCGGTGGAACTCGGCCCGGCAGCTGGC
>JBJMWE010000289.1:0-5528 GCA_045810285.1 Vitreoscilla sp. | reverse complement strand
GGGCCTGTTCGGCTACTTCGCCTGCTACTCGCTGGGCGCGATGTACGCCGCGCAGTGGTTCGCCACGATGCGCCGCCAGATGCCCGACCTCGACGCGCAGATCGGCGCCGGCAACCTGAACCCCGTCTTCGACTGGCTGCGCGAGAACATCTGGCTGCAGGGCAGCCTGTGGACGACCGACGAGCTCAGCCTGCGTGCCTCCGGCGAGACGCTGAACCCGGCGCATTTCAAGGCGCATCTCGAGAAGCGCTACCTGGGCTGACCGGCCGTCTGGCGTGTCGGCGAATGGCGAGTCTGTGTGCCGGCGAACGGGGCGAACGGTGGCGAACGGCGGGTTACGCCTGCGGGCTAACCCGCCCTACGCGCTGGGCTCTTCCTTTCGATGCCCCCTTGAACGTCTCGCGTGGCCACGGACGCGCGACGTAGGGCGGGTTACGCCTGCGGCTAACCCGCCCTACCGCGCCCCAAGGTCCCCGAACCGCAGCGCGATCAGCTGCGAGCCCAGCCCGCTCGCCACGACGACGGCGCGTCGGTTGGACGCGAGGCGGCTGAGCCAGTCGAAGCTGCCGCCGTCGGCGAGCGGCGCCTCCGTGCCATCGGGCGCCGTCACCCAGATCCGGTAGCGCAGGCCGCCCGAGTAGTACGGGTGGTCCAGCACGCCGAGACTCGCGTCCAGCTGCTCCGCGAGTCGTTCGCCGAGGGCTCGCCGTGGCGGCGTCGCGAGGATCTCGACGCGACGCCGGCCGAGGGCGTAGCCGAGCGGTGCGAGACGGTCGAGCCCGGCCAGCATCGTGCGCACGTGCAGGGCGACGGCGTCGACGGTGAAGGCGTGGTCCTGTCGCTCCAGGCCACCGCTGGCGAGCGCGAACAACCGGAAGTGCTGCGCATAGCCCGGTAGCCTGGGCACCGGCTGCGCGCGCACCACGCGGTGGCTCGTGGCCAGGTGGTGCTCCGCGCGCGCTTGCGCATGCAAGCGCTGCGCGCACTCGAGCGCGAGCACGTTCGTCGGATCGGAGACGACCTCGGTGCCGCGCAGCGCCGAGAGCACGCGGTTCTGGTCGGTCGGCCCGACGACCGAGCAGGCGCCCAGCGGCGCGACGGGCGAGAGCTCGATCGCCTCGAAGCGTCCGGCGGCCGCGAAGAGGTGGGCGTCGACAGCCATCATCGCGCGGGCGTCGACCTGCGCCGGCACGCAGAATGCGTCGCGGCCGTACTGCGCCACCAGCTCGCTGGCGCTGCGCGAGGCCGCCCGCGCCTGCATCACGTCCAGGAGCAACGATTGCAGCGCCGTGCCCGAGAGACCGGACGCCAGCCGTTCGAACGCCGGCGCACCGATCGAGTCGACGATCCAGTTGCGAGGAGCCATCGTCAAAATATACAGGGCTGGTCCGACCGCCGCGAAAGTGGCTGGCGCGACGGCGCTGCCGGCGGAGTGCCGTCCCCGCATGGCCGCCCGCTGCGCGCCTCAGCCGGCGAAGGCCGCGATCTCGGCGGCGACGCGGTCCGGCGTCGCCGAGCTCGGGTTGTGGCCGGCCTCGTCGATCATCACCAGCCGCGCGTCCGCGATGCCGGCCTGCAGCCGTTCGCGTTGCGACGCATCGAGCAGGCCGTCCCGCGCGCCCCACAGCAGCAGCGTGGGCTGGCGCACGTACGGCAGCACCGGGGTGAGATCCGCCTGGACGAGTTCGCCGAACACCTGCTGCCAGACGACCGCAGGCAAGGCGCGCACATGGGCCTGCTGCGCCGCGACGAACGCCGCGGGCAGCGGCCGCGGATGCGCGCACCACTCGTCGACGAACGCCTGCGTCAGCGGGAAGAAGCCGGGATCGCGCACGCGGCGCTCGAGACGCACCAGCGCGTCGACGGCGCGCGGCGCGGCGGGCACGTTCAGCAGCACGAGGCGCTGCACGAGGTCCGGACGATGCGCCGCCAGATGGATCGCCGCCATGCCGCCGAGCGAATGGCCGACGACCGTGATCGCGCCAGGTCGGAGCTGCTCGATGACGCGCCCGACGTCGGTGCCCAGCTGCAGCGCCGAGTAGCCACTGTCCGGCGCGGGCGACTGTCCGTGGCCGCGCAGGTCGACCGCGACGACGCGATGGCTGGCGCGCAGGGCCGGCGTCACGAGATCCCACGCGCGCCGGCTGGCCGTGCCGCCGTGGACCAGCAGCAGCGCTGGCCGGCCGCGCTCGCCTGACACTTCGTAGGCGAGATCGGCGGCACCGGCGGCCGTCGCATCGCGGGCCGCCATGTGGGCAGGAGCGAGGGCGACGTCCATGCAGCCCTCAGCGCAGCAGCTTGAACGCATGCAGCCACGAGCCCTCGCGGAAGCCGGGGATGCACCACAGCATCGCCAGCGGCTCGATGGCGCGGGCGGCGACGGCGGTGCCCATGTCGGCGGCGTCCCAGCCCAGCTGCGCGAGCAGCGTGGTGGCGGTCGCCTTCGCGTCGGCGTCGTTGCCGGCGATGAACATGGTCGGGCGCGTGCCGCCGAAGTCCGGGTCGATCATGCGCGCCGCGCCGACCGAGTTGAAGGCCTTGACGAAGCGCGCCTTCGGGTGCGCTTCCTGCAGCCATTCCAGCAGCGATTCGTTCTTGCCGGTGAAGTAGGGCAGCACGCCGTCGACCGGCGCGGCGTCGCCGATGGGGTTGGTGGCGTCGAGCACCGGCTTGCCGTCCAGGCCGGCGCCCGCGTCGCGCGCGGCCTGCAGCGCGGCGCTGCCCTTGACCGCCAGCACGACGACCTCGCCGAAGGCGGCGGCCGCGGCGCTGCCGGCCACGCGCGCGCCGGGCGTCTGCGCGACGAAGTCCGCGAGCTTGGACACATCGCGCGTGCCCAGCGTCACCTCGTGGCCGTGCTTGATGAATCCTGCCGCGAGCGTGCGGGCCACGACGCCCGATCCGATGATGCCGATCTTCATGGGGGAACTCCTGGTTGGCGCTCCGGAACGTCCGGGGCATGGAACGAACTCTAGGCACCGCCGGCATGTCTGGAAAGTCATTGGCGGTTGATGAAGCAGTGAAATTTGGTTGAGAATCCGGCGCATGAAGCAACTGCAGGGACTGCTCGCGCTGATCGAGATCGCCGCCGCCGGCAGCTTCGCGGGGGCGGCGCGGCGGCTGGGCGTCACGCCCGCGGCGGTCAGCAAGAGCCTGGCGCGGCTGGAGGAGCAGCTGGGCGTGCGGCTCGTCCAGCGCAGCACGCGCACCGCGCGCGTCACCGACGAGGGCGCGCGCTTCATCGCGAAGGCGCGCGACGCGTTGCGCCTGCTCGACGACGCCGTCACCGAGGTCTCGCAGGCCGCGCAGGAGCCGGCGGGCGTCGTGCGCCTCTCGATGGGCGTGGCGTTCGGCCGCCTCTGGGTGCTGCCGGCGCTGCCGGCGCTGGCGGAGCGCTTTCCGCAGCTGACGATCGAGGCGCAGCTGGACAACACGCCGGTGGACCTGGTGGCCAACGGCATCGACATCGCCATCCGCGGCGGCTCCGTGCCCGACGCCGGCTTCGTCGCGCGCCGCGTGTGCAGGCTGCCGCTGGTGCTGGTGGCCAGCCCGGCCTACCTGGCGCGCGCCGGCGTGCCGCCGTCGCATGCGGATCTCGCCCGGCACCGCTGCATCCAGTTGCGCTTCGCGGACGGCACCGCCGCGCCGTGGACGTTCCGCGTCAACGGTCGCCGCGTCGCCGTCACGCCGCACGCCGCGCTGGTGAGCACCGACAGCGACGCGGTCGTCGAGCTCGCGCTCGCGGGCGGCGGCATCGCGCAGTGCGGGCTGTACCAGGCCTTGCCATACCTGCAGGCCGGGCGGCTGAAGGCCGTGCTGGCCGACACGCACGACGCGGGCACGCGCGAGTTCGTGCTGGTCTATCCGCACCGGCAGTTCCTCGCGCCGCGGGTGCGCGTGGTCGTCGATGCGCTGCTCGCCCATTTCCGTGGCGCCGCCTCCCTGCACGTGCTGCCTGCCGAGCTGCCGGCCGCGCTGCGGGCGGACGCGCCACGGCTCCGTGCGCGCCGCCCCGCCTGAGCGGCCGGGCGGCTGGACACAACTGTTGCGAACGTCGCGAGGCTGATACGGGACGCCGTGACGATTTCCCGTGGCGCGCTGGCTAGCATGCAGCCCGCGAGGCGGCGAATGGTTCACCGGCGCCGTCGCTTCCGCTTCCGACATCGCGAGACAGGAATCGCCGCCATGAGCACCACCAACCTCTACAGAGGGCTGTTCGAGCTCCTCACCCAGCCGCACGGCGACGCTGCATCCGAGATGCTGCTGACGACGGGCCGCATCGCGCGCCGCGAACTGCTGGTCATCGCGCGCCAGGAGGGCTGCCTGCCCGAGCTGTACGCGCGCTGGGCCGCCCAGAGCCTGCTGTCGCCGACGGAGAGCAACGAGCACGAGCAGTTCGCGCGCCGCCGTGCATCGGCCGCCGAGGTGTTGCGCGGCCTGCCGGCGGGCACCCTGCTGGCCGCGGCCGACGCGGCGCGCGCGGAGGCGATCGAGGTGCTGCTGCCCGACTTCGCGGCCATCGGCCCGCTGCATGAGGCCGTCGGCCGGCTCGGCTATCGGCTGCGCGATGCGGGCGAGTGGCTGGTGCCGCTGCGCGGGCCGATGCACCATGGCCTGGCCTCGTTCCGCTACGAGCCGGTGGCGCACTCGGGCCTGTCGATCGACGTGCAGGTGGGCGGCGCGACGATCGACGACCGGCGCAGCGTGACCTTCGCCGACCTCGCCGGCGAGGCGCTGCGGCTGGACGGCCTGCCATGCCGGACGCTGGCCCCGACGCGCCAGCTCCTGCACCGCATCGCGGCGTTCGGCGCGCGCGCGACGCCGGTCACCGTGCGCGAGATCGCCGGACTGCACCTGCTGCTCAAGGCGCCGGGCCAGCGCATCGACACCACCTGGCTGCAGGTCAAGATCGAGCAGATCGACGCCTGGGCGGGCCTGCGCCAGCTGCGCGAGGCCATCGTCGCCAAGCGGCTTGGCGCGCTCCTGGGCTGGGGCGATTTCGGCCGCCTGGTCGACGCGAGCGCGGCACATGCGGAGTCGACGGCGAAGCCGCGCGCCGCGGCGCCGCGCGTCGCCTCGGTTGTCCGCGCCGCCTTCGAGCTGGCCGCCGGCCCGCGCCAGGACGACATCGCAGCCCGGGTCGCCCGCGCGCCCTGGCTCGTGTCGCGGGTGCTGGGCGCCGGCTACCGCGTGCGCGGCGTGCCGGTGTCGACCAAGGTGTTCGACGCGCCGCGCTTCATGCGCATCGATGGCGCGCTGTACCTGGCGACCGGGGCCGGGCTGTTCCTGCTGTCGCTCGTCGATCTGTCCGACGCCGCCCGCGCCGCCGTGGGGGAACGCGTGCGCACGGCCAGCCGCCCCGTCGTGCTGGCGCGCTGGACGGCAACGCGCACGCGCGGTAGGGCGGGGTAGGGCGGGTTAGCCGCAGGCGTAACCCGCCGTTCGGTGGCGCGCTGCGACGCGATCTTTCATCGACGAATGCCGGAGCGGATCGGGGCGTCACCGAACGGCGGGTTACCCCTGCAGCT
>JBJMWE010000288.1:0-39552 GCA_045810285.1 Vitreoscilla sp. | reverse complement strand
GTCGCGCATCTCCGACGAGACGCGCGTGCGCATCCTGGCTGCCGCGGAGAAGCTGCACTATCGCGCCAACGCGACGGCGCGTGCGCTGGTCGATCGCCGCATGAACGCGATCGGCGTGGCCACGACGCTGTCGCGCAACGAGCTGAACCAGTACTTCCTGGAAGTGTTCAACGGGGTGATCGAGGCCGCCGCGGAGTTCGAGCAGAACACCACCGTCTTCGCGCTGCCCGACTGGAAGGAAGGCGCGAGCCGCCTCCCGCGGATCTGCGACAGTCGCATCGACGGGCTGATCCTGCTCGCGCCGCTGCTCGAGGCCGAGGCCGCGAAATACCTGCCGGAGCACACGCCCATCGTCTCGGTGCACGCGAACCACGAGATGCCCAACGTGGTGAACCTCGAATCCGACGAGGAAGCGGGCGCCTTCGAGATGGTGCGCCACATGCTGTCGCTGGGTCACCGCCGCATCCTGCACGTGGGCGGGCCGCCCGATTCGATCGGCGCGATGCGCCGCGTCTCCGGCTACCTCGGCGCGCATGCCGCGGCCGGCGTCAAGCCGCTGGACGACTACATCCTGCCCGGGGATTTCAGCACCCTGTCGGGCCGGCGCGAACTCGAGGCCTGGCTGCAGCGCCATCGCGGCGAGCCGCTGCCCCAGGCCATCTTCGCCGCCAGCGACGCCATCGCGATCGGTTGCCTGGACACGCTGGCCGCGCGCGGCCTGCGCACGCCCGCGGACGTCTCGGTGGTCGGCTTCGACGACACCATGCTGGCGCGCTCCGCCCACCTGGCCACGGTCCGCCAGCCGCTGCGCGAGATGGGCCACCGCGCGGTGCGCCTGCTGATGGATCGGATCGAGGCAAAACACCGAGACGCGGTCTACCGCGCACCCTCTAACATCGTGCTGCCGACCGAGATCGTCCTGGGACAGTCCCTGACGGCGCCGCGGTCCAAGACGCTCGCCATTTCCTGAACCTGTTCGAAAAGACAAGAGACAACACGATGGCCAGCATCGATTTAGCGCTAAATGAACGCAACGCCGCGCAAGCGCCCGAAGTGGCGGCCGATCGCGTGCCGCTGCCGCAGAAGGTGGGCTACGGCCTCGGGTCGGTGCTGGACATGTGGGGCCACTGGCTCTATCCGTCGCTGGCGTTCCAGGTCTACAACATCTTCCTGGGCATGGCGCCGGGGCTGATCTCCACGGCGCAGGCCATCAAGATCTTCGTCGACGCGGCCTCCGATGCGCTGTTCGGCTGGGCCTCGGACAACACCCGCACGCGCTTCGGCCGCCGCCGGCCCTACATCCTGGTGGGCGGCATCCTCGCGGGCATCGGGCTGCCGCTGATGTTCGCGGTGGGCCGCGGCTGGACGGACACCGAGTACTTCGTGTTCATGCTCGTCTCCACGCTGCTGTACGTGCCGGTGATGAGCTGCTTCAACATGCCATGGGTCAGCCTGGGCTCGGAGATGACCCCCGCGTACCACGAGCGCACCAGCGTGATGTCGATCAAGAACGCGATCCAGAAGCTGCCCGAGCTGGGACTGTTCTTCGCTGCACAGTTCACGACGCTGGCCATCTTCCGCGACGCGACCGGCAAACCCGACATCCTGCGCGGCGCGCAGGTCTACTGCACGGCGCTCGGCGTGGTGATGGTCGTCGTCACGGTGCTCATCTTCCTGCTCACGCGCGAGCGCTACTACGAGCACCTGGTCGCCCGCAATCAGCAGAAGATCCCGCTGGCCGATACCCTCTGGCGTACGCTGCGCTTCCGGCCGTTCCGCCAGATGCTGACCATCGCGCTGGCCTACGCGATCGGCACCGCGATGGTCAGCGCCCTGGGCTACTACGCGACGGTCTACTATGTCTGCAAGGGCGACGTGTCACTGGGCGCGGCGTGGAACTTCAAGATGGGCGTGGCGGGCATGGCGTTCGGCCTGGCCGGCATTCCGTTCTTCAACCGTGTCGCGCGCCACTTCGGCAAGCCGCGCGCGCTGTGCCTGGTGCTGGCGATGGCCATCGCCGCGTTCATCGGCGACTGGTGGTTCTATGACCCGGAACACCCCGCGCTGCAGTTGCTCGCCTGCGGGTGCGTCGCCTTCACCGGCGCGGGCTTCTGGGTGCTGACCGGCTCGATCATCGCCGACGTGGTCGACGCCGACGAGCTCGAGAGCGGCGCCCGCCGCGAGGGTTCGTTCGCTGCCTGCCAATCCTGGATCACCAAGGTCGGCATCGCGGCCGGCGTCTTCTGCTCAGGCTGGATCCTGCAGTTCACCGGCTTCAACGCGAAGCTGCCGGTGCAGAGCGAGCACGCGATCCTCATGATCCGCATCCTGCTGTCCAGCGTCCCGGTGGTCGGGCTGCTGATCGGATTGTTCGTGGCACTGCGCTTTCCGCTGACGGAGCGGCGCATGGCGGAGATCCGCACGCGCCTCGAGGCGCGTCGGGGCACCGTCTGAAGAGGCACGGCATGACTGCGACCACGCGCCGCGGCGCGTTCAAGGCCATCGCGGCCGGCACGCTCCTGGCCGGCGGCGGCCTGGCCGCGAGTGCGTCGCCTGCAGCGGCCGGCGGCATCGAAGGCCAGCGCCGCGCCGATCGCGGCGACGGCACCTACGTGAACCCGATCGTGCCCGGCGACCACCCGGACCCGACGGTGCTCAAGGACGGCGACGACTACTACATGACGTTCTCGTCGTTCTTCTCCTACCCGGGCGTGGTGATCTGGCACTCGCGCGACCTGGTGAACTGGACGCCGGTCGGCCCGGCGCTCGCCAAGCCGCTGGGCACCGTGTGGGCGATGGACCTCGTCAGGCACGGCGGCCGCTACTTCATCTACATCCCCGCCAACCCGGGCGACCGGCAGTCGATCTTCGTCATCCACGCCGACGATATCCGCGGCCCGTGGAGCGCGCCGATCGACCTGCACGTCGACGGCTGCATCGACCCGGGCCACGCGGTGGGCGAGGACGGCAAGCGCTACCTGTTCTTCAACGGCTTCCGACGCATCGGGCTCGCGGACGACGGCCTGTCCACCGTGGGCGAGCTCGCCCACGTCCATGACCCGTGGCGCTACCCGTCCGACTGGGTGGTGGAGATGTCCGCGCCCGAGGGGCCGAAGATCTTCCGGCGCGGCGAGTGGTTCTACCTGATGGCCGCGGTGGGCGGCACCTCGGGGCCGCCGACCAGCCACATGGTGACCGTGGCGCGCTCGCGCTCGATCCACGGCCCCTGGGTCGACTGCCCGCACAACCCCATCGTGCACACGCGCGGCGCGGACGAGCCATGGTGGTCGCGCGGCCACGCGACGGCCGTCGAAGGCCCGGCCGGCGACTGGTGGCTCATCTACCACGGCTACGAGAACGGCTTTCGCACGCTCGGCCGGCAGACGCTGCTGGAGCCGCTGGCCTGGACGGCCGACGGCTGGCCGCGCGCGACCGGCGGCACCCTCGCCAAGCCGCTGCGCAAGCCGGTGCCGCGCTCCACCGGGGCGGCCGGCACGGCGCTGTCCGACGACTTCTCGACCGATCGCTTCGGCACCCAGTGGACGTTCTTCGCCCCGGGCCCGCGCGAAGCGGAACGCGCGCGCCGCGAGCCGCATGCGCTGGTCATCGCCGCCAAGGGCACGACGCCGGCCGACGCGTCGCCGCTGACGATGCTCGTCGGCGACAGGCGCTACCAGGCCGAGGTGACGCTCGAGCCCGAGGGCGGCGCGCAGGCCGGCCTCACGCTGTTCTACAACGAGCGCATGTTCTGCGGGCTCGGCTTCGACGGCGCGACGATGGCCACGTACAACTACGGCGAGGAGCAGCGCTGGATGCGCCAGCCGGCCGTCGCGCGCCGCGTGCGCGTGCGCGTGCAAAACCGCGACCATGTCGTCACCTTCCACTACGCGCTCGACGACGGCCCGTGGATGCAGCACCCGTGGCAGATGGAGACCTCGGGCATGCACCACAACGTCTTCGGCGGCTTCCTGAGCCTGAAGATCGCCGTGCACAGCGCGGGCGCCGGCCAGGTTCGCGTGCGCGACTTCCTCTACCAGGGCCTCCCGGCCTGAACCAATTGCCGACCGTGTCCACTTCCGCTCCTGCCCGCTCGCCGCTGACCTGGGTGCCCAGCCTGTACCTCGCCATGGGCCTGCCCAACGTGACGGTGGGCGTGGTCGCCGCAATCATCTTCAAGAACCTCGGCGTCTCCAACGAGGACATCGCGCTGTATACCTCCCAGATGTACCTGCCCTGGGTGCTCAAGCCCGTGTGGTCGCCGCTGCTGGAGCCGTTCCGCACCAAGCGCTGGTGGGTCATCAGCATGGAGTTCGCCATGATGGCCGCGCTCGGCCTGGTGGCGTTCTGCCTGCCGCTGCCGGGCTTCTTCGCGGCGTCGCTGGCCTTCTTCTGGATCACCGGCTTCGCATCCGCCACGCAGGACATCGTGGCCGACGGCGTGTTCATGACGACGATGCCGCTGCGCGACCAGGCGCGCTACGCCGGCCTGCAGGGCATGTGCTGGAACCTGGGCGCGGTGATCGCGTCGGGCCTGCTGGTGTCGCTCACCGGCTGGCTGCACGGCGGGCTGGGCTGGTCCTGGGTGCACTGCTGGATGGCCGTGATGGCCGGCACCGCGCTGGTGATGGGCGCCTTCGGCCTGTGGCACCTGCGCGTGCTGCCGCCCGGCGCGCCGTCCGCGCTGCAGGGCCAGGGCCTGGGCGCCACGTGGCCGGCCCTGCGCGATTCGTGGGTGACGTTCTTCCGCAAGCCGCACATCTGGACGATGCTGGCCGTCGTGTTCTTCTACCGCTTCGGCGAAGGCTTCATCGAGAAGTTCGGGCCGCTGTTCATGCTCGATCCGCGCAGCGCCGGCGGCCTCGGCCTGGACAACCAGGCGCTGGGCGCCATCAACGGCACCGTGGGCACCGTCGCCTTCATCGCCGGCGCGTTCCTGGGCGGGTTCGTGATCGCGCGCCTGACCCTGCGGCGCTCGCTGTTCCTGCTGGCGCTGGTGCTCAACGTGCCGCACGTGACCTACTTCTACCTGAGCCACGCGCTGCCCGACAACGTCATGTGGATCGGCGCCATCGTGGCCGCCGAGAAGTTCGGCTTCGGCATGGGCTCGGTCGGCCAGATGCTCTACATGATGCAGCAGATCGCGCCGGGCCCGTTCAAGATGACGCACTACGCGTTCGCCACCGGCGTCATGGCCATGACCAAGTGGGCCACCGGGTCGGTCAGCGGCTGGGTCTACGCCGCCTTCGACCACCACTACGCGCCCTACTTCGCGTTCGTGCTCGCGGCCTCGATCCCGCCGTTGCTGCTCGCCTGGTTCGCTCCGTTCCCGCACGACGAACGCAGCGCGCGCGGCGAACCGGAGGCCGTGGCCGCCTGAGGGCATGGCCGGCGGCGCCGGCCCGGCGCATCAGCGCGCGGGCGGGGTCAACGTCGAGAGCGCGGCGGCCACGTACACGAGGGGCGCATTCCAGTTGATCGCCACCTCGTTGCTGGCGAACGCGCAATCCGCATCGAGGTACGACAGTGCCGGCGCGGTCGACGCATAGCGCAGCTTGCATCCCCCGGCGTCCTGCTGCCCGGGGTTCGGCCCACCCACCAGGAAGCCGGGCACGGGCCCGCGATCGCCGCGTGCCATCGACGGCCGATGGTGCGGATGGCGCGGTGAACGCGTCCCGAAGCCGGTGACCATCGCCATCCCCAGCGGATTGCGACCCAGCACGTAGTCCAGCGCGGATTGCGCGGCGTCCAGGAAACGTCGGTCGCCGTCGAGGCGCCCGGCCTGGATCATGAACAGCGCGCGATTGAGCACGACCGAGTTGCTGCCCCAGGCGAAATCGCCGTCGCGCATGCTCAGGCGATACGGCGAGGCCTGCCAGTCCGCCAGGAGTTCGCCGGCCAGCGCGCGGATGCGGTTCTCGATCAGCGCACGATCGGCGACCGGCGTGAGCTCGGCGCGATGCTGCGCCAGCGATATCCACGCCAGCGCGCCGACGTCGCTCCACGCGGGCACCACCGCGGGCGTCCGCTCGGCGTGCATCGCCGTCCAATAGGCGTCGTCGTGCGTCGCGATGTAGAGCTCGGCGGCCGCCCACGCGAACTCGTCGTCGAGGTGGCTGTCGCCGTAGACGCCCGTATGGATGTCCGGCGGCTCGCGGTAGACCTCGGCGGGATGGGCCTGCGCCCACTTCCAGGCCGACTGCGCGGCCTCCAGCATGCGGCGCGACAGGCCGGGCCACACCCTGTCGTACGGTGCATAGACGCGACTGGCCATCGCCATCGCCGCGGCGAAGTCCAGCGTGGCGGCGGTGCTCTTGGCCACCACGTAGCGCTCGCTGGTGGCCGCGTGCGGCATCACGACGCCGTCGAAGCGCCTGTTGGTGAGCTTGTGATGGACGCCGCCATCGGCCGGATCCTGCATGGTCAGCATCCAGGCCAGGTTCCAGTGCACCTCGTCGAGCAGGTCCGGCGCGCCGTTGCCGCTTTCCGGCAGCCCGACCGACAGGGGCTCGAAGAAGCGGGGAAAGTGCTCGTAGGCGGCCAGCAGCTCGTACACCGAGATGCCGGAGTTGACGACGTACTTGTTGTAGTCGCCAGCGTCGTACCACCCGCCCGGGCTGCTGATGGTGCTGCCCTCCGGGCGCGATGCGCCTGCCGCGCTGGCATGCACCCGCACGCGCGTGTCGGGATGCCCGGCGGGCCGCGCATACGGGCCGGCGTGTCGACGATCGAGCGCGATGCCGGCGCGGTTGAAGTAGTAGGCCCGGATGGCCCCGGCCTCGAGCGCGGCATACGCGTCGACTGCGACCACGAACCGCGGCGAATCGGGCATGCCGTCCACATGCAGGCGATACACGCCGGGGCGCGTCAGCGCGGAGAAGTCCGCCAGGCGCACGGCCTCCGCGGCCGGCGCCCACGCCACCGACGGTCCGAGAGAGCCGCGGAACACGTCGCGGCCCGACGCGGCGTCGCGCACCGTGAACGTGGCGACCGTCGTCGGGGGCGTGGCCGCCCACTTCGCGGCGCCGGGCAGGTAGCCGATCTGGTTGACCTGGATGGCCGGCCCGGCCGCACCGCCAGGCGCGGACAACGCGGCCAGTGCCAGCGCCGCCAGGCAGCGACGGGCAGCGGGCTGCGGCGCCTGGCGCGGCCGACGCAAGCGGGTGCGCGCGGCGTTCACGGCGACGACGGGCGCCAGTCCGGCATCACGGCCTCGACGGCCGCGGCGAGGTGTCGCGCGATCTGCTGCTGGTCGATGCGCGACGGGTGCCAGTTGCAGGCGTCGAGCGCGAGCGCGCCCGTCACGACGACGTCGCCGACCGGCAGCCCGGCCGCCGCCAGCTGCGCACGCACGCGACGCACGGCACGCTCCGCGGCGCCGTCCCCGGCGCCCGAGGCGATCAACAGGAAGCGCGCCGACGGATGGCGGCCATGCAGCGCGCGCACGAAGGCGACGTAGCGCCTCTCGAACGCCGCGGACAGGTCCGCCGTGTCCCTCCACGGCTCGGCGGGGCCGACCGGCGTCGAGAAGTCGTTGGTGCCCAGGCCGATGACGACGAGCTGCGGCGACCAGGGCTCGGCGTCCGCCGGCAGTCGCTCCCAGGCCTGCGGCAGGGTGTCGCCCGCGCCGTTCGAGAAGTTGCGCACCATGCCCCGGCCCGAGATCGCCAGCAGGCGATAGTCCGCGTCGAAGCGGTGCGCCACCTGCGGCCCGAAAGCGAGCGAGCTGTCCGTGCTGCGCCAGACCTCGTCTTCGCTGCACTCGCGCCGGCCGGAGCCCGCGCCGTAGCCCAGGGTCCAGGAGTCGCCGACGAACTCGATCGCACGAGCGCGCTCGTGCGGCACGCGGGCTGCGGCAGCGCTCGGCACGCCGAAGCCGCCGAACGTCTGCCCGTGGTCGTCGCTCTCGCTGACGACGTCCACGCGCACCGTGTGCTCGGCGTGCGGCAGGCCGTGGATGTGCAGCAGGCGGGCTTGCGGCCGCACCAGGTCGGCCACTTCCCGGCCGTCGATCGACACGCGCGCATGCTTGTCGCCCGCGCCGAGGTCGACATAGGCGTCGGTGCCGGCGAAGCGCGCCTCGAAATAGGTGCCCGGCCACCGGTAGCGCCAGCCGGACGCACCCTGCTCCCGTTCGACGAGGCCGACCGGCCTGGCCGCCAGCGCCACGCTGCCCTCGGGCCACGCCGCGACGGCATCGACCCGGCCGGGCGCCGCATCGGCCAACAGGGAGACGGCGCTCGCCAGCGTGAGCATCCAGGCCTTTCCGAAGCGGGGAATCAGTGCGGAGCGCCGCATGCGTCGCATTCAGGGTTGGTAATGGCGCCCGGCGGATTCCAGCGGCCAGGTGTCCGTGCGCAAGGGCGGCAGCGGCAGGCCATCGCCACCGATCACGTTGGCCTCGCTCGGATTGTCGACCCAGGCGTAGCGGGCGGCCAGCGGCGCCGGCACGGCCGGACTGCGCAGCACGATGCGGTCGCCATCGACGCGGGCCTCCGCGGGCACCCAGCGGTGATCCGCACCGGCCAGGTAGAAGCCGCGCGGCGCCTCGCCGGCGACGGCGGTGCGCAGGCCGCCGGCCGTGGCACCGAAGCGCAGGACGATCCCGCCGCCGCCGGCCTCGTGGCCGAGCAGCTGCGGTCCGCTGGCCGGCGCGGCGCGCAGGCCCAGTTCATGCAAGGCCACGGCGGCCAGGCGCTGGCCGAGCGTGCGCTTGTTGCGCGGATGGATGTCGTCGGCGTCGCCCACGTCGATGGCCGTGGCCATGCCGGTGTGCGGAAGCGCGAGGGCCGCGGCCTGGCTCGCGCGCAGCTCCGCCCAGCTTCCGGACCCCGGCTGGTTGCTGGCCAGCGGCATGAACGAGGCGAGCTGCACGAAGAGGAACGGCATGTCGGGGTCGCCGAACTGGCCGCGCCAATCCTGGATCAGGCGCTTGAAGGTGTCGGCATAGGCGGCCGCGCGCCCGGCATTCGTCTCGCCCTGGTACCAGAGCACGCCGCGCACCGCCAGCCCGTGCAGGGGCGCGATCAGGCCGTTGTGGGCCAGGGTCGGCGCGCCGTTGGCGGTGGGCTGCCCGGACACCGCGACCTGCTCGACGCGCGCCCGCCAGGCCCCGGCGAGCGGCACGACGCCGGCCGGCGTGTCCAGGCGCAGCGTGCCTGCGTCGCCGTAGATGCCGCCGCCGCCGCCCGTATCCGTGACGCGGACGGCGATCCAGTTCGCGCCCGGCCGCAGCAGGCCCGCCGGCAGCGTGTACTGGCGAAGCTTGTCGTAGCCGCACTGGCCGCCCACGCGCTGGCCATTGACCCAGACCTCGTCGCAATCGTCCACCCTGGCCAGGTGCAGCTCGGCCGTGCCGGCCGCCTGGGCGGCGCTGAGCCTCACCTGCTTGCGAAGCCAGACGACGCCGTCCAGCTCGGCCAGGCCCTGGTCTTCCCAGAGGGCCGGCGCCTGCAGCGTGGGCCATTTGCCGTCGATGTCCGCCGCGGCGGACCAGCGCGACGCGTCCACGCCCTCCACCTGCAGGCCGGGCTGCCATGCCGCCACGCGGTCGTGCAGGCGCTGGCGCAGCGCGTTGCTGAACGTCGCGAGGTCGGCCGGCAGGGCACGCACCGCCGGTGCGAGGTCGGGGTCCTGCAAGGCGACGTCGCGACGGACCCAGGTCTCCAGCATGGAGCCGCCCCAGGCGGCGTCGATGAGGCCGATGGGCACGCCCTGCACCGCCTGCATCTGGCGTGCGAAGTGGTACCCGATCGCACTGAATTCACCCACCTTGCCCGGCGCCGCCACCACCCAGGGCGCGGGGGCGATCTCGGCCTCGGGCCGCACGCTCGCGCGCAAGGGCACGCGCAGCTGGCGCAGCTGCGGGTTCTGCGGCGACGCGACCTCCTGCGCCCCGGTGTCGCTGCCCGCCAGGGTGAATTCCATGTTGGACTGCCCGCCCAGCAACCAGACGTCCCCCATGAGGACGTCGCCCACTTCGACGGTCTGGTCGCCGATGACGCGCAGCCGATGCGGGCCGCCGGCCGGCAGTGCGGCCAGCTGGACGCGCCAGCGGCCGTCGGCACCCACGTGCGTGCGGGCCTGGCGACCGCCGAGTTCCACCGTCAGCGTCTGGCCGGGCGTCGCGCTGCCCCAGACAGCGAGCGGGCGGTCGCGCTGCAGCACCATGTGTTCACCGAACACCTCGGACAGGTGCACCTCGGCGCAGGAAGCCCCGGCCAGCAAGGCCAGCAGCAGGGGTATCGCGGTCTTCTTCGTGAAGGTCATCGTCGTCATCGGGATGGGTGAGGTGATGTCGGGTCAGTGAAGGCCGGCGGCCGGCGAATCGGGCGCCGCGCCGCGGTCGAAATGCAGGGTGAGCGCGCGGCCCGCGTATCGCACGGTCGTCGCGGCGTCCGGCCGGCCTGGCGGCGTCACGACGCGCACCCGCAACTCGCGCTGCCTGGCCATGCCGGGGTAGCGCCCCTGGCGCGCGCCGACATGCAGCGCATGCCGCGCATCGTCCCAGCGCAGGGCGATCGTGGCGCGTTCACCGCGCTCGTAGCGGTAGGTCTCGCCGTCGTCCTCGTACAGGGTGAAGCGGCCATCGGCGCCGGGATGGATGCGGATCTCCCATGGCGCATCGCGGCGCTCGCCGGCGTACGCCACTGCCGGCCCCATCGGCACGATCGCGCCGGCACGCACGAAGAGCGGGAATTCGTCGAGCGCGTAGTCCCGGGCGACGGCCTGTCCCCCTGCATGGCGCTGGTTCGTCCAGAAGTCGTACCAGTCGCAGCCCGCCGGCAGGAGCGTCGCCTGGCGCCGATCCAGGCGCCGCTGCGACTCGGCCTGCTCGCGCTGCCGGGCCGGCGTGCGCCAGGCCAGTCGCAGCAGCCGGCCCTGCGTGTCCTGGTAGAACTCGATCCTGACCTTGAGCGATTGCCCCTCGCGCAAGGTCACGCGATGCCCCTTGAAGCGCGGCCCGCCGTCCTTCCAGTCGTCGACGACGAGCTGGTCGTCCAGCCACAGGCGGAAGCCGTCATCGCCCTCGACGCCGATCTCGTGCTCGCCGCTTTCAGACGCGATGAGCTCGCCGGTCCAACGGGCGGAAAAGCGGGCCAGGCCGGACAGGCCCGGCGGCACGCTGCCCAGCGGCGGGTCGGGCCAGCGATGCTCGATGAGCGTGTCGATGGTGCGGCTGGCAGGCCGGTCGAAGTTGATGCCGTCGAAGTACTCCAGCACCAGTCCGCGCTGGCCGTCGGACGTGCGCAACTGGCTGGGCGGCACGGTGACCGGCGGCGGCAGCACCGCGTTGAACATCGGGCGCGTGATCGGTTGCACGAGGAATGCCGGGCCGAACATGTAGGCATCGTCCACCTTGCGCAGCGCAGCCTGGTCGGGAAAGTCCATCGCCAGGCCGCGCATCATGATGTAGCCCTCCTGCGTGCTCCGCCATGCCAGCGCATAGATGTAGGGCAGCAGGCGGTAGCGCAGCTGCGCGGCGCGGCGCAACGACGCGTAGAGCGCCGGATCCAGCGTCCTGAACCGATAGGGCTCGCGCTCGACCGAGGTGCCGTGGATGCGGTATACCGGGTTGAAGATGCCGAACTGGTTCCAGCGCGCGTAGAGCTCCCGCCAGGCCGGGTTGTGCTCGCCGCCCGCGAAGTCGACGAAGAAGCCCCCCGTGTCCTGGGTCCAATACGGCAGGCCGGCCATGCCGACGTTCAGGCCGCCGGCGATCTGCGCACGCAGCGTGGCCCACGAGGCCGTGGTGTCGCCGGACCACGGCAGCGCCGCGTAGCGTTGCTGTCCGGCCCACGCCGAGCGCGTGAGCGTGAGGGCGCGCCGGCCTTCGGGGCCCGCGACACGCTGGCCTTCGTAGACGCCGCGCGTGGTCATCAGGCTGTAGACGTTGAGATAGCGCGCGAAGTCGCCGAGGGCGTTGCGGCCCAGGCGCTTGATGTCGGCTTCGACCTCGGCCGGGTCGTGCGCCGCCCCGCCCACCTCGACTTCGGTGCCGTCCATCCACAAGGCATCCACGCCGACGTCCAGCAGGCCCTTCTTCACATGCTTGAAGTAGATGCGGCGGCCGGCCTCGCTGAAGGCGTCGTAGATGCGGGCACGCTTGGAGATCCAGTGCAGCGGCGCGAAGCGCAGGCCCTGCGCATCGAGCTCGCGCGCCAACGCGGTGTCGTTGCCGATCGACGGCCAGATCGAGACCATCAGCCTGGCGTGCAGCTCGCCGTGCAGCGCGCGCGTCATGGCGGCGGGGTCCGGAAATCGCTCGGGATCCCAGACCATCCCGCTCCACTTGCCGTCCCACGCGCCGTCCTTCTCGCCGCCCCAGTACTGCCAGTCCTGCACGATGTAGTCGAGCGGGAATCCGTCCGCGCGGAAGCGCCGCACCACGTCGAGCACCTGCGCCTGCGTCGTGTAGCGTTCCTTGCTCATGAACAGGCCGAAGGCGGCCAGCGGGTACATCGGCGCGGCACCGGTCAGCGCGCGGTAGCCCGCGATCACGCCGTCCATGGTCCCGCCCGCCACCACGTAGTAGTCGGCGCCGGCCGGTGCGCTCTCGGCCTCGAAGGTGGCCCCCTCCGGCCGATCGCTGAACCTCATCTTCGAATACACGTCCCACAGGAGGCCCCAGCGCCGGGTCGAGACCATGAAGGGCAGCACGATCCCGATGTTGGTCTGCACCATCAGCACGTCGCAGCCGCGGTAGTCCATGTAGGGCTCGTCGTACTGGCCCAGGCCGTAGAGCGACTCGTCGGGCGTGAGGGTGAACGTCTGCCTGAGTGCGTAGGTCGGGCTGCCGTCGATCTCGATGCGCTGCAGCTCGGTGGGTGCCACGTCGCGCTCGCGGGTCAGCAACTGTCCCTGGGCGCCGAAGAACGCGAGCGCCCCGCTGCGCTTGTCCACCGTCACCCGCATGGCCGGCCCGACGACGGTCAGCATGTCGGCGCTTTCGCTGATCTCCAGGACAACCGGTTTCGGGCGGACCAGCACCACCAGGCTGGGTTGCGTGGTGCAGGCCTGGCCCAGGTGCGCTGCCACGCGCACCAGGCCGGGACCGTAGAACAGCGCACTCTTGGTCACGCCCGCGATCCTGAATTGCACGCCTTCGGCGACGCGCATCCAGGCGAAGCCGTCCGTCGCCGCATCCATGCGCAGCGCGCGCAACTGGCCGGCGCCATCCAGCGCGGAGGGGGGCTGCAGGCCGGTGCCGGCAGGCGCCGCCAGCGCGCCTGCCGATGCGCCGGCCAGCAGTCCGAAGAAGTCGCGACGCTTCAAGTCGGGACTCCCGTTCATCGGCAGGACACCAGGCGGGCGCCGTGCGGTGGCACGACGAGATCGCGGGTGTGCGCGGGCAGGTCGGCGCGTGCCCAGCAGTCGCGCCGCGCATCCGGCGCCCAGTCGGGCAGCCGGACGCTCCATGGCGCATCGCCGGTGTTGAGCCACGCCACCCAGGCGCCCTGCGCGCCACTGCAGGCGAACCGGTGTCCCTGCGCCGTACTGCGCCACTCGCGGTTCCCGGACACGCGCAGCAGCGCGAGCACCTCGGGATTCGTCAGCACGCCAAGCGTCCAGTCGTCGAGGCGGCGCAAGTCGGAGCCGAGGATCAACGGGCTGCGCGCACAGGCCCAGGCGGTGAGCATCAGCACCTGTTCGTCGCGGGTGAAGCGCGTGTCGCGCTCGCCGTGGCCGTCGCCGTCGAAATTGCGCAGGCCGATCTTGTCCACGGGCAACATGTCGGCGTCGGGCCAGGCGCCGGCGCGCGCATACGGCGCCCACTTCACCAGGTTCGCGAGGTTGTCGCGCAACTGCGGCCAGGTGTCCCAGAAGTCATTGCAGACCCGCCACTGGTTGGCATGCGCCTGCAGGTGCGCTCCATGCTCCAGGGGCGCCGGACCCGGCGACAGGCTGAGCACGATGCGGCGGCCGGTGGCATCGATCGCGCGCCGGATCAGCTCGACTTCGCGCGCGTGGTAGTCCGGCGCCGCGATGTCGTCGACCTTGACGAAGTCGACGCCCCATTCGGCCAGCTGGGCGAACCAGGCACGGTACCAGTCGAAGGCGCCGGGGTGGTCGGCATTCACGCCGCACATGTCGGTGTTCCAGGCGCAGGTCGAGCGGATGTCCGCCACCTCGTGGCAGCGCCACCGGCTTGCGGCGATGGGCAGTTCCAGGCCGACCGCCTGTCTGGGGATGCCGCGCATCACGTGCACGCCGAAGCGCAGTCCCAGCCGATGCACCTGCGCGGCCAGCGGCGCGAAGCCGCGGTTGCCCGACGCGCTCGGGAAGCGGTTGACCGCCGGCTGCGGGCGGCCGAAGGCGTCGAGGACCAGCGGCGCGAAAGGCCGGTACCACGACGACGTGGCGCCGGCCTCGTACCACTGGATGTCGACGGTGGCCACGTCGTAGCCCGAGGGCAGCAGGCGCTCGGCGAGGATGCGCGCGTTGCCCAGGTACTCGGCTTCGGTGATGCTGGCGCCGAAGGCGTCCCAGCTGTTCCAGCCCATCGTGGGCGTCGGCGCCCAGGCATGGAAAGGCAGGCCGGGCTCGGTGTCGGTGGCCGTCGCGGACGCGCCGGCAACGCGTGGCACGCCGCCCAGGGCGGCGAGGCCGCCGGCGACGGCGGCTTTCACGAAGCCGCGGCGGGACGCCTGCTCACGCGAGCTGCCAGTAGAGCGCGTATCGTTCATGGGTCACCCGGTGGTAAGGGACGAGTTCCAGTTCGCGCCCGCCGGCCGCTTCGGCCGGGACGCGGAAGTTGAATGCGACGCCGCCCGGCAGGACGACCTCGTCCAGTGGTCGGCCTCCCAGCTCGAGACGCGGCATCGGCACGGGTTCGGGCAGCGCGAGCACGTCGCCGTAGGTGCGTTCGTTGACGACCAGGTCGTCGCCCGGCTCCATGCCTTCGCGGCCCATGCGGGCCGCCAGCACCAGCGGGCCATACATCAGCGCGGCGACGTCGGGCGCCGCCTCCAGCGGCGCGAGGTGAAGGTGCATGGGCAACGCGATGTCGACCGTGTCGCCGTCGTGCCAGCGGCGCGACACGTCGACCCAGCGGCCGGCGTCCCGGCTCTCGTGCACGGTCGTGCCGTTGACCTTGACCGTCATGGCGCGGCACCAGGCGGGATGGCGCAGGCGCAGCGCGAGCGTCGTCGGCACCGCGGCGTGCACCACCAGCCGCGCCTGCTCGGCATCGGGAAAGCGCGTGGCCAGGCGTACCCGCAGACGTCGCTCGCGCCACCGCAGCTCGGAGGCGATGTACTGGCTCAGGTAGAGCGCATCGCCATCGTGGAACCAGACCGAGTCGCCATACCTGGCATGGTTCTCCATGCCGGTTCCGGTGCAGCACCAGAACGATTCCTCGGGCCTGCAATACAGCTTGGGGTATCCGGGCCTCAGCGGCTGGAAGTAGGTCACCATGCCGGTGTCCGGATCCTGCGACGCCAGGATGCCGTTGACGAGCGCGCGCTCGTACCAGTCCGCGTAGGTCGGCTCCGGGTCGCCCAGCAGCAGCGCGCGCGTCAGCTTCAGCATGTTGTGCGTGCCGCAGGTCTCCATCGTCTTGGCCGAAGCGAGGTGCTGGCGCACTTGCGCAGCGGGAAAGAAGTGCTCGCCGTCACCGTGGCCGCCGGTGGCGAAGGCGCGCGCGCCTGCCACGCGACCCCAGAAGTAGCTCGCCGCGCGGCCGTAGCGCGCTTCGCCGGTCAGCTCGTGCAGGCGCGCGAAGCCCACCACCTTGGGGATCTGGGTGTTCGCGTGCCAGTCGTCCAGCGGGTCGCGGCCCTGCGCCAGCGGGCCGAGCAAGTCCTCGTGGCAGAAGCGCCTGGCCAGCGTCAGCCAGCGCGAGTCGCCGGTCAGGGCATGCAGGTCGGCGAGCACTTCGTTCATGCCGCCGTGCTCCACGCCCAGCATCTGCTGGAACCGGTCGTCGTCGCACTCGCGCGCCGCGTCCTCGATCCACTCGGCGAGGCCGCGCAGGACGGCCAGCGCGCCATCGCTCTGGGCGTGGACATGGGCATCGCGCAGGCCGGCCATGACCTTGTGAAGCGTGTACCAGGGCACGCCCGTCATGGGCCGTCCGGCCAGGCCGTTGCGCAACTGCAGGTCGCCATCGGGGAAGGCGCAGACCAGGCCCTGGCCCGAGGCCTGCTGGCACGTCCCCAGCTCGCCGACGATGTGGTCCACGCGGCGGCGGAAGGCAGGGTCGCCCGTGGACGCCCCCATCATCGCGCAGGCGCTCAGGTAGTGACCCAGCGTGTGCCCCTGGCAGCGGATGCCGATCCAGGGCTCCTGCGATTCCCAGCCGCCGTAGACCGGTGCCCTGGGCGGCAGGCCCGCGTTGGCGCGGAAGGCGTGCAGCAGCCGGTCGGGGTCGAGCGAGAGCAGGTACCGGCCATCCAGCACCTGGGCGCGACGGTAGGGGCCCTCGAGCAGGCGCACGTCGCCCAGCGGGAACGACTGCAGCGCGCGGGCCTGCGTGCCGGCGCGCGCCGGACGCGGCAGCATGGCGCCGCCCAGCCAGGGTGCGGCCGCCAGCATGCGCAGTACATCGCGGCGGATCGCGCGCGTCATGCGCGTGCCTCGCCAGCCAGTGCCGGGGCCTTCTGCCGCGGCATGCACGGCGTCGAGGCCGCAGCGAATCGCGTCGCCTCGGGCATCGAGCGCAGAACCGTCCGTCTCACCTGCTTGTCTCCGTGGGGTTGCATGCATGGTCACCTTCGGCGGCGACTCTTGGCAATCGTGTGCAGTGGCGCTGCACGGCCCGGCCACGCCGTCAGGGGACGGGCTCGAGGATCACCACGGCGCCACCGGCCGCCGGCAGGTCCAGGGACAGCACGTCGCCGCGCGACACGCTGCGCTCGCCGCGCCGCAACGTGCGCGGCGCATCGCCGTCCTGCCAGGAGGTGGCGCGGTACTTCCCGGCGGGCAGGAAGCGCAGCGGCACGCGCTCGGCGCGCGGCTCGTCGGCGGCCATCGCACCGACATACCAGGCACGCCCCTTGCGCCGCGCGAGCACGATGTCGCGCCCGGGCTCGCCCTGGAGGAACCGCGTCTCGTCCCAGGCCGTCGGCACGCGGCGGACGAAGTCGAAGCCCGGCGCGTCGCGATAGGCGTCCGGATCATCCGAGACCATCTGCAGCGGGCTGTCGTAGACGACGTACATCGCCAGCGCCTGGCCGCGCGTGGTCTGGGTCTGCGGCAACACGGCGTGCAGCTCGAAGGTCTGCGGCGTCGCGTTGTGGAAGCCCCCCGGGGTGTAGTCCATCGGCCCGGCCAGCATCCGCGTGTAGGGCAGCATCAGGTTGTGCCGCGGCGTGACGCGGCGGTCCATCTTGTTCCACTCGGCCCCCAGCACGCCCTCCTGCGTGATGAAGTTGGGATAGGTGCGCTGGAGGCCGGCCGGCACGTAGGCCCCGTGCAGGTCGAGCAGCAGGTGGCGCCGCGCCGTCGCCGCGGCGATGTGCTCGTAGAACGCCACCATCTCCTGGTCGTCGCGATTCATGAAGTCGACCTTGACGCCCCGGATGCCCCAGCGCGCATAGGTGTCGAGCACCTCGTCCATGCGCGGCGCCAGGTGCTGCCAATGCACCCAGAGCAGCAGGCCGACGCCCTTTTGCGCGGCGTAGCGCACGAGGGCCGGCATGTCGATGCCTTCGGCGGCCCGGGTGACGTCGGTGTCGGGCCGCGCATCGCAGCAAGGCCCTGCGCCCCAGGCCCAGCCGGCATCCATCAGGTAGTAGGGAAAGCCGGACTCTGCCGCGAAATCGATGAAGCGCCTGTAGGTGGCCATGTCCGGCTTCACGCCCTCCAGCGGACCGGACCACCAGTCCCACGCCGCCTTGCCGGGCTTGACCCACGCGAAGTCGCCTTGCGGCGCCGGGTTGAGATTGCCGACCAGGGTCGATTCGATGAGGTCGCCGGCTCGATCGGCCATCATCACGGCACGCCAGGCCGTCGTGAGACCGCTCGTCGAGACGACTGCCGCCCCCTGCCGCCCCGGCACGGCGGACAACTGCACGCGCAGCGCCCCGCCTTCGCGCCGGAGCGACGCGCCGGCATAGCCCTGCAGGTGCGCCTGCGTGATGGCGTAGTGCGTGCGGCCCGACGGCGTCGCGCAGACCAGCGGCACGTCGTAGGCGCCGCCTTCCTTCAGTTGCGAGAACTGCAGTCGCTCGAACGACACCTCGTGCGCGCCGTCGACCGGCGCAGCCAGGCAGGACGGATCGCCCGCGGGCACGAAGGCGGTTCGCTCGCTGCGCACGCTCACGGGGCCCGTCTCGTCCAGCCGGTAGCGCAAGGCAATGCCCTCGTCGTAGGCCCGGGCGTCGATCAGGACGTGCCGCCCGCCGCCGACTTCCCGAAAGGCGAGCGTCGCACCGCGATAGCGATCGCGCGTGCTGGCCGCCTTCGTCGCGACGAGCGCCATCCTGCGGTCGACGCGCACGTCCGTGCGCGACTCGAGCGCCAGCGCGCCCAGCGCCGGCGCGCCGTCCAGGTCCAGCCCGAGGGGCGAGGCAGCGAGCACGGCTTCTCCGCGCCGCGTCACGCTGAAGGAGGCGCCGTCGTCGGCGATGCGCAAGGCGATGCGCCCGTCCGGGGAGGTGATCGTCACGTCCGCGCCATGTGCAGGCGTCATCGCGAGCGCCCACACGGTGCACGCCGCCAGGAGGCGGCGAAGGGGCAGGTCGTTCGGCGTCGAGGGTCTGCAAGCCATGGCGTGTCGTCTCTCAGATTGCCGGAGTGACGCGGACCATGACCACGCCATGCGCCGCCACGGTGCTGCCATAGCTGCCGTGTACTCGCCGCGTGACCTTGCCGCTCCACAGGTCCTTGACGTCGGCCCGCAGCCCGGCCGGCAGGTTGAGCAGGTCCCAGTCGACGGACATTCCCGCGGGTGCCGCGCCGCGGTTGAACAGCACCACCGCCTCGTCGCCCCCCTTCAGCGGCCGCGCCCAGATCTCGAGTTCGCCCTGCTTCCAGAGGCGCCGCGCCTGCATGCCCAGCGGATCCTGGTCCACGGCGATGACGTCGGCGTTGGTCAGGATGCGGCGCGTGTCGGCGCTCATGGCGGCAAGGTCGTTGCCGGCGATCAGCGGGGCCGCCAGCATCGCCCACAGCGAGAAATGCGATTCGTACTCGGTGGTCGTCATGCCGCCGTTGCCGACCTCCAGCATGTCGGGGTCGTTCCAGGCGTTCGGCGCGGCGTCGCGCCAGCGCTCCACCTGGAAGTCGAGGATGTCCGTCATCCCGTGCGACCAGTCCTTCGTGCCCTTCCAGCCGTCGAAGATGTCGCCGGTGGTGCGCCAGAGATGGCCCACCGGGGCCGCCCAGCGCTCGGGGTGGTTGTTGCCCCACTCGCAGATCGACAGGACGATGTCGCGCCCGGACTCGCGCAGCGCCTTGGCCATGATCGTGTAGGCCGCCTCGGCGTCGCGCGTCCCGGTATGGCACCAGTCATATTTCAGGTAGTCGACGCCCCACTTCGCGTACTGTCGCGCGTCCTGGAATTCGTGGCCCGCGCTGCCCGGGCGCCCGCCGCAGGTGAGCACCCCCGCATCCGAGTAGATGCCGAACTTCAGCCCCTTCGCGTGCAACTCGTCGGCCAGCGCCCGGATGCCGCCCGGGAAGCGCTCGGGGTCGGCCACGATGTTGCCGTCCGCGTCACGGGTCTTCTGCCAGCAGTCGTCGATGACGATGTACCGGTAGCCGGCCGCCTGCATGCCGGAGGCCAGCATCGCGTCGGCCTGCTTGCGCACCAACGCCTCGTTGATGTCGCAGCCGAACTTGTTCCACGAGTTCCAGCCCATCGGCGGCGTGAGCGCGAGCAGCGGCTTGGGCGCATCCAGCTTCAGGGTCTCGTGTGCGAAGGCCGGCGCGGTGACGGCGACGAGCAACGCGGCCATGGCGGCCAGCGCGGCCCGGCCGCGCCCGCGAAGCAGACTGTCGATGCGGCAGGAAAGGTCGGCGAACAGAGGCATGGGACACGGTGCGACGAGTGGCCGCAAGAAGTCCTTGGGCCTTGATTTGTCGTTAAATCATTTGGCGCGAATAATAGTTCGAGCACCGAATGAATGACACGAGGAAAACACCTAGCGTCGCCGCGGGACGCGCCGCAGCCGTCGACCTCAGGCGATGGTCAACCGGGTTTTTCGCGGTGCGGCCAGCGTCGTGCCCAGGATGAGCTCGGTCGGCAGGACGATGTTGGCCGGTCCGGCCTCGGGCTCGCCGAGGCGAAGCGCATCGATGCGTCGCACCAGGACCTCGACGGCAAGCCGCCCCATCTCGTGCAGCGGCTGGCGCACCGTCGCCAACTGCACCGCGCGTGCCATCAGGTTGTGGTCATAGCCGACGATGGAGACATCGTCCGGCACGCGGTATCCGCGCGAGCGCAACGCCTCGGCACAGCCGATGGCGATGGCGTCGTTGCAGCCGAAGACCACTCCGGGCAGCGGCCGGCCGCGGCGCTCCCGCAGCCAATCCTGCATCGCCTCGCGGCCGCCTTCGGCACTGAGCTGGGCACGGACGACGTGACCGGCAGCCGGCGCCACGCCCGCCTCGGCATGGGCCCGCAGGTACCCTTCGATGCGCCGGTCCGCGGCCGCCATGCCCGGCGGCCCGCCCACGTGCAGGATGCGCCGATGACCGAGGGCCAGCAGTTGGCTGACCATCGCGTGGGCGCCCGCCTCGTCATCCGACTCGATGTTGACCATGCCGTTCACCAGCGGATCGGCGTGCACCGACACGAGGGGCGTGTGCTGCGGCCACCATGACAGGTGGTCGCCGTGCAGACGGGGGCCGAGCAGGATCAGGCCATCGACCCGGCCGTCGCAGAACGTGGGGATGCGCGCCGGCGCGTCGGCCCAGTTGCCCAGCGTGAAGACGGCGGCCGTCTGTCCCGACGTCGCGGCGCCCTGGATGACGCCGCTGAACACTTCCAGGAAGTAGAGGTTCGGCTCCTCGCCCAGGAAGTTGGCGACGAAGCCGATGGCATTCGTGCGCTGGCTCGCCAGCGCACGCGCGGTGGCATTCGGCCGGTAGCGCAGGCGCTGGGCCGCGGCCAGCACGCGCTCGCGCGTTTCGGTCGAGACGCGCGCCGACCCGCGCCGTCCTCCGTTGAGGGCGGAGGAAGCCGCCATCTCCGACACGCCTGCAGCGCGTGCGACGTCGACCAGCGTGGGCGCATTCCCGCGGCGCCGCGGCGGCGCCGGCGGCGGTGCGGGAGGTGATTTCGGCTTCGATGTGGGCACGGATGCTCTTGTACCGGCGTGGCGCTGCTGTGGGCGTATCCCAGCGCGGCGCACTGTAGCACCTTGCTTCGGCGGGAGGCGCCCACGGGGGCCTGCGGCGTGCCATTTCGCGGTACGCTGCCGCCGTGGCACGCAGCGGAAACACGCGGAGGCGTTCAGTGATCCAGCAAGACGGCCGACTTCCAAAGCGCCTGATGCCCGGCGGCGTCCTGGCAGTTGCCCTCGTCGCTTCGTCCTGGCCCGCCGCCGCGATCGATCGGCCGCTGCAGATCGCCCAGTACGCGCACACCACCTGGCCGCGCAACACGGTCAACATGGGCGTCGTCTTCGCCATGGCGCAGACGCCCGACGGCTACCTGTGGCTGGCAGGTTCGTATGGCTTGTTCCGCTTCGACGGCATCCGGTTCGTGAAGTGGGCGCCGCCGAACGGCGAATCGATGGAATCGGCGCCGTATGCCTTGCTGGTGGCGCACGACGGCACGCTCTGGATCGGCACCTTCTATGACCTGTTCAGCTGGGACGGGCACAAGCTCACCCGCTATCCGGAATTGCATGCGCAGTTCGTGACCTCCCTGCTGGAGGGCACGGACGGGACGATCTGGGCCGGCACGTTCGCGGAGCCCGGCCGGCTCTGCGCGGTTCGCGCCGGACAGGTCCGGTGCACCGTGCCGGCGGGCGGCTTCGGCGGCTTCGTGTGGAGCCTGGGCACGGACAGCACGGGCAACATGTGGCTCGGCACGGATACCGGCGTGTGGCGGTGGAGCCCCGGCACGCCCGAGCGGTATGCCCTGCCCGGCCTGCGCGCGGGCGACCTCAGCACGACCGTCGACGGCAAGGTCCTGGTCGGCGCCTTGGGCGGCGGACTCAGGCAACTGGAGGGCGACCATCTCGCGCCCTATCCGATTCCCAGCGCGGCCAAGCCCGGTGAATGGCTCGGCGACCGCGACATCCGGTCGAACAAGTTGCTGCGCGACCGCGACGGCGGGCTGTGGATCGGCACGGACAGCCGCGGCCTGATCCACACGAAGGACGGTCACACGGACACGTTCACGCGGGCGGACGGCCTCACGGGCAACATCACCTGCAGCCTGTTCGAGGATCACGAAGGCAACATCTGGTACGGCAGCGACAAGGGGCTGGACCGCTTTCGCAGGCTGCCCGTCACGACCGTATCGACGAAGCAGGGCCTGCCCGACGATGTCACCCGATCGATCCTCGCCACGACCGACGGCAGCCTCTGGGCGGCGACGAACGACGGGCTGGCACGCTGGAAGGACGGCAAGCTCGTCGTCTACCGCAAGCGCGACGGCCTGCCGGACGCGCACGTGCAGTCGCAGTACCAGGACGCCGAGGGGCGCCTCTGGGTGAGCACGGCGCATGGCCTCGCCTACTTCGCGCAGGACCGCTTCGTCGCCGTCGACGGCGGGCCCAGCAGCGAGGTCTACGCCATGACGGGGGATGCGGCGGGCAACCTCTGGCTGGCGGGCAACAAGGGGCTGGCCCACCTGCAGCACGACCGGCTGGTCGACAACACGCCGTGGTCCGCATTCGGGCACCGCGGCCAGGCGCAGGTCATCGTCGCCGACCGAGGCGGGCTGTGGCTGTCGTTCTGGGACCGCGAAGGGGTGCAGTACTTCAGGAACGGCAAGCTCGAGACGAGCTACCTGTCCGCGCACGGCCCGGGTTCGGTGCGCATCTCCGGGCTGCGGCTCGATGCGGACGGGGCGCTGTGGGTAGGCACCGACGGCCACGGCATCGCCCGGATCCGGGACGGCCGCATCGCGATGCTCTCGACACGCAACGGACCGCTCTGCGACCAGGTGCACTGGTCCACGCTGGACGCCAACGGCTCGATGTGGATGTACGCGTCCTGCGGCCTCGTACGCATCCTGCGCGACGACCTGGCAGCGTGGGTCGCCGATCCGCAGCGGCAAGTGGCGGCACGGGTGTGGACGGGCGGCGACGGCGTCCCGCCGGTGGCGACCACGGAGGGCTACTTCAACCCCCCGGTGACCCGGGCCGCGGATGGCAAGCTCTGGTTCCTGTCGGGCGCGGAACTGCTGTGGATCGATCCCGATCACATCCCGTCCAACCCGGTTCCACCGCCCGTCCACGTCGAGTCCCTCGTCGCGGACCATCGACCCTACGCAGTCGGCAGCGCGGTGCGCCTGCCGCCGCTGGTTCGCGACATCGCCATCGAGTACTCGGCCCTCAGCCTGGCCGATCCACAGAGCATCCACTTCCGCTACCGGCTCGAAGGACATGACACCGATTGGCAGGAGGTGGTCGACAGGCGCCTCATCAGCTACACGAACCTGCCGCCGGGAAACTATCGCTTCCGGGTGAAGGCCTCCAACAACGCCGGCGTCTGGAACGAGGAAGGCACGCAGCTGGACTTCTCCATCCTGCCCGCGTTCTACCAGACGGCCTGGTTCCGCACGGGATGCGTCCTCGTGTCGGCCGGGCTCGCATGGGCAGGCTTCCACCTGCGGCTGCGAATGCGCATTCGTCGCCTGCAACGCGAGTTCGAGGCCAAGCTGGAGGCGCGCGTCGCCGAGCGCACGCGCATCGCGCGCGACCTGCACGACACCCTGTTGCAGCGCTTCCACGGACTGCTGCTGCAGTTCCAGGCCGCATTCAACCTCCTGCCCGGCAGGCCGCAGGATTCGAAGCAGATTCTCGCGGGGGCCATCGACCAGGTCGCCGAGGCCATCACCGAGGGCCGGGACACGGTGCAGGGCCTGCGCGCGTCGACCCTGGAGACCAACAGCCTAGCGGAGGCCCTGCGCGCGCTCGCGGAGGACCTCGCCGCCGAGAGCGGCAACGCGACGACCGCGCGCATCGACATCCAGGGGCGCTCCCACGACTTGCATCCCCTGGTGCGCGACGAGGCGTTCCGCATCGCCGCCGAGGCGCTGCGCAATGCGTTCCGGCACGCGCGCGCCGGCAAGGTCGAGGTGGCGATCAGCTATGACGTCCGCGAATTCAGGCTGCGCGTGCGCGACGATGGCAAGGGGATGGATCCGGACGTGCTGGACTCGGGCAGCAAGGATGGGCACTTCGGATTGAGCGGCATGCGCGAGCGCGCCGAGATCGTCGGCGGCGTCCTGGAGGTCCGCAGCGGGATGGATGCGGGCGTCGAGGTCGACCTGTGCATCCCTGCGGCCCGCGCGTACGCGAGACCTGCGGCCGCGCGCGCCTGGCCACTCCACAAGAAGGCGGAGCCCGGGGCGGCCGGGGACTGACGGACCGCGGCCGGCGCCGCCGATCGCACGTGCCGGGGAACGACGCAGCCCCCTCTGGCGGCGGCGCGAGCCGACTCCGGGACTCACGCCGCCCGCGTAGGTGTTTTCCTTAAGATAGTTCGGGCATCAAACAAATTAGGATGCGCCAAATATATCGCCATATCAAATCAGGGATCCACGCCCCGCCGGCCGCGGTGGAGTCCTGCAAGACGCCTGCACGGCCCCTTCCTTTCACCCACTCCCCGACCCCGATGACGACTCCCCGTCCTGTCCCGCCCCTTTCGATGCTGCGGCCGCTGGCGGCCGCGCTGCTCTCGCTCGGCCTCGGCGGCGCTGCATGCGCCGCGCCCGACGTCCGGACGGTGACCCTCGACCGCGCCGCGGCGGTCAAGCCGGTCGACCGCTTCTTCGACCTGTCCGTCGGCGCCGACTTCCCGGGCACCACGCGCCGGCCGGAAAACCTGGCGCAACTCAAGACCGCCGTGGACGAGCTGGGCTTCCGCTACGTCCGTTTCCACGACATCTTCCACGACTCGCTGGGCACCGTGCGCAAGGTCGACGGCCACATCACCTACGACTTCAGCGGCATCGACAAGCTCTACGACGACTTGCTGGCACGGGGCATCCGGCCCTTCGTCGAGCTCGGCTTCACGCCGTCGGCGATGAAGACCTCCGAGCAGACGGTCTTCTACTGGAAGGGCAACAGTTCGCGCCCGCAGCCCGGGCCCTGGGCCGAGCTGGTCGAGGCCTTCGCCCGCCACATGATCCAGCGCTACGGCCCGGCCGAGGTGCACCAATGGCTGTTCGAGTTCTGGAACGAACCCAACCTGGCCGGCTTCTTCGAAGGCGCCGACCCGAAGGACTACTTCGATCTGTACGCGCTGACGGCGCGCACGCTCAAGCGCGTCGACCCGGCGCTCAGGATCGGCGGCCCCGCCACCGCCGGCGCGGCCTGGGTGCCCGAATTCCTGGCCTATGCCAAGGCCAACGACGTCCCGGTCGACTTCGTCACCACCCACACCTATGGCGTGACCGAGGGCTTCTTCGACGAATACGGCAAGTCGGACCGCATCCTCGCGATCGATCCGAACTCCATCATCGGCGACGTTCGCCGCAACCGCCAGGAGATCGCGGCCTCGGCCTTTCCCGCACTGCCGCTCTACGTCACGGAATGGAATACCAGCTACAACCCGCGCGACAAGGTCCACGACAGCTATGTCTCGGCCCCCTGGATCCTGACCAAGCTGCGCGCCACGCGCGGGGTCGCCCAGGCGATGAGCTATTGGACCTACAGCGACCTGTTCGAGGAACCGGGCCCGCCCGACGCGCCTTTCCACGGCGGCTTCGGCCTGATGACCCGCGAGGGCGTGCGCAAGCCGGCCTGGTTCGCCTACAAGTACCTGAACGCACTGCGCGGCAACGAGATCCCCAGCACCGACGACCAGGTGCTGGCGGCGTCGGACGGCGACAGGACGACCGTCGTCGCCTGGGACTGGCAGCATCCCGACCAGGGCGGCAAGAGCAACAGCATCTTCTTTGGCAAGCCGGTGCCCAGCAGCCCGGCGAAACCGGTCACGCTGGCGCTGCGCCATCTCAAGCCCGGGACGTACCGGCTCGAACTGCACCGTGCCGGCTACAAGGCCAACGACGCCCAGACCGCCTACCTCGAGATGGGTTCGCCCAGGCAGCTCGACGCCGCGCAGCTCGCCAGGCTGCAGTCGCTCACCGGGGACCGGCCCGAGGCCAGGCGCATCGTGCACGTGCGCGGCAACGGTGCCGTGGACTTCACGGTGACGATGCGCAGCAATGACATCACGTTGCTGACGCTGGAACCGGCAACGCGCTGATCCGGCGCCCCCGCTGCCCCTGCCGCACCGCTCCTGGAGCCGGTGCAGGCGACGCCGGCCTGCGGGGGACGTCAGCCCCTTTCAGGCGGCATCGACGACCCGCTGGGTCTGCTCGCCCAGGCCTTCGATGCCCAGCCGCATCACGTCGCCGGCCCGCAGGTACAGCGGCGGCTTCTGGCCGAGGCCGACGCCCGGCGGCGTGCCGGTGGAGATGACGTCGCCCGGCTGCAGGCTCATGAAACGGCTCAGGTAGCTCACGATGTGGGCGACGCCGAACACCATGGTGCGCGTGTTGCCGTCCTGCAGGCGCCTGCCGTTCAGGTCGAGCCACAGCTGCAGGCGCTGGGGATCCGCGACCTCGTCGCGCGTCACCAGCCAGGGCCCGATCGGGCCGAAGGTATCGCAGCCCTTGCCCTTGTCCCATTGGCCGCCGCGTTCGAGCTGGTACTCGCGCTCGGACACGTCGTTGACCACGCAATAGCCCGCGACATGACGCAGCGCGTCGGCCTCGGCGACATGGCGGCCGCCCTCGCCGATCACCACGCCGAGTTCGACTTCCCAGTCCGTCTTGGTCGACCCGGGCGGGATCTCCACGTCGTCGTCCGGTCCGATGATCGAGCTCGTCCACTTGCCGAAGACCACCGGCTCCGCGGGAATCGGCATGCCCGATTCAGCGGCGTGGTCGGCGTAGTTCAGCCCGATGCAGATGAACTTGCCCACTCGGCCCACGCACGGCCCCAGGCGCGTGCCCGGCGCGACCAGCGGCAGGCTGCGCGGGTCGAGCGCACGCAGGGAGGCCAGCCCGGCATCGGTCAGCGTCGCGCCGGCGATGTCTTGCACGACGCCGGTCAGGTCGCGCACCAGGCCTTGCGCATCGAGCATGCCCGGCCTTTCGAGGCCGGCCGGCCCGTGGCGAAGAAGTCTCATGGGAATCGTTCCTCAGATGGTGACGCCACCGTCCACGGACAGGGCCTGCCCGGTGACGAAGCGGGATTCGTCGCTCGCCAGGTACACGAGCAACGGCGTGATGTCGTCCACGACCGCCAGGCGGCCCATCGGCTGGCGGGCGATGAAGTCGCGCTCGGCTTGCGCCGGATCGGCGGCCGCGGCGATGCGCCCGCGCAGCGACGGCGTATCCACCGTGCCGGGGCACACGGCGTTGCAGCGGATGCCCTGGCGGACATGGTCGGCCGCGATCGCCTTGGTCAACCCGATCACGGCCGCCTTGCTCGCGCCGTAGACGCAGCGGTTCGGGAAGCCCTTGATGCTGGAGGCCATCGAGGCCATGTTGATGATGCTGCCGCGCCCGGCGGCCAGCATGCCGGGCAGGAGTGCGCGCGTCACGCGGTGCATGCTGCCGACGTTGATGTCCATGCTGCGCGCCCACGCCTCGTCGTCGCATTCGAGCAGCGTGCCGTGGTGCACGATGCCGGCGCAGTTGAACAACACGTCGACGGCCCCCGACGCGCCGGCGAGGCGGCGCACGGCGTCGCCGTCGCGGACGTCGAGCACGTGCGTCCGGAGCCCCGGCGCGACCAGCGATTCCAGCGCGGCCCCGTCGATGTCGGTGGCGACGACACGGGCACCCTCGGCCGCGAACGCGAGCGCCGCAGCGCGGCCGATGCCGTTGCCGGCTGCAGTGATGAAGGCGGTCTTGCCTGCGAGTCTCATGGTCGCTCCTTGATGGCCTGGAAGGCCGGCAGCAGTTCGACGGCGGTGGCGGGCTCGCTCACCCAGCGTTCCTCGGAGGCGCGCAGGTGCGTGAACATCGCCGCGGCCGCGGCCTGCGGGTCGCGCGCCTCGAGGGCGCGATAGATGCGCTCGTGCTCCGCGAGCGCGACGGTCCAGGTCTGGACCGTCTCGGCGTGGCCGCTCATGCGCGAGGAGATCGGGCTGTGACGGCCGTCGAACAGCTCGCCCACCATGCGCACGAGCACCGTGTTGCCGGCGAGTTCCGCGATGCCCAGGTGGAACCGGCGATCGGCTTCGACGGGCATCCGGCCGCGCGCGTGTTCGCGCTTCATCGCGGCCAGGCTGTCTGCCACTCGATCCAGGCCCGCGCGCGTCACGCGCGCCGCGGCCAGCGCGACGACGGCGCCCTCGAGCGTGGCGCGCGCCTGCATGAGTTCGGTCGGGCTTTCGCCGAGTGCCGGCGTGCGGCGCTCGGCCGCGATCGCCGGCGCACAGACATAGACGCCGGAGCCCATGCGGATCTCGATCCGGCCATCGATCTCGAGCGCGATCAGGGCCTCGCGCAGCGAGGGGCGCGAGACGCCCAGCTGCAACGCCAGCTCGCGCTCGGGCGGCAGGCGCGAACCGACCTCGAACTGGCCTTCGCGGATGACGGTGCGAATGCGATCGGCAACCTGCTGGTACAGACGGCGTGTGTCGGCCGGCTTTGGCGTGGCGGTCATGGACGCTCCGGACTGGAAGAAACCATCGGACAGACGCAAGGTGGCCTGACCACGCCGCCGGCGGCGGCGCGGTCGACCGCACGCGGCAGCCCTTGGTCCACAGTCTCGCTCATGGGGCGCGCCGTCGCGGCTCGGGTTTGTACTGGTCAGGCCAAATGAAAATCATGGCAAATTGGCATGACCAGTTTGGACTGACCAATCGACCCATCGACATGAGCCCGCCGCCCGACGCCCTGCCACCCCTGCTCTGCCTGAGCGGCGTGACGAAGCGCTTCTTCAACGTCGTCGCCCTCGAAGGCGTGAACTTCGACGTCCGCCGCGGCGAAGTGCATGCGGTCTGCGGCGAGAACGGCGCGGGCAAGTCGACGCTGATGAAGGTCATGAGCGGTGTCTACACGCCCGACGAAGGAACGCTCAGCCTGGACGGCGAACCGCTGGACTTCGCCTCGCCGCGCGAAGCTCAGGATCACGGCATCGCGATGATCCACCAGGAGCTGAACCTGGTGCCGCACCTGAGCGTCGCCGAGAACATCTACCTGGGCCGCGAGCCCTTGCGCGGCTGGCTGGTGGACCGGCGCAAGCTGCACGCCGACGCCCAGGCCTGCCTCGACCAGCTGGGGGTCTCGATCGCGCCGGGCACGCTCGTCGCGGGCCTGTCGGTGGCGCAGCAGCAGATGGTGGAGATCGCCAAGGCGCTGTCGATGCGCGCGCGCCTGCTCATCATGGACGAGCCCACCTCCTCGCTGACCGATGCCGAGACGACGCAGTTGTTCCGCGTCATCCACGAGCTCAAGCGCGCCGGCTCGGGCATCGTCTACATCTCGCACCGGCTCGACGAACTGGAGGGCCTGGTCGATCGCGTCACCGTGCTGCGCGACGGCCGCTACATCACGACGAAGCCGTTCGCGGAGACCTCGATCGCCGAGATCGTCGCGCTCATGGTGGGCCGGACACTCGACGAGAAATTCCCGCCGCGCCACCGTTGCCCCACCTCGGAGACGGTGCTCCGAGTCCAGGGCCTGCGGCGCGAAGGCGTGTTCGGTCCGGTCGACTTCGACCTGCGGCGCGGAGAGATCCTCGGCTTCGCCGGGCTGGTGGGCGCGGGCCGCACCGAGGTCGCGCGCGCCGTGTTCGGCGCCGATCCGGTCGACGGCGGCAGCATCGAGCTGGCCGGGCGCGCGCTGGCCGTGCGTTCGCCGATCGACGCCATCCGCGAGGGCATCGCCTACCTGTCGGAGGACCGCAAGGCGCACGGCCTGGCCGTGAAGATGTCCGTCGCGCAGAACATCACGCTCGCCAACACGAAGGCGGTGACCGACCGCCGCGGCCTCATCCGGGCCGGCGAGGAGCTGGCCGTCGCGGCCCGCTACATCGAGCAGCTGGGCATCCGGACGCCGTCGCCGGACCAGGTCGCCCGGCTGCTGTCCGGCGGCAACCAGCAGAAGGTCGTCATCGCCAAGTGGCTGTTCGCGCATCGCGCGTGATGTTCTTCGACGAACCCACGCGCGGCATCGATGTCGGGGCCAAGGTGGCGATCTACGAACTGCTGGACCAGCTCGCGGGCGCGGGCATCGGCGTGGTGATGATCAGCTCGGAGCTGCCCGAGATCCTCGGCATGACGGACCGCGTCGCCGTATTCCACGGCGGCCGCATCACGAAGGTGCTCGACACCCGCGCCACCTCGCAGGAAGAGATCATGCATTACGCCTCGGCGGCCCCGGCACCGGCCGCCTCGCCGCAAAAGGAATTGCTCGCCTCATGAACGATCGCCAGAAGGATCTCGTGCAGAAGTTCGCCGCGCTCGGCGGCTTGTTCGTCCTCGTGACGGTGTTCTCGCTTGCCAGCCCGGCGTTCTTCAGCGTCGGCAACGGCATGACCGTCGCCCTGCAGGTCACGTCCATCGCCTACCTCGGCATCGGGGCGACCTGCGTCATCATCACCGGCGGCATCGACCTGTCGGTGGGTTCGATACTCGCCCTGGCGGGCGTCGTCGCCGCGCTGGCGGTGCGTGCCGGCATCAACGTGCCGCTCGCCATGCTGCTGGGGCTGCTCACGGGCATCGGCTGCGGGCTCGTCAACGGGCTCTGCGTCACGCTGATGCGCCTGCCGCCCTTCATCGCCACGCTGGCCATGATGCTGGTGGCGCGCGGCGTCGCGCTGCAGATCACCGACGCGAAGGCGGTCGGCGGCCTGGGCGAGCAGTTCGCCGCGCTGGGCAACGGCTCCCTGTGGCGCATCGTGCGCATCGGCGCCGACGGCTTCCCGGATGTCGTCTTTCCGGGCATCCCCTACCCCGTGCTGCTGATGATCGCGCTCGCGCTCGCAACGGGGCTGATGCTCCGGCGAAGCCGGCTCGGTCGCCACCTGTATGCGGTCGGATCCAACGTCGAGGCGGCACGGCTGTCGGGCATCGACGTCCGCCGCGTCACCCTGTTCGCCTACGTGCTGTCCGGCGCGCTGGCCGGGCTGACCGGCTGCGTGCTGATGTCGCGCCTGGTCACCGCCCAGCCCAGCGAGGGCGTGATGTACGAGCTCGACGCCATCGCCGCGGCCGTGATCGGCGGCACCTCGCTGACCGGTGGCATCGGCACCGTCTCGGGCACGGTCATCGGTGCATTCGTCATCGGGATCCTGCGCAACGGCTTGAACATGACGGGGGTCTCCGCCTTCGTCCAGCAGATCATCATCGGCCTCGTGATCCTGGTCACCGTCTGGATCGACCAGTTGCGCAATCGACGATGAAAGACGCGGCGGGTGCGTTTCCTCCCGCGGACCCTCGAGACAAGGTTCTCCATTCAAAGAAGGACATGCCATGAAAAGACTCTTCCACGCCGTTCTCGCCTCGGCACTCCTGTTCGCCGGCACCGCCGCCACCGCGGCGGACAAGGAAATCGCCGTCATCGTCAAGACTGCCAATTCCGACTTCTGGCAGAACGTCCGCAAGGGAGCGACCCAGGCCGCCTCCGAGCTGAAGGGCTACACCGCCAGCTTCCAGGGTGCCGCATCCGACACGGACCTCGCCGGCCAGGTCGCCCTGGTGGACAACGCGGTCAACCGCAAGGTCGCCGCGATCGTGCTGGCGCCGTCGGATCCGGAAGCGCTGATCCCGGCCATCAAGAAGGCCTGGGAAGCGCACATCCCCGTGATCCTGATCGACTCGGCCGCGGCCGAGAGCGGCAAGGACTACTACCAGTCCTTCCTGGCGACGGACAACAACAAGGCGGGCGAGCTGTGCGCGCAGGCGCTGATCGAACGGATCGGCACCACGGGCAAGATCGCGATCATGTCCTACACCGCCGGCTCGGGCTCGGAGATCGGGCGCGTGGGCGGCTTCCGCAAGTACATCGAGGCGCACTCCAAGCTGCAGATCGTCGGCCCCTTCTATTCGAATTCGCAGATGGGAACGGCCCTGAACCAGACCACCGACGTGCTCGCGGCCAACCCGGACCTGAAAGGCATCTTCGGTGCCAACGAGCCCACCGCGATCGGCATGGGACGCGCGCTGGTGCAGTCCGGCAAGGCCGGCAAGGTGGTCGCCATCGGCTTCGACGGCAATGCCGACCTGCAGGGCTTCGTCAAGGACGGCACGATCTCGGCGATCGCGGTGCAGAGCGCCTACCAGATGGGGGCTCTGGGCGTGAAGACCGCCGTGGACGTGCTGGGCAAGAAGGCCGTTCCCAAGTTCCGCGACACGGGCGTCGTGATGGTCACCAAGACCAACATCGACACGCCCGAGGCGAAGAACGTCCTGTACTGAAGCCATGAAGGCCGCCGATCTCCGCACCGTCGCCGAAGGCCGCTTGCGCCTGTCGGCGCTCGGCCTCGGCGCGGCCGCCCTGGCCGGCATGTACGAGGCCGTCGACGCGCAGGAGGCGGCCGGCACCCTCGCCGCCGCCTGGGACGCCGGCCTGCGCTATCTCGACACGGCGCCCTACTATGGCTACACGCTCGGCGAGCATCGCGTGGGCGCCTTCCTGCGCGAGCGGCCGCGCCAGGACTTCGTGATCGGCACCAAGGTCGGCCGGCTGATGCAGCCCGACGCATCGGTGCGCGCGGGCAGCGACGGCTGGGCCCGGCCGCTGCCGTTCCGCCCCGTGTTCGACTACGGGCGCGACGCCATCCTGCGCTCGGCCGAAGACAGCCTGCAGCGCCTGGGGCTGGACCGCGTGGACATGCTGCTGGTGCACGACATCGGGCACGTCACGCACGGCGATCGGCACGCCGCGCACTGGCACGCCCTGACGCGCGGCGGCGGCTTCCGGGCACTGGAAGAACTGCGGCGCGACGGCCGGATCGCCGCCATCGGCCTGGGCGTCAACGAATGGCAGGTGATGCAGGACGCCATGCAGGAATGCGACCTGGACTGCAGCCTGCTGGCGGGCCGCTACACGCTGCTGGAGCAGCGCAGCCTGCCCTTCCTCGACGAATGCGCGCGGCGCGGCCACGCGATCGTCGTCGGTGGTGCGTTCAATTCCGGCCTGCTGGCGGGACAGGCCAAGTTCGACTACGCGGACGCCCCGCCCGAACTCCTGCGGCGCGCCGCCGCCCTGCGGGCGACCTGCGCGGAGTTCGACGTCCCGCTGGAAGCCGCGGCGCTGCAGTTCCCCCTCGGGCATCCCGCGGTGGCGTCGGTGCTGTCGGGCATGCGCTCGCCCGCGCAGGTGCGCCAGAACGTCGCCTGGTTCGAACGCGCCATCCCGGCCGGACTGTGGGAGGCGCTGCGCGAACGCGGGCTGCTGGAAGGCGCCGCACCCTGCCCGCGAGATCGGGGCACCCCGCCATGAGGATCGACGCGCACCAGCACTTCTGGCGGATCGCCGAGCGCGCCGGCGCCTGGCCGCCGCCGACGCTGGCCGCCATCCATCGCGACTTCGAGCCGCAGGACCTGGCCCCGCTGCTGCAGGCCGGCGGCATCGACGGCACCGTCCTCGTGCAGTCGATGCCGAGCGTGGCCGAGACGCGGCAGCTGCTCGAGCTGGCCCGCGGGACGACCTTCGTCCAGGGCGTCGTCGGCTGGGTCGACATGAAGGCCGCGGACGCCGTCGACACCATCGCCGAGCTCGCGCGCGACCCGCTGCTCAAGGGCTTGCGGCCGATGCTGCAGGACCTGGAGGACGACGACTGGATCGCCGATCCGGCCACCGCGCCCGCCGCCGAGGCCATGGCGCGCCACGGCCTGGTCTTCGACGCGCTCGTGCTGCCGCGCCACCTCGGCGCCCTTCGGACCTTCGCCGCGCGCCATCCTCGGCTGGCCGTCGTCGTCGACCATGCCGCCAAGCCGCCGATCGCGCGCGGCCAGATGCAGCCGTGGCACGACGACCTGGCAAGCCTGGCCGCGCTGCCGCAGGTGCACTGCAAGGTCTCGGGCCTGCTCACCGAGGCCGGCGAGCGCACGCGCCTGGAAGACCTGCTGCCCTACGTGCAGACGCTCTGGGCGTGCTTCGGGCCGTCGCGATTGCTGTGGGGCAGCGACTGGCCCGTGCTGCGGCTGGCCGGCGACTACCCCGGCTGGCTGGCCATGACCACGGCCCTGCTGGCTGCCGTCCAGCCGGCCGCCAGTGCCGGCGAGGCCGCCGCCATCCTGGGCGGCAACGCCGTTTCCCTCTATCGACTCCGAGCACCACGCCCATGCTGACCGTCCTCTGTGAAACCCCCGGCAAGCTCGTCGCCGAGCAACGTCCGCGCCCCCTGCGCCAGCCCGGCGAGGTGCTGCTGCGCGTGCGGCGCGTCGGCGTCTGCGGCACCGACCTGCACATCTTCACCGGCAACCAGCCCTACCTGGCCTATCCGCGCGTGATGGGACACGAGCTCTCCGGCGTGGTCGAGGAGACCGACCCGGCAAGCGGCCTGGCACCCGGCGACGCCGTGTACGTCATGCCGTATCTGTCGTGCGGCCGCTGCATCGCCTGCCGCCAGGGCAAGACCAACTGCTGCACCTCGATCCAGGTGCTGGGCGTGCATCGCGACGGGGCGATGACCGAGCTCCTCGCCGTTCCGGCCGCGTTCGTCCACAAGGCCGAAGGCATCACGCTGGACCAGGCGGCGATGCTCGAGTTCCTGGCCATCGGTGCGCATGCCGTCGAACGCGGAAGCGTCGCCGCGGGCCAGCGCGTGCTCGTCGCGGGAGCCGGCCCGATCGGCCTGGCCGTGATGCTGTTCGCGGCGCTGCGCGGCGCTCGCGTCGTCGCGCTCGACAGCCGGCGCGACCGCCTGGCGGTCGCACGTGCGCACCTGGGCGTGGAGGCGGTGGTCGAGGTCGGCCCGGACGACGCGCAGCAGCTCGAGCACTTGAGCGACGGGGAGCTCTTCGATGTCGTCTTCGACGCCACGGGCAACCCGGGCGCGATGGAGCGCGGCTTCAAGTTCATCGCGCACGGCGGCCGCTACGTCCTGGTGTCCATCGTGCAGGGCAACATCACCTTCTCCGATCCGGAATTCCACAAGCGCGAGGCCACCCTGCTGAGCAGCCGCAACGCGACGACGTCCGATTTCGAGACGGTGCTCGCCGCCATGCGCGCCGGCGACGTGCCGGTCGCGGCACTCGCGACGCATCGCATGCAACTCGCCGACGTGCCGCGCGACTTCGCCGGCCTGCTGGATCCGGACCAGCACGTCATCAAGGCGATCGTCGAGTGCTGACCATGCCCATGGGCCAACCCATCCTGCAATTCGGCACCAGCCGCTTCCTGCAGGCCCATGTCGACCTCCTGGTGTCCGAGGCGATGGCGCACGGTGCCGCCCTGGGCGGCATCACGGTCGTCCAGACCACGGACGACTGGCGCAGCGCGGCGCGCGTCGCCGCGCTCGCCACCGGGCGCGGCTACCAGGTGCGCATCCGGGGGCTCGCCAACGGGCGAGCGGTGGACGAGCTGCGCCATTGCAGCGCAGTGCGCGCGGCCGTGCGCACCGCCACCGACTGGCCCGCGGTGCGACGCGAGTTCGCCGGCGACGCGCTGCGGGTCGTCGTCTCCAACACCGGTGACGCCGGCTGGCAGCTCGACGCGCAGGACGGTCCGCAGGCGCTCGCGCCGCTGGCCGCCGCGCCACGCGCCTTCCCCGCCAAGCTGCTGGTCGCCCTGCACGACCGCTGGCAGGCCAGGCCGGACGCCGCACTCACGCTGCTGCCCTGCGAGCTCGTCGCGCGCAACGGCGAACGGCTGCGCGACATCGTCGCCGGACTCGCCCGCGACTGGCGGCTGGACAAGGACTTCCTGGCCTGGTTGCACGAGCGCCCCGTGTGGGCGAACTCGCTGGTCGATCGCATCGTGCCGGAGGCCATCGAGCCGATCGGCGCCGTCGCCGAACCGTATGCGCTCTGGGCCATCGAAGACCAGCCGGGCCTGGAGCTGCCGTGCCGGCATCCGGACATCGTCCTGACGCAGTACCTGGGCGCGTTCGAGCGCCTCAAGCTGTGGCTGCTCAACCTCGGCCACACCGCACTGGCCGAGCTGTGGCTGCGCGACGGACAGCCGCACGGCCGCACGGTGCTCGAGGCGATGCGCGACGAGCCGACGCGTCTCGCACTCGAGCGCCTGTGGGCCGACGAAGTGCTTCCCGTGTTCGACGCCCTGGGCGAGGGCGCGGCGGCGCGCGCGTACCTGGTCACGCTGAGGGAGCGCCTGCTCAACCCGTGGCTCGCGCACCGGCTGGCCGACATCGCCGCCAACCACGACCTGAAGAAGGCGCGCCGCCTGGCGCCCGTGGTGGAGGCCGCGCAGGCAAGCCTGCCGACACTGGCTCAACCCTGGCTGCGCGACGCCCTCGCGCCGACGTCCAGCCTCCCGTCCAAGGAGTCCCTGCAATGAAACGAATGGGCATGGTGATCGGCATCGCGCCCGAACGCATCGCCGAGTACAAGCGCCTGCACGCCGCCGTCTGGCCCGGCGTGCTGGAACGCATCGCGGCGTCCGGCATCCGCAACTACACGATCTACCTGCGCGAACCGGAGAACCTGCTGTTCGCGTCCTGGGAGTACCACGGCAACGATCTGGCGGCCGACATGGCGGCGATCGCCGCGGATGCGGAGACACGGCGCTGGTGGACGTTCACCGATCCCTGCCAGCGCCCGCTGGACAGCCGGGCGCCCGGGGAACACTGGGCGGCGATGGAAGAGGTGTTCCATGTCGACTGAACTCACGCCGTCACCCCTGCTGCGCCTGCATCCTGCCGACGACGTGGCGGTCGCGCGCGCGGCGATCGCCGCCGGCGCCGTGCTCGCGAGCCCGGACGGCAGCCTGCGCGCGGCCGCCGACGTGCCCGCCGGCCACAAGATCGCCTTGCACGCCGTGGCCGCCGGCGCACCGGTTCGCAAATATGGCCAGGTCATCGGCGTCGCGACGTCGGACATCGAGATCGGCCAGCACGTCCACGTGCACAACCTCGACATGGGGGACTCGCATCCCGTGCACGGCGTCGGGCGCAGCTATGTGCCGACCACGCCGGTGCCCGAGCCGGCGACGTTCGAGGGCTTCGTCCGGTCCGACGGGGGCGTGGGCACGCGCAATTTCGTCGGGGTGATCTCGAGCGTCAACTGCTCGGCCACCGTGTGCAAGGCCATCGAGAAGGCGTTCTCGGGCAACGCCATGGACGCGTGGCCCGGCGTCGACGGCGTCGTGGCGATCACCCACGGCGGCGGCTGTGGCATGAGCGGCACGGGGGAAGGCATCGCGCTGCTTCGGCGCACCCTGCGCGGCTACGCGGTGCATCCGAACTTCGCGGGCGTCCTGGTGATCGGACTGGGCTGCGAGGTGAACCAGGTCGACGCGCTCGTGGAGCCGCTCGAGGCGACGGGCGGCCGCCTCCGCACGATGACGATCCAGGAGGCAGGCGGCACGCGCGAGGCCATCGCCGCGGGCAGCGCCATCGTGCGGGAGCTCCTTGCGCTCGCCAGCGCGGCACGGCGGCAGACGGTGCCTGCCAGGCACCTGACCGTCGGCCTGCAGTGCGGTGGATCGGACGGCTATTCGGGCATCAGCGCCAACCCGGCGCTCGGCGCCGCCGTCGACCTGCTGGTGCGCCATGGCGGCACGGCGATCCTGTCGGAGACGCCCGAGATCTATGGCGCCGAACACCTGCTCACGGCGCGTGCGGCCCGGCCCGAGATCGCCGAGCGGCTGATGCAGCGGCTGCGCTGGTGGGAGGACTACACGGGCAAGAACGGCGGCGACATGAACAACAACCCGTCGCCGGGCAACAAGGCGGGCGGCATCACGACCATCCTCGAGAAATCGCTCGGCGCGGTCGCCAAGGGCGGCAACAGCGGACTGATGGACGTGGTCGAATATGCCGAGCCGGTGCGCACGCACGGGCTCGTGTTCATGGACACGCCGGGCTACGATCCGGTGTCCGCGACCGGGCAGGTGGCCGGCGGCGCCAACCTCATCTGCTTCACCACGGGCCGCGGGTCCACCTATGGCTGCAAGCCCACGCCGTCGGTCAAGCTGGCGACCAACAGCGAGATGTACGAGCACATGCGCATGGACATGGATTTCAACGCCGGAGAGATCATCGACGGCCGCGCCAGCGTAGCCGAGGCCGGCGCGCGACTGTTCGAGCTGATGCTCGCCACGGCGTCCGGGCAGCGCACGCTCAGCGAGCAGCACGACCTGGGCAACAACGAGTTCGTGCCGTGGCAACTCGGCGCCGTCATGTGAGCTCGCTGGATGTCCTGACCGCGGGCGAAGCCCTGGTCCTGCTCGCGGCCGAGGCCCCTGGCGCGCTCGAGCACGTCGACCGGTTCCGCCGCTTCAGCGCCGGCGCGGAACTCAACGTGGCGATCGGGCTGTCGCGGCTCGGCTTGCGCGTCGGCTACGTCAGCCGCGTGGGCGACGACGCCTTCGGACGCTTCCTGCTGGCCGAGATGGCCCGCGAAAGCCTGTCGCGCCAGCTCGTCACCGTCGACGCCACGCGATCGACGGGCTTCATGCTGAAGTCGCTGGCACCAGAGGGCGCGGACCCCGTCGTCGACTATTACCGTCGCGGCTCCGCCGCCAGCGCGATGGACGCCACCGAACTCTCGCGTTCGGCCCCCGTCGCCGCGCGCCACCTGCACCTGACCGGCATCCTCCCGGCGTTGTCGGCGGGTTGCCGCGACCTTGCGTTCACCCTGGCGGCGTCGGCTCGCGCGCAAGGCCAGCGCGTGTCGTTCGATCCCAACCTGCGGCCCCGGCTCTGGGCATCCCACGACGACATGGTCGCCACGGTCAACGCGCTCGCGGCGCAGTCCGACGTGATGCTGCCCGGCCTCTCGGAAGGCCGGCTGCTGACGGGTCGCGACAGCGCCGAGGACATCGCGGCGTTCTATCTCGACCTGGGGGCCGGCGCGGTCGTGGTCAAGCTGGGTCCGGCAGGCGCGTTCTGCGCGGAGCGCAGCGGCGTTCGCGCACACGTGCCGGGAACCCGCGTGCGGCGCGTGGTCGACACGGTGGGCGCAGGCGATGGCTTCGCGGTGGGCGTGATCAGCGGGCTGCTGGAAGGCCTCGCGCTGGAGGCCGCGACGCGGCGCGGCAACGCGATCGGCGCTCGAATGGTGCAGTTCCCCGGCGACAGCGACGGGTTGCCGACCCGGCAAGAACTGGACGCGCTGGCGGGCTGAAGGCAGGCCGCCGTTGGCGTTCGCGTCCTTGCGCGTCGCGCCGAGGCGGATGCCAGGAACCGGGCCCGCCATCGCCCGCCGCCCGACGCGCGTCAATCGGGCGCCGCCACGTTCCACTCGATCGAATCGCTGGCATCGCCGGCGCCTTTGGCGGTGAGACGGTGGACGCCAGGGGACAGTTCCACGTCTTCCCAGAGCGCGACGTGGTCC
>JBJMWE010000287.1:0-10591 GCA_045810285.1 Vitreoscilla sp. | reverse complement strand
GGGTTACGCCTGCGGCTGACCCGCCCTACCCCGCCCTACCCGCCACACCTGCCCGAGCGAATGATTCAGGTCACGGCCGCCAGCGCCTTCATCGCCTTGGTCATCGTCTGCCTGCATGCCCAGTAGCCGGCCCACGGGTCGGACTGCTGGAACGACAGGCGGTCGCGCGCGTCGGAGATGGTCCATTGGTCGCCGCCGCGGATCGCGGGGAGCTCGTCCCAGGCAATGGGCATCGACACGCCCAGCCCGGGCCGCGCCCGCGCGGAGAAGGCCGCCGCGGTGGTGGCGTTGAAGCCGTTGCGCAGGTAGTCGATGAAGATCCGGCCCACGCGGTTCGAGCCGCCGCTCTTGGCGACGAAGCGCTGCGGGATCGTCGCGGCCATGTGCTGCACGATGCGCTGCGAGAAGGCCTTGACGGTGTCGTAGTCCAGCCGCGCCGACATCGGCACCACCACGTGCAGCCCCTTGCCGCCGCTCGTCTTGAGCCAGCACTGGAGCCCCAGCTCCTCGAGCAGCGCGCGCATCAGCTGCGCGCCCTCGCGCACCTGGTCGAAGTTCACGCCCTCGCCCGGGTCCAGGTCGAAAATCATGCGGTCCGGCTTGTCCACCTTCTGCTTGACGGAGTTCCAGGTGTGGAACTCGACGACGTTCATCTGCGCGGCGGCAACCAGTGCCTTGGGCGACGGGATCTCGATGAGCGGATCGTGCCCTTCCCACAGCCCCTGCAGGTCCTTCACGCCCGGCATGGTGCGCACGTCGGCATGCTTCTGGAAGAACAGCTCGTGGCCGACGCCTTCCGGCGCGCGCACCAGCGACACGGGCCGCGCCTTCAGGTGCGGCAGCATGAACTCCGCGATGCTGGCGTAGTAGCGCACCAGGTCGAGCTTGGTGTGGCCGCTCTTCGCGTCGATCACGCGTTCGGGGTGCGAGATGCGCACACCCTCGATCTCCACGGTGCCGGCCCGCGGCGAGGTCTTCACGGCAGGCGCGGGCTTCATCGTCGATGGTTTCGTCGCGGTCACAGCCTTCTCCGAGGTAGGCGGCGCCTTCGCGCGTTCGCGTCCGACGGCCTTGGCGTCCTTGTCCTCGCGCAGGCCCTGGTACGACGCATGGCGAATGCTGCCATCGGGCGTCCATTCCGCAAAGGCGACCTCGGCCACGAGCCGCGGCTTCACCCAGTGATCGGTGGCGGCGGGGCGCGTCATCCAGCGTGTGGAGCGCGTCGTGCCGGCGGCGAACGGCGACTTGCCGGTGACCAGCTTCGCGAGCTTCGTGCGCAGCGCCACCGCGTCCTCCGAGCTCCAGCCCGTGCCGACGCGGCCCGCGTACTGCAGCTGCCCCTGCTCGTCGAAATAGCCCAGCGACAGCGCGCCGATGGCCTGGTCGTTGTCGCTGCGGTCGCTGAAGCCGCCGATGACGAACTCCTGGCGCGCCTGGCACTTCAGCTTGAGCCAGTCGGTCGAGCGCGAGGAGGTGTACAGCCCGTCGCGGCGCTTGGCGATCGCGCCTTCCAGGCCCAGCCGGCACGCGGTGGCCAGCACCTCGCTCGCGCCGGCGGGGAAGTCGTCGCTGAAGCGCACCTTGTCGCCGGCGTGCGCCGCGATCACCTGCCTGAGCAGCGCGCGGCGCGCATGCAGCGGCACGCCGCGCAGGTCGACGCCGTCGAGGAACGGCACGTCGAACACGTAGTAGACGACGGCCTCCGCGCTGCGGCGCGAATCGAGCGCGTTCTGCAGCAGGTTGAACTGCGGCAGGCCGTGGGCGTCGAGCACCACGGCCTCGCCGTCGAGCCAGGCATTGTCGATGCCCAGCGACGCGAGCTCCTCGGCCAGCGGCGCCAGCTTGTGCGTCCAGTCATGGCCGCCGCGCGTGATGATGGCCGCCTTGCCCCTGGCGATGCGCGTCATCAGGCGGTAGCCGTCGAACTTGATCTCGTAGAGCCAGTCGCCGTGCGTCGGCGGGGACTTGGCGAGCGTGGCCAGCTGCGGCGACAGCGTCTGCGGCAGCGCGGCCTTGCGCGCGCCCTCGAGCGCGGCCGGAGCGATTGGCGGGGCCGACCTGCGCGAGGTCTTCGCTGCCTCGCCCGTCGCCGTCGCCGCGGTGGCCTCCACGGCCGACGACTCGCCCGCCTCCAGCGTCGCAGCGCTGGTCCGCCGCGCAGGCCCCGCGGCCGTCGCGGGCGCGTCCAGGGGCGGCAGCGGATGCGTGACCACGCTGTCCGGCAACGCGCGGACGACGTCGTACTCGGCGTGCGGCCGCTCCCACTCGTCGTGCTTCTTGAACAGCAGCCACGGCTCCTGGCGCTCGCCCGGCTTGGCGATCTTCACCAGCTCCCACAGCCCCGCGACCTTGCGGCCGTGCAGCCGGAACACGAGCTTGCCGGCCTTCATGCCGGCGCGCGGGTCGCCCACCGGTTCCCAGGTGCCGTTGTCCCAGATGATCACGGTGCCGGCGCCGTATTGCCCGGGCGGGATCGTGCCCTCGAACGTGCCGTAGGCGACGGGGTGGTCCTCGACGTGCATCGCCAGCCGCTTCTCCTTCGGATCGAAGCTGGGGCCCTTGGGCACGGCCCACGACAGCAGCACGCCGTCGAGCTCCAGCCGGAAATCGTAGTGCAGGCGGGTGGCGTCGTGCTTCTGGATCACGAACGACAGCTGCCTGCCGGCCCGCGTGCGGACCGGGCCCGGCTCGGACGTGATGCTGAAGTCGCGCTTGGCCTTGTAGCGGGCGAGCGGGGCGCCGTCGTCGGCGGCGGGCGCCTTCGCGCGTGCGCGCTGCGTGGGCGCCGCCGCGCGCGTCACGCGGGGCGTGCGGGCCGGGGCAGGTGCGCGTGCGCGGGAGGTCGAGGTTCGCGGGGCGGTGGGCATGCGCCGGGGTCGGCATTCGCCATGCCCGTGCGCTGGCCGGGGCTCAGGCGCGCTTGCGCGCGAGCGTGGGCGTGCCGCGGGCGCGCGCGGCCGGCGCCGTTTTCTTGGCGGCGGGCTTCTTCGACGCGGCGGCCTTCGCGGGCGTCCTGGCGGCCGACTTGCGCGCAGGCTTCGCTTCAGCCGCGGCTTCGGCCTCCAGCACGGTTTCCGCGGCCGGGCGGCGCTTGCCCAGGCTGTTCTTGAGCAGCGCCGTGAGGTCGACCACGTTGGACGGCGCGGATGTGTCCACCGGCGATTCGATCGGGGTGACCTCCTGCGTGGCGCCCGCGGCGACCTTGGCCTCGACCAGCTTCTGGATCGCCTCGGTGAAGCGGTCGTGGTAGCTGTCGGCCTTCCACTTGACCGTGAGCTCGGAGACCAGCTGCCTGGCCATCTTCAGCTCGGATTCCTTGATGCCGGCCGACTTGCCGGCCTCGGGAATGCGCAGCTCGTTCCATTTGCGCACCTCCGTGGCCCAGCGCAGCGTGTTGAGCACGAGCATCGGGCCGTCGGGCATCAGCGCGGCCAGGTGCTCCTTGGTGTGCATGACGACGCGCGCGATGCCGATCACGTCGTCGGCGATCATCGCCTCGCGAAGCAGCGCGTAGACCTTGTCGGCCTTGGCCAGGGGTTCCAGGTAGTAGGGCTTCTCGAGGTAGACGAACGGGATCTCGGCGGCCTTGACGAAGCCCTCGATCTCGATGGTCTGCATCGTCTTCGGATAGGCGTTGCGGATCTCGTCCTCGTCCATCAGCACGTAGGTGCCGTCCTCCTGCTTGACGCCCTTGACGATGTTCTCCTTGTTGATCGGCTTGCCGGTGCGCTTGTTGATGCGCTGGTAGCCGACCGGATCCATCGAGCGCTTGTCGAGCCAGTCGAAGTCGATGTCGTCCTCCTGCGACGCCGGATACAGCGCCACGGGCACGTGGACGAGACCGAAGGCGATCGCGCCTTTCCAGATCGAGCGGGGCATGGCGGCTCCAGCAGCGCGGCGACGGCGCGCGCAAGCCCGACGCAGCAATCGCCGCGCCCGCGCGGCTCTCAGCGCCTGTTGGCGCGGTCGACGCCGAAGCGGAACACGAGCGCGGCATCGACGACGGGCGCGTCCAGGCCGCCGCTGCCGCGCACCGACTTGATCTTGCCGCCGGCCACGCGCAGCGACAGGGCGTCGGTGAGCGCGACGTCGATGTATGCGCGGCCCTGGGCCACGGCGCCGCCGCCGGTGTCCACGCCGCCGCCGCCGGCCGCCCCGGCCAGGGCTTCGAGGCCCAGGCGCAGCCGCTGCGTCACGGGCAGCTGCACGCCCACGCCGAACAGGCCTTCGGAATACGCGCCCGCGCCGCCAGCGAACGCGCTGTGGGCCTGGCCCGTGACGTAGAGGTGGGGTGCGACGAAGCGGTTGACCTGCAGCACCACCGCCTCCAGCGGTTCGGTGCCGCCGGTCTTGCGCGCGGCGCGGTAGCGTTCGACCCCGGAGCCGAACTCCATGCGCGTGGGCGTGCCGGGGTGGGTGGCGAACCAGCTGCCGAGGTCGGCCTGCGGCACGTCCAGCGCCCAGTTGAGCGAGACGGCCGCCGTCTGCGCCTTGTAGTTCGCGTGGCGCGGCGCGTCGACGACGCCGATCTCGGCGCCGATGCCCAGCGTGTCGGTCAGGCGCAGCGTCGCGCCCGCCGCGGCCTTGACCAGCAGGCCGCCGCCGGTGTCGATGCCGCCGCCGCCGCCCAGGCCGGCCGAGGCGCGCACGCCCACGCTCAGGCGGTTGTCGATGACGGGCCAGCGCAGGCCGGCCGTGCCCAGGACCTCGGCATAGCCCGCGACGCCGCCCGACGCGGCGCCGGCGGTCTCGATGCCCGCCCACAACGGGCCGTCGACGTTGCGCTCGGCGCGCAGGCCCACCAGGCCGATGCGCTGCGTCATCGGCGTGCCGGTGGTCGAGCGCGAGTGGAAGGGCTTGGCGAAGGTCACCATCGCGTCGACGTGGTCGAAGCCCAGGCCGGTGGCGCTGCCGTCGGTGGCCGGGCCCGTGTACTCGGCGGAGCGGTAGCGGAACGAGGAGTCGAAGTTGATCATCCAGCCGAACTGGCTGGAATTGATCTGCCCGTTCGGGAACCAGACCTTCGAGAACGTCGGGCCCATGTAGAAGCCGGGCAGGCGAAAGACGAGGTCGACGTGCGGCCGCACCATCAGGCCGCCGCCCACCGGCGCCGCGCCGCCCCCGCCACCGCCCACGAACACGCCGGCGTCCAGCGCCAGCAGGTCGCTGAACGGATGCGACCACGCACCTTCGACGCCCGGCACGAAGAAGCCGCCACGGCGCCCGGTGGCGGCGCCGTAGACGCCCGGCCCCGCCCACCACTCGCCGCCCACGTTGAGCAGCTCCGTCATGCCGACCAGGCCCATGGTGTCGCCGGGCAGCTTCACCTTCTCGGCGCCGAGGCGCACGCGCGCGTCGAGCGTGCGCAGCGACGGCGCGTCGCCGGCGGCGGTCGCCACGAACTGGGCGTGCGCCGCCGCGGCATGCAGCGCGAGGCCGCAGGCGATGGCCACGGGCGCGAGACGGGAGGCGGGACGGACGGCGGGCGAGGGCGGGGACAGCAGGCGCATGGGAACGGGCAGGCCGCGAGGCGGAAGGCGCGATCTTAGCGGGCCGCCGCCGGCGCGCCGTTTCCGGCCGGCGGCAAGGAGAAAGGCCCCGATCGCTCGCGCCGCCGGGGCCTCGTCGCAGGCGCTCGGGGAATCAGTGCGCCAGCAGGTGCGGCAACCACAGCGACAGCGTGGGCCAGTAGGTGGTGAGGATCAGGAAGCCGATCATGGTCACCAGCCACGGCCAGACCGCCACCGTGAGTTCGGAGATGCCCATCTTCGTGATGCCCGAGGCCACGTAGAGGTTCAGGCCCACCGGCGGGTGGCACATGCCCACCTCCATGTTGACGGCCATCAGGATGCCCAGGTGTACCGGGTTGACGCCCAGCTTGACCGCCATCGGATACAGGATGGGCGCCATGATCAGCACGATGGCCGACGGATCCATGAAGTTGCCGGCCACCAGCAGGATGATGTTGACCAGGAACAGGAACACGACGATGCCGAAGCCCTGGTGCGTCATCCACTGGGCCATGGCCTGCGGGATCTGCTCGGACGTCAGCAGGAACGAGAACAGCACCGCGTTCGTGATGATGTACAGCAGCATCGAGCTCATCGCTGCGGCGTTGCGCAGGATGGCGGGCACCTGCATCAGCTTCATGTCCTTGTAGACGAACACGGAGATGAGGAACGAGTACACGGCGGCGATGGCGGCGGCCTCGGTCGGCGTGAACATGCCCGAGTAGATCCCGCCCACGACGATGACGATCAGCGCCAGGCCCCACGAGGCCTCGCGGAACGCCCGCCAGCGCTCGCCCCAGGACGCCACCGGCATGCGCGGATAGTCGTACTTGCGGGCGCGGAACCAGGTGGTGATGCCCAGCAGCAGCGCCAGGACCAGGCCCGGGATCACGCCCGCGATGAACAGGTCGCCCACCGACGCGGAGGCCACCGGTTCGTCGTGCGGGCCCGTGGCGCTCATGCCGGTGGTGGCGATCGAGAAGATCACCAGGTTGATCGACGGCGGGAACAGGATGCCCAATGCGCCCGAGGTGGTGATCACGCCGGCCGAGAACCGCTTCGGATAGCCCGCCGCGGTCATCGCCGGCATCATGATGGTGCCCACCGCGACGACGGTGGCCACCGACGAGCCGGAGATGGCCGCGAACATCGCGCAGGCCAGCACCGCGGCCAGGCCCAGGCCGCCATACAGGTGGCCCACCATCGTGGCGGCGAAGTGGATCATCCGCTTGGCCGCCCCGCCGTTGGTGAGGAAGTTGCCCGCCAGGATGAAGAACGGGATCGCCATGATCGGGAAGCTGTTGAGCCCCTCGAACAGCTTCAACCCCACGCTGGCCATCGGCACGTCGCTGAGGAAGAAGAAGAAGCTCATCACCGTGAGGCCGAGCGCGATCGAGATCGGCATGCCCGTGAGCATCAGCACCACGAGCAGCGAGAAGATGATGAGCGCGCTCATTGGAGCCCCTCCCGCTCCGGGTACGTCGCTCCGTCCCGCGAGGGGGCCGAGGGCCGGCTTGGGGCGGCCTGGCGCTCGCCCCGCGTGAAGTTCGAAAAGAGGCTGTTCATTTCGTGATGCTCCCCTGCGGCGTCGGTTCGTAGTTGTCGACGTCCGCCAGGCCCTCGACGTGGGCCACTTCATGGTGCGGCAGCTCGCCGGTCCGGACGAACTTCACGAGCACCTGGATGAACCGGAAGCACATCAGGTACGACGCGAGCGGGATCGCGAGGTATTCGATCCACACGGGAAGTTCGAGGTCGGGCGTGGTCGCCCCCTCCGACAGGTCGTCCACGTTGCGGCCCAGGTGGCTCAGGAACGAGTAGTGCATGCCGTCGTCCCAGACCAGCACGGCGCCCATCGTGCCGATGACGACGGTGAACAGCGCGCCGCCGCACAGGCCGAAGATGGTCAGCCAGCGCGCCTGGCGCGGCGGCAGCGCGCGCACGAGCACGTCCACGCCCACGTGGGTGCCGTGGCGCACGCCGTAGGCGGCCCCGAACTTGGCCATCCAGATGAACATGTAGATGCACAGCTCCTGCGCCCAGCTGAGGTTGATCTTCAGCAGGAAGTCCTGGACGAACTGCAGGAAGGCCGGGTAATGCCAGCCGGCGGCGTAACGATGGAGGACCGCCACGAAGATCAGCAAGGTCGCTGCGGCCATCAGGAACGCGATGAGCCATTCTTCGAGGTGGTCGAGGAGGCGACCGAACATCAGGGGCCTTTCTTGGCGCGGACGCGCCGGGGCAGGGCAAGGGACACCCGCGCAGCGCCGTCGCGGCGCTGCGTGCGTGTCGAGTGGACGATGCGCGGGCGCGCTTCGTCAATCGGGGCGGCCCCGGCGTCGCGCCGGGCGCCCGGCCGGTCAGACCGGCTGGAAGCCGGCTTCCTTGTAGGCGGCGGCGACGGCGTCCTTGCCGACCCGGCCTTCCATTTCCTTGTGCACCGGCATCAGCGCCTTCTTCCACTCCAGCGCCTCGTCGGGCGTGAGCTGGTAGACGGTGCACTTGCCGCTCGCGCGGATCTTCTCCAGCGCCTGGACGTTCTCGGTGGCGGCGATCGCGTTGGCGTACTTCGTCGCGTCCTTCATGCACTCGTCGAGCGTGGCGCGGATGTCGGCGGGCAGGCCGTCCCAGAACTTCTTGTTGACGATGGCCGCGTAGGCCAGGTGGCCGTGGTTGGACAGCGTGATGTGCTTCTGCACTTCGTAGATCTTCTGCGTGAAGAAGTTCGACGGCGTGCCCTCGGTGCCGTCGACCACGCCCGACTGCAGCGCCTGGTACAGCTCGGAGAACGCCATCACCTGCGGGATCGCGCCGAGCGCGCGCATCTGGGCGTCGAGCACCTTGGACGACTGGATGCGCATCTTCAGGCCCTTGAAGTCGGCCACGTGGTGCAGCGGGCGGTTGGCGCACATCTGGTGGAAGCCGTTGTCCCAGTAGGCCATGCCGCGGATGCCCTTGGGTTCGAGCTTGGCGAACAGCTGCGCGCCCAGCGCGCCTTCGGTGACGCTCTTGAACGCGTTCGTGTCCTTGAACAGGAACGGCAGGTCGAACACCTCGAATTCCTTGACGCCCAGCGGGCCGAACTTCGACAGCGACGGCGCGAGCATCTGCACGGAGCCGAGCTGCAGCGCCTCCATCTCTTCCTTGTCCTTGTACAGCTGGCTGTTCGGGTAGATCTCGACCTTGACCTTGCCCTTGGTGCGCTCCTCGGCCAGTTCCTTGAAGCGCGTCGCGCCCTTGCCCTTGGGCGTATCGGGCGCCACCACGTGGCTGAACTTGATGAGGATCGGGGCCTGTGCGCGCGCGACGGAGCTGACGCCGGCCGTCGCGAGCGCGGCGGTGGCGCCGAGGACCTGGCGGCGGGAAGTGGTGTGCATGCGGGTCTCCTGGGGTCGATTGGATTCGTTGTCGGATTTAAGCCTGCCGCAAGCCTGCACGGCGGGACACGGGCTCGTCTCGAGTGAACGGATTGTCGGCAGCCCCCCCGCGTGGGCAAATTGTGGACTCCCACATGCCCCCGGCGCGCCGCGTGTGCACCGGCGCGCCCCGACATAGACTGCCGCCATGCAGCCCGAGCCGCCGTCGCCGCCCAGCCTGACGCCGCCCCCGAGCCGGCGCTGGGCGCGCGCGCTGGCGCGGCGCGGCGCCTGGTGGTGGGTGCCGCTGGTGCTGTCGGTGCTGTTCACGGTGTCGGTGGCGACCTGGCTGCAGTTGTCGGACCGGGCGGACCTCGAGTCGCGCCAGCGCCAGCTGATCACCGATTCGCTGTCGCTCGAAAGCCAGATCACCGAGCGCGTCGGCGAGGAGCAGGCGCAGGTCAACGAGCTCGCGCGCGGCTTCGACGTCACGCAGCGGCCCGAGGAGCTCGCGCACCAGGAGGCGGTGGTCGACGGCCTCGCGCGACTGTGGCAGAGCGTGAGCTGGATCGACGGCGACACGCGGCTGGTGACCGTCGTGCCCGAGGGCATGAGCATCATGGAGCGCCCCGGCATCAGCGCGCACCTGAGCGCCCCGCTGCACGATGCGCTCGGCCGGCCCGCGGGCAAGCTCGTCGTGCGCTACCCGCCCTCGATGCTGCTGCGCCAGACCGTGCCGTGGTGGCTCGCGCACGAGTACGACGTGCGCCTGGTCGACGGCTACGGCCAGGTGGTGGCCGACCCGCTCAAGGCGGGCGACCGCGAGGCCCCGCCCGAGCAGTCGCACCGCCACAGCCTGGAGCCGGCGATGCCCGACACGTACCTCGAGCTGTCGCTGCACGAGGCGCCGCGGCCGTGGTGGCTGCGCCTGCCCATCGTGATGATGGCCGTGTTCCTGCTCATGATCGTGGTGGCCACCGCGCTGCTGCGCTGGCAGATGAACGAGGTGCTGCGCACGCAGGCCGCGCTGCGCACCGAGGCCGCGTGGCGCCAGGCGATGGAAGATTCGCTGACCGTGGGCCTGCGGGCACGCGACGTCGAGGGCCGGCTCGTCTACGTCAACCGCGCGTTCTGCGACCTGGTGGGCTTCGCGCCCGAGGAACTGATCGGCGTGGCCACCCCGATGCCCTACTGGCCGCCCGACGCCATCGCCGACAGCATGTCGCGCCACCTGCGCAACATGGCCGGCGGCGCGCCGCGCGACGGCTACGAGGCGCGCTGGGTGCGCAAGGACGGGCAGCCGATCGACGTCATGATCTTCGAGGCGCCGCTGGTCGACGCGAGCGGAACCCACATCGGCTGGATGGGCTCGATCCTGGACATCACCGAGCGCAAGCGCCTCGAGGAGCGCGAGCGGCACCAGACCGACACGATGGCCCACCAGGCGCGCCTGACGATGCTGGGCGAAGTGGCCTCCGCGCTCGCGCACCAGCTCAACCAGCCGCTCACCTCGATCACCGGCTACGCCGCGGGCGTCAAGCGCCTGCTCGAGCGCGCGGGGCAGACCGATGCCCGCATCCTGGATGCGATGACGCGGCTGGGCGACCAGGCCGGCGAGGCGGGCCGCATCGTCAAGCGCATCCGCGAGTTCCTCACGCGGCGCAGCCCGCAGCGCGAGTCGATGGATCTCGGCGAGGCCGCGCAGCGCGCGCTGGCGCTGCTGGC